>PUOC01000308.1 GCA_003551965.1 Clostridiales bacterium | reverse complement strand
CTTGGACCTGCTTCGCAGGATGGTGCAGACCAACGGGCCAGCAGAGATGTCTCCCAATGGCCTATCCATGGCATAACCCCATATCTGTCCTGCAAGAACCGGCGGGGCAGTCATACACTCCTGCCCCGCCGCCAACATAGAGTTACTCCTGCTCAATATAGAACTGTGCGGGCAGAATGTACCCAGGGAACGGAACATTCCAGGGGCCCACATAACCTCCCACAGGCAGCTCATCGCGGTCGGGGACATTCTTAAACCCGTCACGGATGACGCCGACCCTGGGGAAGTTGGCCACAGTGCCAATGAAAAAGGGGCCGTTCTCAATGTGAATACGCAGCATCTCATACACGTATTCATTGCGGACCTCTTCATCTGGCTCTACTTCTGCCTTGCGGTACAGCTCAAACAGCCGGGCGTAGGGGCTGTCTGGATCTGGCTGTTCCCGGGGCGGTGTCCGGTCGCGGGGATCTTTGTCCAACTCCTGTTCAATGATGGGATCGTCGATGTTGTTGTGCCAGGCTCCATAGAGCGGAGCCCATCGCTGATTTTCCATTGGGATCAGCCATGCCGGCGTCAGCACCATACTCGGTCCATCGCCCACTTCCCATCCATCTTGGACATCAAAGGTTCCTTGTTCCCGCATGTTCGCCAGGGCAGACCAGTCCACCGGATTGATCTCCGTGCGGATGCCCACATCGGCCCAGTGGGAGCGGACTAGTTCGGTACTGTCGAAATACTCCTCACCTACGTCAGCCCACATTTCAATGCGGATAACAAACTCGTCGCCGTTGGGGAGATTCCGATATCCATCGCCGGTTGTGTCTGTCACACCGACTTCATCCAGCAGCTGTTCGGCTTTTTCGGGATCATATTCCACCGCCAAGTCCCGCCACTGTTCAAACAGCTCCTGACCCGTTTCCGTATGGAATTCCCGGGCATTGGGGCTCATTGTACCGGTAGTCTTGTATCCCTGGTCATAGTATACAAGGGATTGTATATCCGAGCGGTTGATGGCATGGGACAGAGCCCGCAGAAAGCGGCTGTCCTGGTACACTTCCCGTCGGGCATCGTCGGGATGGTTTTGGTTGGGGAAGTAAACGGAGCCAGTTCCTGAACCGCCGCCAAAGAGCATGGGATGGATGCCATACTGATTGGTACCGGCACGAATCAGCGAAATATCAGCCATGCCCAGTACACTCGGCAGTATCTGCATGTCCGATTCGCCCCGTGTGGCCCGGAGTTTAAACACCTCCGGATCTCCCACGAACTCAATACGAACTTCATCAATGTAGGGAAGCTGGTTGCCTTCGGTATCCACACCATAGTAATAGGGGTTGCGCTCTAGAATCAGCACTTGCCCGGGATCATGGCGCACCGGCATCCATTCCGTCAAAACAGGGCATTCCGGGTTCTTCCACCACAGCTGCCTGATCTCAAACTCTTCGAAGGTATCGTACTCGTCATTATAGTCCGGGTGGAACTGCATCAAATAGTGTTTGGGCGCCGGACGATGATCCTGTTGGCCGCCATCGACGCGCATGGCCATGTATTCCGGGAAGAAAACCTGTGGTGTGGGGAATTCAAAACGAAGTGTATAATCATCGACTTGAACGATCTCCACCCGTCCTTCTTCCGTGGTTGCCCATCCAGGCACGGCTTCGGAGTGTTCGGGGTGCAGAGCCATTTCTTCCCACCAGAACATGAAGTCATCGGTGGTAAACAGCTCTCCATCCGACCACCTCAGACCTTCACGGAAGTGCATTGTCCAGTGAGATTGGTCCTCGTTTGCCTCCCATTCCTTGACCAACATTTCGTCAACACCAATGGCATCGTCGGTCCAACGCAGCAGCGAGTGGCCGTACATCGCCTGCCGAAAATACCGCCAATCTTCACCCACAGTGAGACGATTCCAAGTGCCTCCGTATTCTCCCACATTGTGCCGCGGTTCAATGACCAACGGTTCGGCCGGCAGACGTTCTTCCACGGGCGGAAGCTCACCGTCTGCTACCATCTGCTGCAGCATCGGTGCCTCACTGTAAGCTCCCAAAGCTGTACCGGGCGCCATGATGACCAGGAAAAGCACCACAGACCACACTGTTTTTTTCAACTCAGGCCCTCCTTACATAATTGCGTACTAACAATCTCCGACGGTTTCGTGACTGACGCTGCAACCCACCCCCTCTCAGTTGGTTTCTCCCTAACAGTCATCCTGCAATGCAACACCGCGCCTTGCGGCCGCTTCAAACACCACGGCATTGAGCAAAAGCTCAAATCCCGTTTTCAAACCCAATAGGTGGGAACGGGAACGCAGCGCCGGTGCAGAAACCAGCAGTACCAGATCCGCTGTTTTTGCCAGCCAGCCGTTGGGTTCTGCGCTGACAGCCATGACAGGCGTACCTGTATCCTGTGCCACTGCCATGACATCCTGGAGATGGGTTCCCTGCCCTGACCGGGAAATCATGATCAGAGCCTTGTCGGACCCAAATAACGCACCCATGTTGGGAAACCCCGGCACACAGACCGTGGAATCGAGCCCCAGCAGCAGACAGCGGTGGTGCATGATTTCCGCCAACAGGCCGGATTCACCGACACCGTAGAAGAAGATGCGCTTGGCGCCGCCGCACAATGACACGGCCCGTTCAAAGGACTCCTCCTGCATATGGTTGACTGTATCGACCACGGCTTCCACCGCTGAGTGAAAGAGCCATCGCAGCATGGGATTGGAAATATCTCCCGCCTGCGCTTGGAACATTTGGCTCAAGGCATGCTGCAGCTCTTTGAACCCCGTGAAGCCCAAAGTCTTCGCCATGCGCAATATGCTGTGGCGACTGGTATCGGCGGTCTCTGCATACTGCTCAAGACTGCTGCCCAACACGAAATAGGGACGCTTTACCAAAAATTCCGCTGCTTTCCGCTGTCCGCGGCCCATGGATTCCATCTCCGCCGCCGCACGCTGCAGCAGGTTCTGAGCATCATAGGAACGAAGGGTACCCGACACACAACCACGTCCTGACACTTAAAGTTGCAAATTTACTTTTGGTTCATATTTTAGCCACTTCTATTGCCACCTGCGAAATCCTGCCGCCTGTTCCCATTTTGTTTAAAAAACGATCCTCTGGCTCCCCGGCGCAGGACATGGCTGGCCTGTTTCACTAGGCGGGAAGCAGCCTTACACCCGGCTTAGCCCAAGAAACAGGAAGCTTCCGATGGAAGGGTCTGGCTGCGATGCCGATGGTTACAGTACTCATGTCCGCTGTAATGTGAATGCGCCTGTAAGGGGTTCGCCTCCGCCACTTCTTTACCGTGCCTGTCAAAAAGCACAACCCCGGCCATACGGTTTCCTGGGCGATGTTTCGGAGGCCCTGCTGCCAGCACCGGCGGCAAAGAGAGTACTGAAAACACATACTATTGCTGAAACTAGAAGGATATCCGCCGCCCATGGTGGAAGAAGCGCACTGAGAGGGTACACGCCCGGGCCCGGTGCAAGATAGGGGCCTTGGCCGCATTTGACGGTACCAAAAAATCAAAAGGAGGAAGGAAATCATGAAGTCCTGCAGCACCTTGAAACCCGCTCACCGCACAAGAGGGACACGTCCGGGACCTGCATGGGCCCTGCGGTACGGGATCATATTGGCAATGCTCCCGCTGCTGCTTTTTGCGGCAGCTGCCGATTTTTCCCTAGCGTCGGCCGCTCACGGGTCCGATAATAACGAGGCCCAGGCCGCCGAAGCTCCCGCAGAACAGGATGTACAGAAGGCAGCAGAAGCCTTTGCCGGCGGTTCCGGAACGCCCGGCGATCCATTTCTAGTGGCTTCAGCAGAACAGCTCGAACTGGTCAGAAAACATTTAGACAGCCATTTTCTGCAGACCGCAGATATAGATCTATCAACCCATGGCAACTGGGATCCTATCGGTTCCTTGTATATGGAAGGCATGGAACTGCTCGACGAACACTTTGAAGGCTTTTCGGGTACCTATGACGGCGGAGGCCATACGATCACGGGGCTGACCATCGCCAACCCTGAATCAGAATATGCTGAAGGCCTCTTCGGTCTAATCCAGGAACCTGGTAAGGTCCGGCGTCTCACCCTTGAAGCAATGGACGTCCAGGGGAAGGACATCGTGGGCGGACTGGTCGGTTTTCTCGGCGGCGGATTGTTAGAAGACGTGCATGTTGACGGAGTGGTGAAGGGACGTTCAGGGCTAGGCGGAATAGCCGGCATTGCCGCGGGCGTAGACGTCATGAAATTCGACGAGTTGATTACTGGTTTGAGCCCGGCCAGCCCAATACCGCAGCCGCCCAAGCCCACAATCAGCCACTGCAGCAGCAGTGCCTCGGTCACAGGCGTGGTGAGCGTGGCTGAAACCATTGGCGGAATCGCAGGCATGGCATTTTTGAGCATCATCGAGCACTCGCAGGCCTCGGGAGCCGTCGAGGGAGAGGAACTAACGGGAGGGATAGCCGGCATATTATTTGGCTCCAACATTGAAAACAGCACAGCAAGCGGCAACGTCTCGGGCCGGGAGAGCATCGGAGGTCTGGCTGGCACAGTCATGCTCGGCAGCACTATCGAGCACTCGCAGGCCTCGGCCACGGTAACCGGCACGGAGATCATTGGCGGACTGGCCGGCTTGCACATGGAGCGAAGCACAATCGTCGATTCCAAAGCCTCGGGCGTGGTCAACGGACGGGAGTCAGCGGGCGGCCTCGTGGGAGGTATGACCGATGAAGCCGTCATTGAGCGCTCCTATGCCGAAGCGACAGTTTCCGGCCATGAGGTCATAGGCGGACTGGCTGGAGTGGTCATGGACGGCAGCCGTGTCAGCAACAGCTTCGCATCCGGCGATGTCCAGGGCCAAGTCGTTGTAGCCGGATTGGCAGCCGTTGTCATGGATGCATCCATTGCCAACTGCTACGCTGTGGGCGGCGTTGAAGGGGAGGAAGGCCTCGGCGGTTTGGTGGGATATCAGGAAAATTCGGCCATCGAAGGCTCCTATTTTGACGCCGACACCACCGGCCAAGCCGACTCCGGGCTGGGCACAGCCCTGGGCACGGCGGATATGAAGCAGCAGGGCACCTACGAAGGCTGGGATTTCGACAGCATCTGGAGCATTGACGAGGGACAGGGATATCCCTACTTACGATCAACCTTCGGCGGCAGTCACTGATCTTCGATACCACAGACCTCTGCATTCGGAAACGGAGCAGGCCTGTGGCCTGCTCCGTGATCGCGGCTGCCAACACACGGAATGCCAAACCCAAAAGCCGCCCCTCGATCATCTGCCGTGTCCACTTTGCGACCGCCCAGGCAGCCTAGGAGTGCCGCTATCCTAAGCGGAGCCGCTTACCAGTCACGAGGTAGACAACCCGCTCGCAAATATTGGTGGAGTGATCGGCAATGCGTTCCAAAAATCGGGCCACAAACATCAAGTTGGCGCACTGCGCAGTCCTTCTGTGGTCTCCGCCGCGCTCCATGATCGCAACCAACTCCTCGAATACCGATACATACAAGGCATCGACTTCATCGTCTCGCTTGCAGACAGCGCGGGCCAGCTCCTGATCCCGTTGGATCAGTGCCTGCAGCGATTGATGGAGCATTTCGTTGCAGATATCTGTCATGCGTCCAATATCCGCCGGCAGTTTGATATGCCGCTGGCCCTGAAAGCGAACCGTGACCTCAGCAATGTTGGTGGCATTGTCGGCGATCCGCTCCAGGTCCGTTATCACTTTGGAAACCGTAGTGATCAAACGCAGTTCCATCTGCGAAGGCCTTTGCAGCGACAAAAGGTGAACGGACCGCGCTTCGATCTCCATTTCCAGGATATCAATCTGGGTGTCGCTGCGAATCACTGCATAGGCTCGCGATGTGTCTAGGGCCTGCAGAGATTGGACGCTTTCATGGACAGCGTGCTCCACAAGCGTTCCCATGTTCAACAGTCGCTCATATAGAGCCTGCAGTTCCTGCGATGTACTGACTGGACAATTCAACCTGTCACCGCCTCACCGGGTTCTCCTTGGCCAAAACAGTTTCCCGCCCATGACCACCTTCCCGCTATCCTCAGTATAACAGCGGAACCCGACGCCTCTGTGAACGGAATGTTAGGTTTGACACTCTTTTGGTAACCATTTCGTTAGGCCCACCCATTTCTTACCAAAGTTTCGCGCCGTTCACTCTTTTCCCTAACAAAGAGCTGGTCCCCAGCGGCGCCAGCTCCGGTGCAAGCCGAGTCAGTCGATCACGATTGCAGCTTTGCGGCATAGGCCTTGAATTGCCGGCCATTGGCCTCCAAAGATTCCAGGGTATGCACGGTATCCTGTATGGCCTGCTCTTGGTCTTTGATGGATTGGTTGAGTCGGGCTGTGGTCTCTTTAATCGATACGAGAACCTGATCCACGGTGGCACTGACCTCTTCTGCTGTGGCCGATTGTTCCTGGATTTCGGCGGCAATCCCTTGGATGTGTTTGTCCAGTTTCTCGGCCTGGGCAGCGATGGAGCGCACAGCCGCCAAGGAGCGTTCCGCCTGAGACCGCACTTCTGCAATGGTTCCCTTGGCATCGGATGCAGCCTTGTTGGATTGTGCCGCCAATTTCGTCACTTCTTCCGCCACAACCGCAAATCCCCGTCCCTCTGCCCCGGCCCTGGCCGCTTCGATGGATGCATTTAAGGCCAAGAGGTTGGTCTGCTCGGCGATGGCCTTAATGGCCTCTGCGAAGTCGAGCACCGTATCCATGGCTGCGGCCGTTTCCTCCATGGCCTTGGCACCCACTTCTGCTTCGTCGGCGGATTCTACACTGATGCGGGCTAAGGTTTCCACGGACTCCGCCATGTTCTGTGACACCGATGCCACATCGGACATGGCGCTGGCCACTTCATTCAGTGATTCGATGTTTTCCTCCGACTGCTCGCCCTGCTGCTCCACCACCTCTGTGTGCTGCTGCAGCTCATGCATGGTCGAACTGGATTGCTCAATGGCCTCGGAAAGAATGTCCGACTGGGCATGGATTTGGTAAGCCATCTCGGTGTAATTGTCCTTAATCGCCGCTGTCGTCTTCTCTAGCAGCAACAGCGGATTGTGCACCGTCTTTTTCGACCCGCCGGGAAGGGTCAAGAGCTCCCGATGGATAGCCTTGGCTATCTTCAGCGGCACATCGACGCCTGCGGCGCCCACAGCTTTGTTATCTTCCATAATCGGTGCAGCCACGGTTGTCATCAGCGTTTCTGTTCCATCGACGTCATAGGTGAAGGGGTCGAGGACAACCAGTTCTCGCCGCTGTTTCGGCAGCGTGTAGAACTCTTCGGCATCGATGTCCGGCAGGCTCATGGTCTTGATCGTGTCACCATCCCGGTATACATATGTATTGAAACGTCCCGACCCGTCGTCATGGTTGTCTTTGTTCGCTGCGTCCGTGTCGAAGGCGTTCGGCTCAAAAACAACCCAGTGGCCCACGGCATGGGGATTGCTTTCCAGATAGGAGCGCAGTTTCTGCACAATATACCCGCGGCCCGAATTTTTTCTTTTGGCCTCCAAACAGGAGGCTAGAATGTCCTGCGTTTCGGCGGCTGCCCGATCTATAATCCCGTAATCCGTCAGCAGATCCCGTTTCTGATCCCGCAAAGCGTCCAACACACCGCTCTTCAGTCTGCTGTATCTGTCATACAGCAGCGCCGTCGCAGCCAGAAGAACCACTGCTGCAGCCCATAGGGCATAGATCACCATGAAGCACAACCTCCTGTGGAATAAGATAAAAAACTCGAATTCTTCGGTCTCCTCGCCGCGCAGCAGACCGGACCTCTTGGCCCAGCACCGTGCCCGCACCACAGCATGGACAAGCTCACGAAAGCTGCAGGCAAGCCATAACAGGAAAATGATCCGACGGATAGGAGCCGTCAACATGGTCTCGTATAATGCGAACGTCCTGCACATCAATCCCCGGGCCTGCAAAGACATGGTCGATGGGAAGATCGCGGCTTTCGCCGCTGAAACCGTGAAAGGTACCAATGCCATCCTGTCCTGTCTCTTGCAGCAGATCCCGCAGATGCCGCCGCAGAAAGACGATCGGCTCCTCACCCGGGCGGCTGTTCAGATCCCCGACAAGGACAGCCGCCATCCCTTTGTCGATATAAGGACGCATGTGCTGCCAGATCAGGCGGGCACCCTGTATTTTCGCTTCCGGGCCGCGATGGTCCAAGTGCGTGTTGCACACCAAGAATGGCCTCCCCAGCGCCGGCGGTTGAAATACGGCCCAAGTGCATATTCTTGGCAGCGATGAATCCCACGACACACTTCCCGGTTCGTCGGGAGTCTCCGACAGCCAAAACTGGCCCTGTTCTTGGGGCCCGCCCACGCGGCGGTGGTAATAAATGGCATTGAATTCGCCATTTTCACCACCCCGCCGGCCCTCACCCCATCGTTCATATTCGGGGAGCCGGCTGTCGAGATCGGACAGCATTTCCGGGAGTGCTTCTTGCGTCCCCACCACATGGGGATGGTATTTTTTGATCAACTCAGCCGCCATGTCCCGGCGGTACGGCCAAGCATTGCTGCCGTCAGTGTCTGTCCACGTACGGAGATTGAAACTGAGAATATCCAGCTGCATACGATTGCTTCACTCCCAAAGAAAAATTACTCTAGATCGTCAAGACGGCGGTGTACGTCTCCGAGGGCCTCCCGAAGCTGCAGATAGACAGGATAGTACCGCTCGTACATGGCCATTGCGTCCGGCCTGGGATGGACGGGGTTTCCCGCCAGGGTTAACTGCTGCTGGGCTTCAGACCAGTCTGAGAACTGGCCGCTTCCCACTGCGGCGGCGATCATGGCACCGGTCAGTGCGGCATCCTCCGTATCCATGGGTGTTACCGGCTGCCGGTAGATATCTGCCTGCAGCTGCTGCCAAAAAGGGCTGCGCACAGCCCCGCCGCCAATGCGGATTTCATCCACAGGCAGTCGGCAGTCCCGGTATACCTGGAGTATGCGTGCCATGGCAAAGGTAATTCCTTCCAAGACAGCTCTCGCCATGTGGCCTTTGCCATGATGGACCCGCAGACCGACAAAGCTCCCCCGATCGCTGCGCTCATGATAAGGCGTACTGCTGCCGGTTAAATGGGGCAGGAACAATACCCCTTCCGAACCAGGACGGACAGCGGATGCCCGTTCCACCAATAGATCATACGCCGAGGGAAGATTGGGTTCCTTTTCTCGAGCCTTTTCCAGTTCGCCCACCGTGTCGCGGAACCAGCGGAAGGCAAGGCCGGCGGCAAACAACGAGCCTAAGGCGAAGAAGCGGCCCGGCACTGCATGGGAGAACAAGAAGAGCTCTCCGGCAGCCTTCTGCGGATCATCAAGGGCACTGAGTGCCTGGCCGGCGGTTCCGATGTTTACACCGACGGCCCCAGGCTGCAGCAGCCCCAAAGCGGTGCAGGTACATGCCAGATCGCCTGCTCCCGTGACCACGGGAGTTCCTGCAGTCAAGCCTAACGCTTGGGCCGCCCGTTCTGTCAGCACGCCGGCCTCCTGGTCGGACCCGAGGACGGGCGGGAGCCAAGCACTGTCATATCCGAAGCGGGCCGCCCAGTGCGAACACCAATTTCCTTGGAAGATATCGTACATCAGCGTACCGGAGGCATCGGAAGCATCCGTCGCCGCTATGCCTGTCATGCGCAGCCGCAGATAATCCTTGGGCAGCAGTATGTGCGCCGTTTCGTCCAGCACCTGCGGCGCGTGTTCTTTCACCCAGAGCAGCTTCGGCAGAGTATAGGCCCCCGCGGGAAGGTTGCCGGTCGTCGTCAGCCACGTGCCGGTATCCATCGCGTCGTACAACTGCCCTATCTGTGCCGCAGAGCGCTGGTCAGCCCAAGTGAGGCATGGATAGAGGGCTTCTCCGGCGGCATTGACAAAGACCGGGCCGTGCATCTGTCCCGACAGTCCGATCATGCGGATGTCTTTGGCGGCAGCCGACGCTTGGTCCATCACTTCGGACGCGGCACTGCAGCATGCATCCCACCAGGCCTCGGGCTGCTGCTGTACCCAATCGGACCGGGGCGTTTCCAGTGACAGTGTGCGGTAACTGTAAGCAATCCGGCGGCCGCTGTCTTCCGCCAGTGCCACCTTTACCCCTGTCGTGCCAAGATCGATGGCCAAGAACAATTTCATCATTCCTCTTCACTGGGCATTCGGCGCAGCCCTGGATGTCGGGCCGCACCGGCGGTTTAAAGATGCTTAATCCGATGCTTGTAACGCTGCATGATCGACCGATTGTGCTCTTGTGCACCGGGAATATTGGCACTGATATAATAGGGTATGGGCGTGCCTTGGCCGGCCAGCCTGTCCATGGCGCCTAGGGCGATGCCATGCAGAATGGCTGACATGGCCACCGTCGAACCCGGGCCAGCCTTGCCTTCCGTGCCGGGAATGGGGATTAGTGCATCGCCCGGCGGCAGATGGTTGTCCAAGAACAGATCGGCTGTGTCTAAGAGCTTTTGCCCTAACTTGGCCTCTGCCGCTTCGGCATAGGCGCGCGAACCCACCGCCACAACCCGCAGACCCTTGTCTTGGCAATACAGCGCAGCTTCCACGGGAACGGCGTTCACTCCAGAATTGGAAACGATAATCATCAGATCGCCTTCCTGCAGCTGATACCGCTCGAGAATTTCCTCTGCCAGTCCCTGCTTCCGTTCGGCCATCGTGCTTTCTGCCGCTCCATCGTGCAGCATCAGTTCCGGAACCAGAATTCCGTTAAAACAGGCCAGCCCACCGGCGCGATAGAGCATCTCTTCTCCGGCCATATGGGAATGGCCCGTACCAAAAACGTGGATAATCCCGTCCCGTTCGATGGTTTCTGCCGCCCATTGGGCCGCTGTGGCAATCCCGTCCCGTTCATGGTATTCTATCAGCCCAAGGAGTTGGGTCAGTTCCTGAAAATACTGTTCGACGCTGGACACCATATCATCTCCCTCTGCATCTTCTCATTCCTTTGATCCATTTCCATGCTGGTACAGTTGCACATGAGCCGGCGTACTAGACAAGCCGACACGCAGGCAAGCCTCAGTACGGTTTGGAACCGGAAACCGTTACGGCCACCACAATCGTGTAATCCCAGTGGTGCACGCCTGCGGTCGCGGCCTCCGCCCGTTTCCGGAATCGATCGTGGATCATGGCTTCCAACTCCTGCGCCTCTTCCTCCGCCAAGGGCGTTTGGCTCCATCTAAGGGTCCGCTGCAGCTGTTCAAGGAGCTGCAGCTTTTCAAAGGCAACCATCTCCAGGCGGTCCGCCGCAGCCAGCCTTGCGTCATCGACAATTTGGGGAAAGGTAAGGCTGTCGATGCGGATCTGCTCAAATCCCACGGCTTCCATCATGGCGGGCAGCTTGGCCAAATCCACGGGATAGGCAGCCACACCCTGTACTCCACAGGGTTCCATGCCTTGGCAGAGCCGCTGCCACAGCTGTTGTTCCCTGGGCTTCATCAGGGCCTCGGCCATGGCAGTTGTCTTGATGTATCGGGAGGGAAGAAAGGTGAGCACCGACGCGGATCCGCCGGCTCGGAGGACGCGCAGCTGTTCCCGCAGGAAGGGTTCGTGGGGAACATGCTCCAGCACTGCACTGGACAAACAAACGTCGAAGGCATTGTCTTGCAAGGAAAGGTCCAAAACGTCACCGACGGCAAAGTGAACATGGGATAGTCCGGCAGCTGCAGCTTCTCTCCGGGCATGTTCCACAAAGACCGTATCCCTGTCGATACCCAGCACCTCGCAGTCAGCACCCAGCCACTGCCCGATTTTCCTCGCCAACGTCCCCGGCCCGCAGCCAAGGTCGGCGACCTTCATGGGGGCCTCCAGCCCCAGTGCCCTAAGAACATCCTCCTTACACTCGTCACGGAACCGCAGCGACCGGCTGTAATCCAAATCAGCAATTCCCTGCACCCGCTCTGACCACAGCGTACTCACCTGCCAACACTCCTTGAGATCATGTCCAATGCGACCGGCTGTTCGCACTCCTTTTTATCATACAAAAACGGCACGCAGGAAGCAACACGAATCTGGCGCGGCCGCCGGCGTCTGCAAAAGGCAGGGCGTACTTCCCGATGTACCTTAGGGGCGGTCTAAAACTGCCCGCCCGGCATCAGCGAACACATGGCGCGGTGCCAAGTCTTCATCTTCCAAGTCGGCGCCGCCGTAGATGGTTACGGTTTTGGACTGATGGGGCAGCAGATCGAAATAATGATCCGATAGGCGATAATCCGCGGCGACATCAAAATGCACAGCATGGGCAAAGGAAGAGGAGTCCACGGTCACTGCGAGGTCAGGGCCCATCCGCTTCCTGTGGGATACATGTACGTCCGCCCGTCCGGCTCCTGTGCTGCGGAACGCACCGGTCCGCAAAGCCGCCGCATCAAGATACTGCGCACACTCGCCCAGCGGCTGCGCCACCACGGTGCCGGTCCGCAGCAGTTCCGGTTCGGGCCGCGGAATGATGGCAGCGATGGCCTTGGAATGGGCGGGCACGGTGCAATGTACCGTTTCCAGGTCAATGGCGCCGTCGCCCTGGTAGTCCATATAGCCGCAGCGTACGCTGATATCGAGAGCCCGGCTGCCGTCGTTAAGGGCCAGCAGCAGAATTTCGTCCTTGCTTCCTCCGAAAGCTTTGCCTCCCGGGCGCAGCACCAGCCGCCGGGGAGCAAGGCATCGTTTGACGTTATAGTAGCTGATTTTACGCCGCAGGTAATAATCGACAATGGACCACCCGTTTTCACCCCAGGTGTCATTGTACATCCAAAACAGGCCGCCGCGGGTGTGATTGTTAGCCCGCATTGATTCCAGGGAGTATCCCAAGTTCAGGCCTTGGCACAGTCCTCCGTAGAGAATGAACTCCTCCAGCGGGAGATTGTCCGGTTCGCAGTAATGCTCCTGAATGCTGAAGCGCACCCTCGGTATGTCGTAGAAGGCATTGGTGTGCTCGCGGCCCACTTCACTGAATATGTCCGGCTCATCGGTTCCCATATAGTCGCAGGTGCTCTCCCATGACACTGGCCCTCCATAGCCGTACTCCGAGTTGAAAATAGGGCGCTCGGGTTCGTCCCAGTAGAACGGAGCCGACCAATACTTCGGTTCGGGCTTCATCACCACCCAATGATGATCATCGCCCTCATCGGGACAGCCCGTACTGTCCCGGCCGCCATAGGGAGATGTCGGCCAATAAGGTATCTGGGGCGACAGGTGCTGCACCAGCTGGGGAAGGGTCCGATGATACAGCTGCCAGCCGGGATCATCCCATGGTTTGATTCCGACTCCCTCGAGCATGGCAGCCACTTCATTGTTGCCGCACCACATCAACAGGCACGTCCGGTTGCGAAGCCGGCCAATCTGGTATTCTGCTTCAGCCTCAAATTCCCTTTGGAACCATGGCTCGTGGGCCGGCAGCGGTGCGCACGCTGACATGAAGTCCTGCCAAACCAGGATGCCTTCAGTGTCGCACGCGTCATAGAATGCATCGCGCTCGTACAGGCCTCCGCCCCAGATGCGGAGGCAGTTGAAGTTAGCCGCCGCGGCCTCTTTTACCAGGGTCTTCAGCTTTTCGTCGGAAATCCGTCCATACAGGGAGTCGCTGGGTATCCAGTTCCCGCCCTTAAGAAACAGTGGTTTGCCATTGACACAGAATCCGAACTGGCCTGGAGACGTATCCCGTTCAATGCGGCGCATGCCATAGGACAATGATGACCGGCAGCTTTCTCCTGCGGTTGTAACCGCTTCTAACTCGGCCTGGTAGAGATGCTGTCCGCCGCTGCCATTGGGCCACCACAGGCGCGGCTTGGGGATGTGCAGCGTTAGTGATAGATAGTTCCTGCCGCTGGCCAGCAGCGCTTGCCGCTCAACGACTTCAAAGACATCACCGTCCTCAGCGACCATCCGGAAGCGAACATCGCAGCGTTCGGTCGCCGCGGCTGTGCCATGTTCGATGGCCACTGCAGCCGTCACTTCTGCTCCGCCTTCCACCCAGTGTGTTGTCAACGTCGTATCGGCAATCTCCAGCGATTGCTTGCCCTCCAGGCAGGAACCATCGCCGGTAATGCCGCACGTAGGCAGACGCGGGCCCCAGTCCCAACCCCACACATAGGCCGGTTTACGCAGATAGATGCGGCGCTTATCGCCCCGTTCCGGATAACCTCGGGCTGCTTCGGTCGGCACCGATTCCAGCAGCGGGAAGTCCGGATAACTTCCCATCCGGTCAAATCCGGTGGTAAGGCGTACTAAAATGACGTTTTCCTGTCCAGGGCGGAGCACCTCGCTCACGTCAGCCGTATAGGGATAAAAAACAGAGCCGTGGCTGCCAAGATAGGTGCCATTGCACCACACGTCGCCGTGGACATCCAATCCATCCAGCCGCAGCTCAGTACGCAGCAGACGGGACCAACTGTCGGGTACAAAGATCCGCCGGCGCAGCCACCACGAGCGCTCCTGAACCCAGCGGAATTTTCGAAAATTGACACCAACCAACGGTTCCGGCATCCGCCCCGCCTGTACCAACGCATCATTGACGTCCCCGGGCACGCAGCCCTTGAAATCGGCCTCGGACTGCATCACATCGCCAACAGCTGAACGGCCGTGGGAAAGAGGACGTTCCATCACATCCCAGCGCCCATTGAGCGAAATGCTTGCCATCTCCATACCTCCCCAGTGCTTTGTTTGTACACTGCCCTTTCTGCGCAGCAGATCAAGCCCAGAACCCCGGTGCCGTCACCGCCGCCAAGCGCAGGCCGAGAATGATCATGACGCCGCCGCACGCGGCCCGCAGCCAGGCGGACCCCCACCGGTTTTGGATCGTTCCCGACAGACCGCCGGCTGCCGTACCCAAAACCAGCAGCAGCACCATATTGCCAACGCCAAAACTCAAGGCCATACCCATGCCGTGCAGCCAATGGGTGCTCGCGAGGGCGGCATAGGCCATCACGCCCAAGTGCGGAGGGCAGGGTATGAAAGCCATGGCAAATCCCAACAGCAGCAAGTCCCACCAATTCTGCAGCCGACGGCCCGCAAAACACCCCGGCTGCCAAGATATTCCCGCGAGCATAGCTATTCCCAAGGCCGCCACCAACAGGCCGCCGAAGATCATCAAAACATCCTGCAGCCCGCCGAATCCGCGGATCACCACTTGTCCGAACAAGGAGGCCAGGAGACCTAGAACGCCAAACCCGGCCAAACGGGCCGCGCTAAACAGCAGCGCGCCGCTGAAGCCGCCCACCGCCGATTCCTTCTTTCCCATGAGAAAGGCAAGCAGTACAGGAAGACAGGCTCCCGCACAGGTCGAAACGGCAGAAACAACGCCGAGCACAAATAACTCCACCACTGGCTGCAAGGACCATCACTCCGGAAACCGTATTCGAACTTTCACAGCTGAACCCACAGGCGGCATCTCGCCTTCCTTGAGATAGTATCCAGATTCCCCGGAGGCCCGTTCAAATTTATCCTGCAGGGCCCGCTGCTCCAAGGGAAATATCGGGCAGGCAGTACAGTCCGCCGCTGTTTCCTGCAGAGCAATGGAATCGAAGTACGGACAGCCCACAAATAGGGTATCCACTAGGCCAAGGTGGTCTGCAGCCTTTGTAAGATCGTTTGGTTCATATGCCTTGCCATCATGATGGATGGTCACGCCCACGCCATCCACATTTTCATTCTCGGTCCAGACTGCATCCCAGATCTCCCAGTCCACGGACGCAGCCGCCTGCTGCAGATCCCGCAGTTTGATCTCTGATACAATGGCGCAGTCCGCCTCCAGCCACTGATAGCCTTGGGCATAGACCAAAAACTGCACCCAACCCTCACGCTGCCGCACTTCGCCGGTGAAGGACAGCGTCTTTTCTTCTCTGGAAACATTGATTCCCGCCGGTTGCCGAGACTGCATATCTGTTTCCTGGAAAAATATGCTTCCCATGAGATACGCTGCCGCAAAAGCCGTAATAACAGCTATGGCTGCGCGCGCTTTCATCGTATCGTCCCCTTAGAAAAATGTCCGGCTGTACTAACCGCGGCCCCAATCAGCAACAGGCTAGACAAAACCTTAACTCCGGCGATCACCCAAGCGGTGTGGGCAATGCCCAGCAATGGAACCAAAAACACCGCAGATATCAAGGCGCCGGCCCAGCCGCCGGCCAAATCCAGTCCATAGGCCAGGCCGCCGGCGGACGGACGGCCGCTAGCGTGCAGGCACGAGGCAGCAAACGGAAATTGGGCACCGGTCAGCGCGCCGGCTGCAACGGATGCTGCCATGAAGAACACCGGAGAAGCGGCAGCCAAACGCAGGTACTGCGGAAGCACCGCCAGCATGGCCACCAGCAGCACATCCACTGCGGCCAAGCGCCCGATTGTCTGCTTCCCCTCGGCCGTTCTTCCGCTCCACCATGCACCGACAGCTGCACCGGCCATGAACAGGGCAATTAGGAGAGCCATCGCCTGGTAGACATAGCCGTGCAGGGACTGAAAGGCAAACAAGATCACAAGATCCAGTACCATGCCGGCCATCCCTGTGGTTATCACGGCACAGGCCACAGCACCGTAAATCGTCCAGTGCTGCACGCCCTTGGGTTTCCCGCCCCGACGCTGGACCCACAGCCAAAGCACGGCTGCCGCCAGGAGAAAGGAAAACACAGCCAGCCATTGATACATACCCATGGCATCCAGTGCCGACATGATACGCTGCAGTTGGGGTGAAAACATCGCCCCCCAGTGACCCAACGTGTAATACACGGCCGCGGGGTTGAAGTCCGTGTTGGCCCGGGTGCCCGACACATCGGAAATTTTGTCCTGGAACCGGGACCAGCGGTCATCGTCCAACCGATAGTCGAGGTATGATTCTGTGACCAGTACTGTCTCTAGATCCCGCTCCCGCAAGCGGGCGGTCATTTCATCCGGGCCCACTCCGTGAAGACCGTGGTCGGAACTGGCCAGATAGACGTTGATATCACCGGGAAGAATCCGTACATGCGAAAAAACGCTGTCAAGGGTCCGGTACATACTGCGGTTCAAACGCAGCAGTTCATGGCCTAGATGGGAACTCGAACCCGGGAGCGTCAGTGCCAACAGGCCGCCGGGCCGCAGCCTTTCTTTGATTTGGCTGAAAAATTCCTGGGTATAGAGCCGATTGGTCTGGAGCGTACTCGGTTCACCCACATGTAAGATCACGGCATCATAGACCCGGTCGGTGGAAGAAACAAACAGACGGCCGTCCTTCGGTATGGTGCGCAGCCTGGGATCGTCTAGCTCCTGGCGCACCAAAGGTGCATCCAATCGCGCCGCTGCAGTCAAGAGTGCAGGATCCAGCTCCACATAGTCCAAAGTGTCCATGGGATGCTTCTGGATTTCCTGAAGCATCCCCCCGGCACCGCCGGACACCAAAAGGATGTCGCGCGGTTCCTGGTGGAAGAGCAGCGATACGTGTGCTGTCGTCTCCAGGCGTTCCAGATCTGGATCGGGTATGATCAGGCTGGGACTGCCATCGTAATAAATCATCTGCTGTTCTCGGGTCTCCATGGCCGTAATGCTGCCATAGTAAGAATCTTCGTGGAAAAGCACGTCCCGCCCCTGCCAATGCAGGGCCAGCGTCTGCTCCTGCAGCCGTGCCACCCAAGACCCAGGGACAGCCGCCACAGCCATCAGCAATAGGACTAAGCCCACCGCCAGCCAGCGCCGCCGCAGACCCGTGCTCACCAAGGCAAACGCCGCCAGCACAACTGCTGCCGCCGCCGTGGCCGCCAACCATGCCGTGATGGTAAAGGCCGGCCAACGCAGGGCCAGAACTCCGGTCAGCAGCACCGCGCCCACCAAGGTGCCGACGGTCTCCCAGACATACACTCGCCCGGCCAGCTCCTTACCGCCCGCTGCCAGCCGATTATACGCTCTGCAGGCAAAAGTAAAGCAGGCACCGTGGGTAATGCACGCCGGAGCCAAGGCCAGGAATGAACCCACGGCCATCTGGCCCAGGTCCAGGGACAATGCAGGGCCCACACCCAGGAACCAGCGCAGGCTGCGGGCCAAATACAGCGATAAAGGCAAACTGAGCACCGAAAGCGCCAGCGCCAGCAAAAACCATTGGTGCGTGCGGCTGCTGCGGCCGAAACGGGCTGACAACGCCCCTGCAGCCTCCAAGAGCAGCCAGTTGGCCATGACAATGCCGATGGTAAACTCATTGCCTTGGAAGACCACCAACAGTTCCCGCGTCAGCAGTACCTGAATTACGATGCCTACCACACCGATTACGGCGGCTGCCGCCAGTACAAACGCCGCGGGATGCCCCTTCATTGGAAAACCCCTGACACTTCGTGGCCGCAATGGGTGCATTGACCATTTTCAATATTGACATCGTGCACCGAAAAGTGGACCCGTTCAATCAATATCTCGCCGCAATCCGGACACTCTGTGCTATTGGAGGGATGGCCGGGCACATTGCCGATGGTCACATATTGGATTCCGCTCTGCTTTGCCACATCGCGGGCTCCTTCCAAGGTGGAAATGGGTGTTGGCGCGGCGTGGGTCATCTGGTAGTTGGGGAAAAAGCGCGAGAAGTGAAGCGGTACATCGGTCCCTAGGTTTTCCACAATCCAATGGCACATGGCCCGGATCTCCTCTGGGTCATCGTTTTCTTCCGGCACCACTAAGTTGACAATTTCCAGCCATACCCCTTCTTCTCGGATAATTTTCAGTGTTTCCAAGACCGGTTCTAAACTGGCACCGAGAATTTCGTTATAGTAGCGCTCCGTGAAGCCTTTGAGATCAATGGTGACGGCGTCCACATACTGCAGCAGCTCCCGCAGGGGTTCCGGGCTCATGCTGCCGTTGGAATGGAACACAACATTTATTCCTGCCTCCTGGGCTTTCTTGGCCACATCGTACAGGTATTCATAGGCCGATGTGGGTTCATTGTACGTGAAGGAAATGGTGGGAACGCCCCTCTCTTTCACGGTGTTGACCACTTCCCGGGGAGTGGAGTTGGGATAGTACCCTATCTCTTCCACACTGCGCTGGGAGAGGGTCCAATTGTGGCAGAAACTGCAGCGGAAGTTGCAGCCCGCCGTTCCAATGCAGTAGATCTTTGTTCCCGGGAGAAACTGATGCAAAGGTTCTTTTTCGATGGGATCCACATGGACCGCGGAGGGCCGTCCCCAAACCACGCTGAAGAGGCTCCCTTCAATGTTTTCGCGGTTGCGGCAGAACCCTCGCTCGCCCTCGGGTATTACACACTCCCGAAAGCAGAGATTGCACTGCACTTTGTCATCGGCCAGCTGTTCATAAAACATAGCTTCCCTCCAAGGAAAGTCCACCGTTTCGACGCGCGTTGACGTTGTGTTCTCCGGCACGGGATCGGATGGGCCCCAGGGCACAAGGTCGCTGCCGAGAACAAATCCGGCCACAATGGCGGCCGATACCAGAAGCAGAAGCCAGCTCCTTCGACCGAATCTCATGTCATTCCCTCCCCGCTATCCTTCTGTCAAAGCATTAGGGAACACAACTTGATATACGCCTTGTTCTCCAATCGAAGTCCTAACTGTCGTCGAGTCTGCGGAGCTCCTTGGCTGCGTCAAGGTACAGCTTGCCCACAACCAAACCGATGACGACTGCACCGACAGCTATAATGGCCAAAGGAGCCGGGATCGTACCCATCGATGCCGTAAAATTCACCAGCATGAACAGTCCCATGATTCCCGGCAGCAGAAAGGCCAGGGCAATCCAAAAGTAAGTCGATTTCTTGTTCTGCAGCTGCTCGAAATTGCCGCGCTTGCGGTCGCGATTCTCTGTCATCCATATCCCCCCTCGTTCGTTCACACAATAGCGGGTGTTCACGGAAACGGCCAAAATGAGAAGCTCTTCCCCGTGCCGCATCTGCTGAAGGCGCGTTCTGCCCCAGGGGCGCCGAGATAGCGAAAAGGCCACAACAACTGCCGTCATGGGGGCCGCGGAAAGTGCGGATAGACTCTCGTAAGGGCACCAGAAGCACGGCGGCAACCCTCGGCCGCGACCGTGTCTTCGGCCAAGCTGTTGTCGGCCCGGGCGGCATCGAAGGTCGGCCGCCTACCGCTTAACCCGCCACCCAGACCATGGGAGCCCTTTCGTGCTAGTTCTTCTTTGCACAATCCGTTAAGCATCCATGGATGCCCTTATCCCAAGCAGTTTGTTATGGGTCCGATCCCTGCCGACATGTTTGACACCGCATGAAGAAAATCCTGCCCCATGCCCGGGCAGCCTCGCAGAAAACCAAGGCCGTAGGCAGTTCTAGAACACCGTCACAGAACAAGCTTTCCCGTTGCGTCGCCGGCAGCGCCTGCACCTTGAAACCGGCTGCATCCGAAGCTCGGCGAGGCCGCGTTCCGGTTGGCGAGGCTGACCTGCCAATTCTTCACCCAAACGCAAGCACTACTAAATACGTGGCACCCAACAGCAGTGGTTGGTGGATAAGATAGATCGGCAGTGAACGCTGTCCGGCCCAATGCAGAAGCCGGAGGCTTGCAGAAGACGCGTGGCCTTTTGCCTGTGCGGGAGCTCCTTGCGGATACAGCCACCGGCCGAGGGACAAACCAATCAAGGACATGCCCATCCAGGGGATCACTGGGTAATAGTCCACCATGGGACGATACACTTCCGTGATTCCCAGGGGAAGCAGCCAGATGCTGTGAATCGGTATGTCGACACCGAAGACCGCCCAGGCAAAGAGCCCAACGGCCGCAATCCAGGTCCACTTCGCGTAGGGAAGCAGCAGTGCACCGGCCATGATCGAGACACCAATCAGATGCAGGATTCCGAACACCACCCAGTTCGGCATCAAGAAGGCGGTGGCCAAAGAGACCATCATTCCCCATCCGAAGATCTTCAAGCCCCGTATCAAGAAGGCCCTGCGGATATCCCCAAATGGTTGCCGCCGGCAACGCTTTCTGTAGCTGAGATAGAGCGACATCCCCGCCAGCAACAAAAAGGAAGAGCCAATGGTCCGCGGGAAAACCTGCACCCGTGCCGCAGCGAGATTCACATCTAGGACGCCGAAATAGACCAGGTTCCAAATCTGATGATAGATAATCATCAGCAGTACGGTGAAACCACGGATCAAATCTATGGATACAATTCGGTTCGGATCCAATGACATTGAACGTTTGATGTGATCACCTTCTTTGCTCAGGAGTGTCGTTGGATGCGATAACTTAAGCAGTTCCCTGTCATTGCAATTCGCTTTCCCAGTACTCCTGCCCTGCACAGTGGATGCAGATCATGAGGACGGACGAAAGCTTTTGCTTTCGTCCGTCCTCATGCCGTCCTTAGCCATAATGACATTACAGCATTTTGTCAATGATTGCGATTCAGTCGATTGGTCACATAAAACTGGATCAGGAATATGACGAGGATACCACTGATCAGCATCCACAAAGGCATATACACACCCCCTTCGGTGCCAAGATGCTCTACCCGCCAAGGCCCCAGACCCGTGAATGCTGATGTGTATATGGCTGCAGATGTTAGTTTGCGATTTCCCATAGGTGTCTATCCATCGATCCATCGATAGGCGCGTACCCGTTGTCGCTCACCATTGTAATAATACAGCTTTTCATTATTATCTGTCTTCTGTATCCAGTATAGCACACTGCCCTATTTTGTGCAATGCCTGAAACACAGGAAACCGCCGCCGAGACCGAACCGCGCGACCGCGCGCTCGCGGCAGACCGCGCCACCGAACTTCCGAAGCACGCTGACCCGAGAGAG
>PUOC01000283.1 GCA_003551965.1 Clostridiales bacterium | reverse complement strand
TGACCTTGATCTTCACTTGGATTGTAGCCATCCCCATTGGGATCTTCTCGGCTACCCACCAGTATTCGATTGGAGATTATCTTTTCACATTCATGGCCTTCATAGGAGTGGCCATACCCAACTTCCTCTTGGCTTTGGTGTTAATGTGGATTTCTTTTTCGTATTTGGGCCAGAGCGTGGGCGGATTGTTTTCGCCTGAATACCTGGATGCCCCGTGGACATGGGGCCGTGTTGTGGATATGCTGAGCAAGATTTGGATCCCAGTGATTGTGATCGGCACAGCCGGAACAGCGGGATTAATGCGGACCCTTCGGGCCAATCTCCTCGACGAGTTGGGCAAACCCTATGTGGAGACAGCCCGGGCTAAGGGTGTTTCCGAACGGCGGCTTCTGTATAAATATCCGGTGCGGGTGGCCCTGATTCCCTTTATCAGTACGGTAGGCTGGATGCTGCCTGTCCTCATTTCCGGGGAGACGATCACGGCCGTTGTTCTCAATCTGCCAACCACCGGACCTCTGCTTCTGCGGGCCCTGCAGAGCCAGGACATGTATCTGGCCGGCAGTTTCATTATGCTCTTAAGCGTCCTGACGGTGATTGGAACCTTAGTATCCGACATTTTGCTGGCATGGCTGGACCCGACTATACGCTATGAATGAGAAAGGAGGGCACCCCCATGGCTGAATTTGAAAACAAACCGACAGGCCCCGATGAAGAACCGACACCGGAAGAATCGGCTGCAGAAAACCTGGAAGAAGGTTTTGTGGAGGACGAGGAACAGGTGCTTGTGGCTTCTCAGTGGCAGCTGATTTGGTGGAAGTTTCGCCGCCATCGCCTGGCCATGATCAGTGCCGGGGTCCTGATTATCATTTATACACTGGCGATTTTCTGCGAATTCTTTGCCCCCTATGATCCCACGGAACGGGACATCATGCTGACACATGCACCGCCGCAGCGCATTCGCTTCGTCGACCAGGAGGGGAATTTCCATCTGCGCCCCTTCGTCTATGGCTTTGAACGCGAACGGGATCCGGAAACGATGCGGGTTTTCTATGAGATTGATAAAGAGCAGAAGTTCCCCTTACAGTTCCTTCACCGCGGAGACACCTATGAGCTGTGGGGACAGTTTGAAACCGATCTGCATCTATTTGGGGTCGAAGAAGGCCACGTCTTCCTACTGGGAACCGATCGCTTAGGCCGGGATATGCTCTCTCGGATCCTTTACGGTGCCCGCATTTCCACATCCATCGGCCTCGTTGGTGTGTTCTTAAGCTTTATGCTCGGTGTGGTTATCGGCGGCTTTGCCGGATATATCGGGGGTATCTTTGATTCTATTGCGATGCGGATCATTGAAATCGTGCGTTCGATACCCACTATACCGCTGTGGATGGGGCTGAGTGCAGCGCTGCCGCCCCACTGGCCGCAGATTTGGGTGTATTTCGGTATTACAGTGATTCTGTCGTTGATCGGCTGGACGCAGCTGGCCCGTGTGGTGCGCAGCCGCTTCTTGTCCCTGCGGGAACAGGATTTTGTGACGGCGGCCCGCTTAGCGGGAGCCAATGAATGGCGGATTATTGTGCGGCACATGGTGCCTTCGTTTTCTAGCTATATCATTGCCGCCATTACCCTGGCCATACCGCAGATGATTATCGGAGAGACCAGTCTCAGTTTCCTGGGCCTGGGACTGCAGCCGCCGGCCATCAGCTGGGGTGTGCTCCTGCAAGAGGCCCAGAATATCCGGACCGTAGCTCTCTCCCCTTGGCTGCTTCTGCCCGGCCTGATGGTGATCATTACCGTGCTGGCCTTTAACTTCCTGGGAGACGGACTGCGGGACGCGGCGGATCCGTATTCCCGTTAATCTATGACAGAAAGGACGGCGGTGGATCCCATGGCAGAGAAACTGCTGCAAGTCAAGGATCTCAAAACCTATTTTTTCCAAGATGAAGGCACCGTCAAGGCCGTGGACGGCGTCAGCTTCGATATCGATCGACAGCAGACCCTCGGTGTGGTCGGCGAGTCCGGCTGCGGCAAGAGCGTTACCGCCCGGTCAATTCTGCGCATCACCGGGCGGCGGGGACAGATTGTCAGCGGCGAACTTCTCTTTCACCGCCGCAGCGGCACGGTGGATTTAGCCCAGCTCGACCCGATGGGAGAGCAAATTAAACAGATCCGCGGCCGTGAAATCGCGATGATCTTTCAGGAACCGATGACTTCCTTCAGCCCGGTGTATACCATCGGCAACCAGATCATGGAAGCGATCCTGCTGCACCAAGACGCAACGCCCAAAGAGGCCCGGGAGCAGGCGGTATCGATGCTGGACCGGGTGGGCATTCCCAAACCGTCACAGCGGGTGGATGAATATCCCCACCAGCTCAGCGGCGGTATGCGCCAGCGGGCCATGATTGCCATGGCCTTAAGCTGCAATCCCCAGCTGTTGATTGCCGACGAGCCGACGACGGCGTTGGACGTGACGATTCAGGCCCAGATTCTGGAATTGATGCAGGATCTGCAGGACGATTATGACATGGCCATTATGATGATCACCCATAACTTAGGGGTGATCGCGGAAGTGGCCGAAGAAGTGGTTGTGATGTATTTGGGTCGGATTGTAGAAAAGGCGCCCGTGGTGGAGGTATTTCACCATCCCAAGCATCCGTATACGAGACTGCTGCTGCAGTCCATTCCCAAACTGGGCTTGAAGACGGGACAGCAGCTGGCCTCGATCAAAGGCACGGTTCCGGATGCTTCCAATGTCCCGCCGGGATGTTCTTTCCATCCCCGCTGCCCGGAGTTTTTGCGGGGTATCTGCAACCGGGTGGAGCCTCGTCTGTTGGAAGTGGAGGCGGGCCATGAGGTCAGCTGTGTGCTGTATGACGAGGAGGTGGTCGGCGATGGCCAATCAGCAGACAACGCTCTTGGACGTTAAAGATCTGAAGAAGCATTTTCCCATTCGCAAAGGCCTGCTGAAGCGGGTGGTCGGTACGGTCAAGGCGGTGGACGGCATCAGTTTCTCCATGCAGGAAGGTGAGGTGCTGGGCCTAGTCGGTGAATCCGGTTGCGGCAAGACGACGGCCGGCCGCTGCATTGTGCGGGCTATTGACCCCACAGCGGGACAAATTCTGCTCAACCGCGAAGGGAAGCAGGTGGAAGTGGGTGGTTTAAGCCACAGGCAACTGCAGCCCCTGCGGGCGGACATGCAGATGATCTTCCAGGATCCCTATTCGTCCTTGAACCCCCGCATGACCACCAAGGATATTATCGCCGAGCCGCTGACCTGCCTGCAGGTGGCGCGGGGCAGGGAACTGGAAAACCGTGTGGTGGAACTGATGCGGCTGGTGGGGCTGCGTCCGGAATACATGCGGCGCTATCCCCATGCCTTCAGCGGCGGCCAGCGGCAGCGGATCGGCATTGCCCGGGCGCTGGCCTTGAGCCCGAGCCTGATTGTGTGCGATGAGTCGGTGTCATCGCTGGACGTCTCGATTCAGGCACAGATTCTCAATCTGCTGCAGGAACTGCAGCAGCGGCTGAACCTGACGTATCTGTTCATTGCCCATGATCTCAGTGTTGTGGAGCATATCAGTGACCGGGTGGCGGTGATGTACGTGGGCAAACTGGTGGAAATGGCCACAACCGAAGAACTGTTTCGAAATCCCAAGCACCCCTATACGGAGCGCTTGCTTTCGGCGGTACCGAAACCAGACCCACTATTGAAGAAGGACCGCATTTTGCTCAAGGGCGAAGTGGCCGATCCGGCCAATCCACCCTCGGGCTGCTATTTCCATCCTCGCTGCCCCTATGCGCAAGATGTCTGTTCCAGCCAAGAGCCTCCGTTGGATCCGGTGCAGGCAGATGACGACCGGCAGCATAAAGCGGCCTGTCATTTTGCGGATGAACTGGAGCTTCAAGGTGTGGAGGTCGCCTAGAGCAAACCTGCCGCAAAGTCCGTCCCGACGAAGGAAGCCAGGGGAAGAGTCGGGGGAAACGCCTTTGATAGTGCGTTGCGCGCTCTGGCGCACAAGGCTA
Organism: Clostridiales bacterium; assembly: GCA_003551965.1. Lineage (GTDB taxonomy): Bacteria > Bacillota > Limnochordia > Darwinibacteriales > B1SED10-159 > B1SED10-159. The sequence continues at coordinate 1,666 of PUOC01000283.1, read as the reverse complement.
GCACTTCGCCGCACCGGTGCTGCAGGGCTCGGATTCTTTGAAACCTCGATTGGGGGAATGACTGTGGCAGCTGAGGTATTTTCAGGGGGTCGCATCATCACGCCGTGCCAAGATCTTGCGTGCGGAACCATGATCATGGAGAACGGCACGATCCGTGCGGTATATGATGAACGGCAGTGGATGCAGGAGCAGCATCTATGGTGCGACAGCCATATCCATGATGTCTCGGGCTTGATTCTCTGCCCGGGCTTCATCGATCTTCACATTCACGGTGCCGCCGGTGTCCGCTGCACCGATGGGCCCGAAGCAGTAGCCGCCATGGCCGATGTTCTGCCGTCCTTTGGTGTGACATCGTTCTTACCCACAATTGGGGCGGAGTCCCGCCCAGTGATCGAAACAGCCATCCGAAGCATTACGGAACACTGCTTTCCCGGGGCCGACGTACCCGGATTGCATTTGGAAGGGCCGTTTATCAACGTTCTGCAAAAAGGAGCCCAGAAGGAGGAGGCCATTGTGCCTCCTTCTGTGGATACTCTGCAGTATTGGCGGGAACTTTCCCAAGGACGTCTGGCTTTGGTAAGCCTTGCTCCGGAGTTGGCCGGCAGCGACGAAGTGCTGGAGCTGCTGCGCAAAGAAGGAATTGCGGCAGCAGCCGGACATACGGACGCTACCTACGCTCAGACGCGCCGGGGATTTCGGCATGGGATTTCTCTTCTGACGCACACCTTTAACGGGATGCGGAACTTCCATCACCGTGAGCCCGGTCCTGTCGGTGCAGCTCTGACTTCTGCAGGGATCTTTTGTGAACTGATTGGAGATATGGTTCACGTCCATCCGGCGGCTGTTGCAATGCTGCTGGCTTGTAAAGGTGTAGAGTATGTTGTGCTGGTTACCGATGGCAGTGAGTTCAGCGGTGCCCGGGAAGGTGTCCATGAAAAGGCCGACGGGCGCAAGGTAACGGTGGCGGAAGGAAGGGTGATGCTAGACGACGGTACACTGGCGGGAAGCGCTTCTACCATGATCGACAACGTAAACAACATGCGGCGGGCAGTGGGTATGTCCTGGCAGGAAGCTGTGCGCATGGCCACAGTCAATCCGGCCCGCGTCTTAGGACTCACAGACAGAGGAGTGCTGTCTCCCGCATGCCGGGCCGACTTTTTAGTTCTGGAACCCGGAGGTAAGCTCTGTGCAGCATATGTCGGCGGCAGCGAACATTACCGCCGACTGGACGGCGGCACATCGGAATTGTCATAGGTATTTTCAGGATTGGGGGAGTTATTGTGAGAATGGGGATCGTCGGTTGCGGAATTATGGGCAAGTTGTTTGCCCGTCTGATCGATGAACACGGCGACTTTGCGCTCGCGGCTGTCTGTGACCACAGCCGAGAAAATGTAAATCCCGTGGCTGAGCAGTACAATGTGCCAGGCTTCACTGACGTGGAACAGTTCTATGACCAAGCGGGTCTGGAAGCAGTGTACATTGCGACACCGGACTTTGCCCACTATTCGTACACCCTTGCAGCCCTGCAGCGGGACATTCACGTGTTGGTAGAAAAACCTCTGACCATGGACCGGAGCGAGGCAGAAGCACTGGCTGCAGCGGAGGGGCAGTCCAAGGCCAAAGCCATGGTTCGTTTTGGCAACCGCTGCAGTCCGCCCTATATGGC
>PUOC01000005.1 GCA_003551965.1 Clostridiales bacterium | reverse complement strand
GGTGGCAAGGCCCCTTGATATAGTGGAGGCGAAATTAACACTTGGTAAGGGTTGGCGGGGTATTATTGCTTCTCCGTCTTCCCCGATTCCAGGGGCACCTTACCGGAAAGAGGAGGATGGATGATGAGATGGTATGCAGTCCTTGCCGTTTTGTTGTGTTTCGCGTTGGCGGCACCGGCCGGCTTAGCAGGTGAGCTCGGCGAAGAAGAGCGCAGTGAAATCGAAGCAGTGGTGAAACAGAATCTAGAGGCCACGGAAGAAGAGGACTTGGACGGTGTATTGGAAACTCTGCATCCGGACAGCGCTTCCCACGATGACGAGGCCTTTGTTGAAGAAATGGAGTACATCTTTGAAAACTACGATCTGGAGTATGAATTGGAAATTCTGAATGTACACGGTGACAGCGAAGAAGCTCGCGTGGAGTACAGCCAAGTGACCACATCGGAAGACAAAGAAGATTTTCAGGACAACCAAACCAAGGGAATTCATCTGCTGGTTCCGTATGATGACCAATGGAAAATCCTCGCCACGGAGGTGCGGGACGTACAGCCGGTATATGATTAAGGACCGCAGAGTCACGCGCTGCACATGTTGGGAGGGTTTTCGTTGCGATGGATAACCTTTTGTCTGCTGGTTACGGCGGTGCTGGCTGCGGCCGGCGCCGCCGGTGCTGCCGCTGAAGGATTGACCGAAGACGAAAGAGGCGAGATCAACGAGCTCACCCGGGACAACCTAGAGGCTGTCCAAGAGGAAGATATGGATGCCATGCTTAAGACACTCCACCCCCATAGTCCCTCCTATGACGATCCCGGTTTTGCCGAAGAGTTGCAAGCCATTTTTGCGCAGTACGGTCTCCCCTATGAGTTGGAAATCGCAGATATTGCCAAGGACATGGGTGAAGTTCGAGTGGAATATCGGCAGTTCACCCGGGCCAACGATCAGGAGGACTTGGAGGGCAAGGAAATTCGCGGCGTCCAATTTCTGCTTCCCCATGAGGGCGAATGGCGTATCTTTGCCGCGGAAGTCATAGAGGTTCGTCCCTTGGATGATGTCCTCTCGGAACCGGAAGAGGCAGAGGAGCATGCAGAGCAGCCGGCCAAAGGTCTGTTTTATGAAGTGTCAGGCGGTGAGAACGATCTCTATCTCTTCGGTGGACTGCACTTCGGCCGAGAAGGAGTTTCTCTGCATGACAAAGTGTACCAGGCCTTTGCAGAGTCCGATGTGCTGGGTCTAGAACTGGATATGCAGTCTTTGTTTGACGCGGGAGATAAGCTGCTGCGGCGGGGAACCTTTGACGGCGATACGGTCATGAGCGATCTGGTTCCTGCAGACTTATTTGACAAAGTTGTCTCTGCCTTGGAAATACCGGGCGTGGGAGCCGAAGAGATTGAAGAGCTGCGCCCTTGGTATGCTGCCAATGAAATCGTAACCTTAGCCAATAGAGAAGCCAATTATGATCCTGCATTCGGCGCTGAAAGTTATTTCGCAACCTTGGCCGAAGAAGAAGATATGGAAATCGCCGGCATGGAAACCGTGGCAGATCAGCTGGCTCCCTTCACGCATTTATCACAGGAATCACAGAAGATATACCTGAAGGACGCATTGGCCGAGAGCCGGGGCGAACTGTTTATCGATGCGGCATTCCCGCAATGGCAGGCCGGGAACGCGGACTTCTTTGCAGCGGAGCGCCGGTCTGCGTTGGAAAAGGCAGAAACGCAGTCGCTGCAGGCTTTTCACGAAGCCATGTATGATGAGCGGGATGCCGCCATGGCTGCCCAGATCGAGGAATGGCTCAACGACGATTCAGGCCGCACGTATTTCGTGGTGGCCGGTGCGCTGCATCTCGCCGGCGAGAACAGTATTGTTGACAACTTAAGAGACAAGGGCTACCGAGTTTCGGAGGTATATTAGGACGAGCGCCCCTGCTTTTGTCATCGTTCGCCGACTTCGGCAAAGGTCGGGCAGAAGGTCTCTGTCTGGCTTTTTGCCCTAGAGCAGCCGGGATTACCGCCGAGAGGTTTGCCGTGCCATATGCAGAATGGACGCAAGGTAATGGTGGTAACCTGAAATGTCTGCACATGGGTTTCGCGGCCATAGGGCATCGATCCCAGCCAAACGGCAGACGAAAATGGAGGCCAACATGGAACCGATACAGCAATCCAATGATTCCTTGTTTTTTGGGAAGAAGGCACAGGACCGTCAAGGGGCCGAACCTGTGGGTTTGATTGGCCATCGCGGCTCTAGTGAACGCTATCCTGAGAACACCATGGCGGCGTTCGAAGCGGCCAGGATGGAAGGGGCCGATGGGGTGGAAGTGGACGTTCGCAGGGCCAAGGACGGCCGCTTTGTGGCCATGCATGATGCGTCCGTAGACAGAACGACCGACGGAAACGGCCTGGTATCTTCCCTCGGCTGGGAAGAGATCCAGCGGCTGGATGCCGGCGGTTGGAAAAGCCCCTGCTTCCGCGGCGAACCTGTTCCTCTGCTGGAGCAGGTGCTTGATGCGTACCAATCCCTGGATCTGGTCCTGCTTTTGCAGTGCAAGGACATGGCCATGGCTGATGTTGGGCGTGTGGCGGCAATGATTGATGCCCGGAACATGCTGCTGCAGTGCTTTTTGTTTGCACCGACCAACATCATCGGGCCCATGAAAGCCATGAAACCAGAGCTTATGGTGATCAATGACGGTACCGGGCACATGCTGCGCCCCCTGGTGGACCGGGCCATTCATGAGAACTGGAATGCCGTAAGTACAGGCTTTGACCAAATGGAGCCGGACGAGGTTGCCCGGGCCAGAGGACACGGCCTGCATGTGCAGTGTTCCTTTCTGACGGAAGGTCAATACCAAGAGCGGATTCCCAGGCTTCTTGCCTGGGGCGTGAACCTGCTCTTGGGTGACAACTGCGCTGCCATGGAAGCCGCGGTGCGAAGCCGGGGAAACAGCCGCAGTTAAGAGCCCATTGCTTGGTTTGGTTCCTGAGGACGGAATGGGGGACGGGGGCCGCCGCCAACCGTTATCTTTGGCTTGACAACGGCTGCGGCAGCTTGTATAGTATATTATTAATAGACAAAAATGGCTGTGAAGAGAACATGTCCTGCGCATTTCCTGACAGAGAACGGGGATCAGCGGCTGCAAGTCCCCGCCAGGTTCAATGCCCGGGAATACCGTCTTGGAGCTGCCGAGCTGAAGGTCCCGGCCGATGGCAGGCGGACGCATAAGCTAGGCCGGATAGTTCCCGTTATCGAATGCCGAGTGGGCCAATGCTGGGTATTGGCTAAATTGGGTGGAACCGCGAGGATTGCTCGTCCCTTTCTTAGGGGCGGGCTTTTTTGATCCCAAAAAAAGGAGTGATGACAGTGGATTGGATTGTGGTGTCTGTAGTGGCCGACGATGGGAAAGTGACTTGGACCGGGAAGGTGGCCCGCCAAACCACACCCGCTGCCATCGCCTCTGCCCAGGGTGCTTCTTTGCCCGATGACCTTGTCTGTGCCCGTTTCAACGGCCGTCTGGCAGATTTGCAGGAGCCGCTTATCGGAAACGGAACCTTGGAATGGGTATTCTGCGATTCGCCAGACGGACTGGAAGTGATCCGTCATTCCTTAGCGCATGTATTGGCCCAGGCCGTCATGGGTTTGTGGTCCCAGAGCCAGCTGGCTCTGGGACCGGCCACGGAAGAAGGCTTCTATTATGATTTCGATAGTCCCCGCACGTTTCAGACTGCAGATCTAGAGCGTATAGAACGGGCCATGGCGGAGATCATCCATGAAGACCTTCGGATCCAAAGAGAGGATTGGTCCCTCTCCGATGCCCGGGCCTGCTTCACTTCGCCGTATAAGCGGGAACTCTTGGACGGACTGGTGCCAGATGCAGATCAAGGCACGGTAACAGTATACCGTCAGGGAAGCTTCGTTGATCTTTGCCGCGGGCCCCATGTCTCTCGCACGGGCAGACTGCGGCCGTGCGCCTTCAAACTCCTGTCTGCGGCCGGGGCGTATTGGCGGGGTGATGAGAACCGCCCTATGCTGCAGCGGATCTATGGTGCGGCATTTGCTGCCCCGGAGGAACTCGACGACTTTCTGGCACGGCGTGAAGAAGCGATAAGGCGCGACCACCGCCGCTTGGGACAGGAACTGGACCTGTTCAGTGTCCGCAGCGAAGCTCCGGGATTTCCGTTTTTCCACCCCAAAGGCATGGTGCTGCGCCAAGCACTGGAACGGTTTTGGAGGGAAGAACATCTGCGGCGGGGCTATCTAGAGGTCCAAACCCCGGTGCTTTTGCGGGAGGAGCTCTGGCATACTTCAGGGCATATGCAGTACTTCCAGGACAACATGTATTTCAGCGCTGTGGAAGGCGACCGTTATGCATTGAAACCGATGAACTGTCCGGGCGGAATGGTGTTGTTCAAGCGCAGGCTGCATTCCTATCGAGATTTGCCGCTGCGCTTAGCGGAACTGGGGCTGGTACACAGGCATGAGCGATCAGGAACCCTGCATGGTCTCATGCGGGCCCGCTGCTTTACCCAAGACGATGCTCACATTTTCATGACACCGGAGCAGATCCAGGGGGAGATCGAAGATGTTCTGGAGCTGATCGATCACGTCTACAGCGCTGTCTTTGGCTTCTCCTATCACGTGGAGTTGTCCACAAAGCCGGACAAGGCCATGGGAGAGCCTGACATCTGGGACATGGCAACTGAGGCTCTGGCAGAGGCAATGCGGGCCAAGGGCATGTCCTATCAGATCCACGAGGGAGAAGGTGCCTTTTATGGTCCCAAGATTGACTTCCATCTCAGGGACAGCCTGGGGCGCACCTGGCAGTGCGGCACGATCCAGCTGGACTTTCTGCTCCCGGAACGGTTTCAACTGCAGTACATCGGCAGGGATGGACAAAGACACCGTCCGATCATGCTCCATCGAGTTTTATTTGGCTCTCTAGAGCGGTTCCTTGCCATTCTCACGGAGCACTTTGCCGGGGCCTTCCCCACGTGGATGGCACCGGTGCAGGTGATGGTGATTCCCGTGTACACGCGCAGCCTTGACTATGCGCAGCAGACAGTGCGCTTCCTGAACAGCCGGCAGATACGGGCGGAAGCGGACGATCGTCCCCAGAAGATGGGTTACAAGATCCGGGATGCCCAAACCCAGAGGATCCCGTATATGCTCATCGTCGGGGATCGGGAAGAGGAGCAGCAGACGGTTTCGGTAAGGCGGCGCCAAGAGGAACTGGGAAGACGTACAAAGGATGAATTCGCTGCTATGCTAACGGAGGAGATAGAAAAAAGACGCAGGCCTGAGACTGCATTGGCTGGGCTGTCAGAGACAAAATAATGCCATGGACACGCAAAGCACCTATGATGATGGTCATAGGTGCTTTGCCGGGAGGTATAGTTGCTGCGCCGGGCCAGGGCTGTCTAAACGGCCGAGACGCGCCGGTACGGTTTCTTGCGCAGGATGGCAAGGGCCTCTTGGTCGGTCGCTTCGTTGACCAAGGGAATGCCCGTTTCCTGGGCTGTTTCTCGATTGGCAGCCATGAGGTCACTGCGGTCAATTTCTGAGACATGGAACTTCCGGGCTCCGGCCATGAACTGCTGCAGGCCGGCTCCGAGCTTATCTGCTAAGGTGTAGAGGGCAATGGCACCATAGGGGATGCGGTCCATTTCGTCGGCACCGACAATATCTTCCACGGCGTGC
>PUOC01000127.1 GCA_003551965.1 Clostridiales bacterium | reverse complement strand
GAACTCAACGATCTGGTCACGCAGCTGCCCCAGCATCGAGAGGCGGCAGCCGAGGCAGCCTCCAAGCTTCTAGACCGCTATGAGCAATTCCACGAAAGCCTGCCGGAAGTAATCCGCGCCAATCTGCACAACACCTTTCTGGAGCTGCTGCGAAGCTTGGAGGCAGGGAGCCGAGAGTTTATCAACGAAGCGCTCAATGCTCTGGCTAGTCTACCGGTTGTCTTGGTTGTGACACTGGTCATTATTGCTGCTGCCTACTTCATTTCCAAGGACAAAGACCTGCTGACACGTTTCTTCATGGGCCTCGTCCCGAAAGACCACCAAGACCGATTTGAGGAAATGCGAAAGCGAATTGCCGTTGATCTAATCGGCTATATTAAAGGCCGGATTTTGATGCTGCTCATTGCGTCGGGTATTGCGGCGGTTGGATTCGTGTTGATAGGAACCCGTTACTGGCTCATTCTAGCTCTGATTATCGGCATATTGGACAACATCCCCATTGTGGGGCCTGGAGCTGTCTTTGGACCGTGGGTGGCTGTGGCCATTGCGCTAGGAGACTTCAACCGAGCCGTTTTTCTTACAGTGCTCTATTTCGTTATTTTTGCCTTCCGGCAACTGGTTGAACCGAAGGTGATGGGTGATTCCATCGGGATTCATCCCCTGGCCATGCTGTTGGCACTATACGGGGGAATCGTAGCATTCGGAGTTATCGGAATCGTCGTTGGGCCCGTCCTAGCCATTATCATTAAAGCTGTCTTTCGTCATCCTAAACCCATTGATCAACTGCATGAATGATGCGGTTCTCGCCAAAGACACTGCCCCGGGCTAAACCCGGGGCAGTGTCTTTATCCCATCTTTGGCAGCTTCTCTGCCCACGATTTCCGGTCCTGAAAGACACGGTATTCCCGATAGCCACAGCGCCATGCCATTAACACAGCGTCTTCCCATCTGTACCCCACATCCTCGGGTGCGTGGGCATCAGACGAAAAGGTTATGGGAATGTGGTAAGACCGGGCCTGCCCGAGGATCCGCTCCTCCGGATACATCTCCCCTACAGGCTTGCGCAGCCCCGCGGTGCTGATCTCAATTGCCATACCCTGATCCCGTATAGCTTCCAAGACAGGAATAACATACTTGTCCATCGGGCCTGAAGGGCGGTGCCCAAATACCTTGATCACGTCAAGATGCGACATGATGTCAAAAAGGCCGGATTGCGCTGCCTTGAGAAGAGTTTCATAGTAGAGCTTGTAAGCCGTATCCACATCGTGGTCCTCCCAACCCCACTCGGGAGATAGATCAAATCCCCATTGTCCAATAACATGGACAGAACCCAACACAAAATCAAAGGAATACTGATCCAGAAGCGACGCTATCACAGATTGCTGCTCCGGAAAATAGTCTACTTCGATTCCGACCTTTACGGGAACACCACCCTGACGGGCCTTGTGCAGGAGAGCAAGATATTCTTCGATGTCCTGCTGGAAATCATTGCTGAGCCAATCTTTCATGTATCTATACCCCACATCCGGCTGGAAGAGATGGTCAAATGTACACCGGAACTGGGAAAATTTGTGGGTATGTTCGGTCACTCCGATCTCCGACAGTCCTCTCCTCTTAGCCTGCTGCCAAAATTGCTGCAGGTAGTCCATGGTTAAAGGGCCGTTTTCCAAGTGCATGTGGTAATCAATCATCTATGGGCACCTCCAAAGCGTCGCTAGTCTATACAGGATGCTGTGCGGCGATGACAAAACGATGCTGGTGACAGACGAATCCGCCTCGACGCTCCATGCAGCGGTGCATGCGTCTTAGTGTCTGAACAACGTATTTGTCTTTCAAGGACAGACCGGGGATCTGCCACGGGATAGCTCTAAGATAGTACACTACAGATCCTATGTCAAGGAAAACCGCCTTTGGATATGCTTCCTGACTGTAACGGATCTCGAAACCGGCCTCTTTCAGTTCAGACTCGGCTGCCTCTAGACACCATGTCTTCGGGTGGTCTCTGCTGGTATCGTCGAATTGACGGTTTAATTCAACCATATTGCCCGCGCCGACCTGCTGCGTTAAGAAATAGGCACCGGGTTGGGAGATACGGCGTAACTCGTACACCTCATAGGATGCATGGCGGTTCATAACAAGATCGAATGTGCCATTGGGAAAAGGCAGTGATACATCATCGTGCACGTCAGCCACTGCAATACCCAGCGGCCCCAGGCGCTCGACCGCTGCACGGATATTGGGTTCGTAGGCTTCAGTGGCCCATACAATCGGAGGCAACTCACGGATGGAAGCCAAAAACTCGCCGCCACCGGTACCCATATCCAAAAGACATCTAACCTCAGGGACTTTGGCTTCCACCAAAGCTCGATACTCCCACGGCAGTGATTCTTCCTGCAGACGCTCGTTGAGGAAGGAAAAATCCCAACCCTTGAAATCTGCAGCGAGTGCTTCGGTGTATTGCACATCAAAGCTGTCGCCCTGCATGGCATCGCCCCCATCATTCACTTCCAACGCCCACGGGACATTAATCGTCTACCCTGTCCGTTGAGGCACTGTTATTTGGGAAATGCGACCAACACTCCATCACTCGATGGATGGAGAAGCCTTCATCGAGATACAGATCTACGGCCTGCTTGTTTTCCGCGTTGACTGTCAAAATGGCATTGGGGATACCATGGGCATCACCATGCTGCAGAGCGCGCCGCAACAGCAAACGGCCTAACCCCTTCCCCTGATACTCGGGTGCAATGGCCAGCATACCGATGTAGTTCCAAAAGGATCCTTTATGCCACTCCTTGGTTGTCCGTACAATACCGACGGGCTCTTCTCCATGGTACAATATCATCATGCCCTCCGGAAGCTGTTCTTCTGTATCAATCATTCGTTCTACCAACTCGGGGGTGATCGGCACATCCACTGCCCCCTGTCCGGAGAAAGCTGTATTGCGGACATCGCACCACGCCTGTTCATCTCGATGGCGCTGAAAAGGCTTGATGAAATAACCGCATGGCCACGCCGCCTCGGGAACTTGTTGCTGCGTCCTTTCTAGTAGAAAGGAATAGCGCTCAATCGTAAACCCTAGAGCAGCCATCGTTTGGCGAAGATCACTGTTAGTCTGAGGAATAAACAATACCAATCGTTCCACTTCCGCAGGACACCAATCCAAGACACGGCTCCACAAGGCTTTGTAGTGTTCGAAGGAGTTTGTGGTGCAATAGAAGATGCGAAAACGTGCTTGACCGCACCGCCGCCTGTGCTCGTGCCACAATAGCGACGCCGCCCCCTGGATACGGCAGTCCTCATCCACCAGCAAAAACGTGGGTTCCTCAGCACCCCCGCGAAATACTTCCAGTTCTTCATCGGATAGAAAGGAGTCGTCCAGATAGGTTCGGAAGCTGCGGCAAAATCGAATGAACTGGGCACGATAGCTGTTATCGAAAGCTTGTACGTTCATAAAAACCACTCCGCCCCTTCTTGCCTATGTCGGCTACTTCCGCTTTTCACACAGGCATATGTTGCGGTTGACACTGTAGAAAAACCGGCCCGATTCCGAAGCGATGTTCAGTTCTTCTTTCCATTTTTGGAGTTCGTCATAGAGCTTGTGATCCGCACCGCCAATCCACTCAACCATCATCTCAAAGACCTGTTGGGAATACATTTGCGAAGAGAACTCTCGATTGATCAGAGGGTACACACTGGGCCTGACCTCGTCGAAACCGGCGGTGGTGCACAGCTCCGTCAGCATCCGCCCGATGGTTCCGTCGGGGCCTGTATCGGTGAAGCGATGGACAACTTCCCTGTGCAGGCCCAAGTCTGCCGGAGAAAACACCTGGGTGTCAAAGTCAGTATGGATTACCAGAGCAACCCCGCCAGGCTTCAGCACCCGGTGAACTTCCCTGAGAACGTCTTCGGGTTCATCAACCCACTCCAACATTTCCACGCACAAGACGCGGTCATAGCCGTTCGCTGGAAAAGGCAGACACTCTGCCGGCGCCTGCATGAAGGAACATTGTGTCCCCGGCCCATACTCTGCTAGAAGCCTGGCCTGGGCCCGCTGCACCCGAGAGTAGCTGTTGTCTATGCCAACAATCATCTTAACATACGGATAGAGGCGCAGGAGAAACCGGTCGGCGTCACCGGTATTGCAGCCCACATCCAATATGGTATGAGAGGGCTGCAGCTCTAAAAGGCGGAAGTAGGCCCTCCATTGCTCGATAATGTCCGGCATAGCGGGGTCCAAAAAGCTATCCTGGGCCATGGTCTTCCACTCTCCTCCCATGTATTGGGTTCGCATGTTCTCGGTTTATCTGGCAGCAGTCGGCTGCAGCCACCCATGCTCGGGGTGAGCTCGACCATAACCGCAGCTGGCCGCACCGCAAGGCCGGCGACGGCCCCCGTCCATATGCATCGCCGGCAAAGAAAGTGATGAACCGTCATCACAGACAACACAGCGTCACATTCACTGCAGCTGGCGGGAAGTGAATCGGGACCTTTCCATGTTGCAGCGCAGAAATCCGGTCTGTGACACGGGTTTTTACTGCAGCGACTGCAGCATGTTGGCGCATACAGCCATGGGACCCTAAGGGCCTCCCACAGGTGATCCCATATCCACTCCAATCCCATAGGCAATACCGCATTCAGTCACCAGCATGTTTCATCTTGCAGACCGTCAGGATAGCGTTGGCCCCAGGGCTCATAGTAGCGACCAAAGCCCTCCAATGCCAGTCCATAAGGTAATCAGCGTCGCAGGTTCTCATCGATGAACGCTGCACCGGTTGCCTCTGCAAGGTCCGCCCTTTTTTTCCGACCCTTTATGTATCGACGTCTGAAGTGTCCGTACTGACAATGAACTCTGCTGCCTCATAAAGCGTCTCAGCATTGTACAGAGCTTGGCTGGGAGCAGCTGCCTTTGAGCCGATGAAGATCGGGCGAACACCGGCAAGGATCCCGGCTAGAATGTCAGTCTCCCGGTCTCCGACCATGTAGCTTCCTGACATATCGATATGGTGATCAGCAGCTAGTCTGAGCAGCATACCAGGCTGAGGTTTTCTGCACGAGCACCCCTCATCGGGTCGGTGGGTGCAGGCCGCAATATCATGAACCTGCGTACCGAACGAACCCAGTTCGTCCTGCATCCGGTCGTGAATACGGCTGAGAGTCTCCTTAGTCATGTGTCCAAGCCCGACACCGCCTTGGTTTGTAACCACAAATACCTCAAATCCAGCTTCTTGGAGCATGGCAATCGCTTCCGGAACCTCGGGAAGCATTTCGAACTCGTCTACCGAGTTGGGAGGCCTACGGCCGAAGCCTCGATTGATAACACCGTCTCGATCTAAGAATACAGCCTTTCTCATCGTTGGTTCATCGTCCTCTCTAGTCGAACCCCTGGCGCAATAGAGCTGCAGCGTCCTACCGTGTCCTCTGGCAACTGGCTCTAAAGGTATAGTTCCTCTTCACCCTGCTGCAATCCTGCTAAGCTGACGTCCCCCCTATTGGCAGGACCAGGCAACACGTGAAACGCAGGAATGATCTGCCGCCACCTCCAGTGATCGATGCCGGGACATTGCAGCAAAGAGAGCACAGCGGTCAAAGAAAACAGACGGCAACTAGTTTCCAGATGCATAAAGGGGAGACCCGTTCATCGGCCTATGGCTCTGCACACATGCGCCATTGCCTTGGCTCGTTCGTTTTG
>PUOC01000289.1 GCA_003551965.1 Clostridiales bacterium | reverse complement strand
CTCGGGAGTGACTACGAATCAAGAGGTCTCAGGGTCGAATCCTGACGGGCGCGTCACCTTTTTCCCATTTGGAACAAAAGGTGCGGCAAAGTTTGTTCATGGCTGAGTCCATGTTTGCGCCGAATGAGACAGCAATCCTTCCCTGGTTGGAAACGCATAGATGGCACCCCAAAGGTAGAGACCGAGACATTTGTATTTCTGTCTCCAAAATATACGGAAAAAGCGGTCTGCGTGTAAGGTGCGCGAGCCGCTTTTTTGTTGCTGTCTGTCTTTTGTCGAATTCTTTATAAGCTGCATAGGGTGCGGAAATCGCGGGCATACTCTTGCACACCGTTTTCCCCAAGTTTCGTGCCCCATACCTATCTTGGCTGCTCCAGGCAATAGGAAGGCAGACATTTTCTGCGATGTTCATTCTGTACACAGGAAAAGCTCTTGTTCTGGCCATGAGGCCATTGGCCTCCAGATATAGAAAAGTGAAATATCGGAAAATTAGTGTTCGAGACGCGCAAAAGTGTGTCAAGCAGCGATGTTTTGCTGTTCCGTCAGATCATGGAAATACGAGGAGGTAGCTGGCAATGGAAGTTCATGAGCATGTGGCAATTCCCATGTCTGATGGGTGCAATCTGTCTGCAAAGGTATGGATTCCTGCAGGTGCTGAAGAAAACCCGGTGCCTGCGGTTTTAGAGTATATACCCTATCGGAAACGGGATTTCAAAGCCGTCCGAGATGCACAAACCTATACCTATTTTGCAGAGCACGGCTATGCAGGCGTGAGGGTGGATATCCGCGGAAGCGGGGAATCGGAAGGTGTTCTAAGAGACGAGTATCTACAGCAGGAACTCGATGACGGATTAGCAGTTCTACGGTGGATTGCTTCTCAAACTTGGTGCAATGGTAATGTAGGCATGATCGGCATCTCGTGGGGAGGGTTCAATGGCCTGCAATTGGCGGCGCTGCAGCCACCAGAGTTAAAAGCTGTTGTATCAGTCGCTTCATCGGATAATCGATATTCTGATGACGTTCATTATATGGGTGGTAACTTGCTGACGGACAACCTTTCTTGGGCTTCTACTATGTTCGCCTACAATTCGTGTCCGCCGGATCCCCTGCTGGTAGGCGAGAAATGGAAGCATATGTGGCTGGAACGTCTGGAAGGCAGCGGGTTATGGCTGAAAAAATGGCTGGAACATCAACGGTTTGACGACTATTGGAAGCATGGTTCTGTCTGTCAGGATTATTCGTCCATCCAATGTCCAGTGTATGCAGTAGGAGGCTGGGCAGATGGCTATTCGAATACGGTCTTTCGCTTGCTTGAAAATATAAAAGCGCCTGCAAAAGGGTTAATCGGCGCATGGGGCCATAAATATCCTCACCATGGTGAACTGGGCGATACCATTGATTTCTTGCAGGAAGTCGTCCGCTGGTGGGATCGATGGCTGAAGGGAATAGAAAATGGCATAGACGAAGAGCCGAAATTGCGGGTATGGATGCAGGACACCGTTTCTCCCATAAGCAGTGCCCGTCCAGGGCACTGGGTCGCCGAAAAGGAATATCCCAGTGACAACATTGATTCGGTGAGCTACTTTCTAAAGCCCGGAGTGATTGACAAAGAAAACGAACCTATTGGTGAGACACCGGAACTAACGATTCAGAGTCCCCTAAGTGTAGGATTGTTTGCTGGAAAGTGGTGCTCCTATGCAGCCGACACCGATCTGCCTAGTGATCAAAGGGAAGAGGACGGCGGAGCATTGGTATTTGACACCCCGCCGTTGGATGAGGATCTTGAGATATTGGGTCCGCCAACAGTGAGTATTACCTTGAGCAGCAATAAACCCATAGCTACCTTAGCTGTTCGTTTATGTGATGTGGATTCGGAAGGTCGTTCGACTCGAGTTAGTTATGGAGTGCTGAATCTAACCCATCGAGAAAGTGACGAGGAGCCCAAGGAGCTGGTCGTGGGAAAGAGATATACCATTAGCATGAAATTGAACCATATTGCACAACGATTTCCTGCTGGCCATCGAATTCGCCTGTCATTATCCACATCGTATTGGCCATTGGCTTGGCCAGCGCCCGAACCGGTTCGATTGACAATATACCCAACGGAGTCTGATCTGGAGTTGCCGGTCCGAAAAGCGAATGGCATGGACGGCGATTTAAACCACTTAGGGACCCCGCGGCTGGAAAATGACATGGCACATTCCATTCTGCGCCCGGAAGTGAAGGAATGGCAGGTAATTCATAATCTCCGTACCAACCAGGTTACTCTCCATGTGGTGAACAATGATGCGCAAGTGAAACTGCATGATATAAATTGGACCATGGAAAAGAATGTGACGGAGAAGTATAGTTACCGAAGCAATAACTACAGTACCTTAAGAGGCGAAGTGACCAGTGAAAGGCGTTTTCAGCGGGGTGATTGGTCTGCTTTCACAAAAACACACACCGTTCTAACGTCAACGCGAACCCATTTCATCGTTCAAGCAACTCTGGATGCGTATCATGGCGACGTGCGTATTTTCAGCAAAACCTGGGATGAACGAATAAAGAGAGACTTGCTTTAGGTCTCGGCCATATTCGCAAGGAGGAATTGAGGATGCAGAAAAAACAAATCTTCATTGTTGGGTTAGACCCGTTTAACTTAGAAAAATTGAATCGCTTGCCGGAAAGCGATTATTGCGATTTTCTGCCGGCTCTTCATGTTTCGGAAATCCGGGGTGTAAGCGAATACGATGTGCCGGCTTTGATCAGACTATGCGAACAGCGGATTGAGGAGCACGGCACGATTGATGGGATCGCAAGTTACTACGATTTCCCCGGAACGGTAATCGTACCCATACTTGCGGCCAAGTACCAAATTCCCGGACCGTCCTTAGAGAGCATTTTGAAGTGTGAGAACAAGTTTTGGAGCCGTTTAGAACAGAGTAAAGTGATTAATGAACACATTCCACTCTTCAAGGCATTCGATCCGTTCGATGAGACTGCATTTGCAGACTTGGGTATTTTACCGCCGTTTTGGATCAAACCGATTAAGTCATTCCGCTCCTTCTTGGCATTCCGCATAAATGCAGAGGTCCAGTTTTACGAGTGTGTGGAAGAAATTAAAAAACACATCGGCTTCATTGCAGAACCGTTCAACGAAATTATGGAGTTATATGATATGCCAGCAGAATTCACGTCCATGAAAGAAACTTGCATTGCCGAAAGCCTGCTTACCGGACACCAGTGTACGTTAGAAGGGTACGTGCATGATGGACGAGTAGTTACCTATGGCATTGTGGACTCCATCCGGGAGGGACGGAGCTCTTCGTTTACGCGCTACGAATATCCCTCTGCCCTGCCGCAAGAAGTGCAATTTAGAATGGCCGATGTCACGCGTCGCGTAATTGCTCAGATCGAACTGGACAATGCGCCCTTTAACATTGAGTTCTTTTATGATCAAACGTCCGACGAAGTGTATCTGCTGGAAATCAATCCCCGCGTATCTCAAGCTCACACCGATATGTTTGAGAAAGTTCATGGTATTTCCCATCTGTCGATTATGGTCAATTTGGCTCTCGGTGAAAAACCAAAAACCCTGGGATATAACGGGGAATTCAATAAAGCAGCCAATTTCATGCTGCGGACGTACGAACCTGGGCAGGTGAAGAAGGTACCGATGCCAGAAGAGGTTCGTCTGCTCAAGAAATTCTTTCCCGGCCTGGAAGTGATAATCCGTGTGCCTGAGGGAATACACCTTGATGAGTTGCAGGGGCAGGACAGCTATAGTTATGAACTGGCCAATATCTTTGTTGGCGGACGGGATCAACGAGAACTAGTAGAAAAATACGAGAAGGTCTTGGAAGGTCTTACCTTTGATATCGAATATGACGAGAAGGTGCACTTGCATTGAAAGTGGCTCATCACAGAACAGAATGGAGTACGCCCGCAGTGTTTGCTGCGGGCTTCATTGTTTCTCACGGGCAGATAACGATTCGGTTGCGGTGTTTCCAGTAGATTTTGGGTGTCGTGGGAAAAGGGTCTCGAACTGTCCTGTGACAGCGAACACCTTGGTGCCGTGCAGCAGCGGCAAACAGCGACAGAGTACTGTCAATGGCTATCGCCGTGCCTCTGCCATCGAACTGGGAGGAGCGGTTTCTGTTTCCTTCTCTGCGGCTGCTTGTATTTGGCGGGCAGACAACAGGTGGGCTAATGACCCTCCGATAAGGTACGACAGGCCGAGTGACACGAAAATGGCTGGGACACCCCACATACGGCTGGTCAGCGCTGCCAGTGGTATGTAGATGCCAAAGGTCTGCAGCACGGTCAGCCCCGCAGAGTGAAAGGGCCGGCCCAGTACGTTGAGAGTGATCGAACCGATGCGCAGAATTCCCTGGAAACCATAGGCAGCCGGAACGATGCGCAGGTATAGGACAGCGGTTCGGAGCACTTCCGGGTCTGGACTGAAGATGCGGGCGATGGGTTCTGCTAAGGACGCCAGAACAATGGCTGCAATTACGCCGATGACGATACAGAAGCTTTCGGCCGAGCGCCGTGCCAGATGCACACGATCAAACAGTTTCCCGCCCAGGTTTTGGCCGATGTAGGGGCCGGTGACGGAGCCCAAGGCATTTATGAACAGCAGTGAAAACATTTCAACGCGGGTGGCTACACCGAACCCGGCCACCACCGCCGGGCCGAAGGCAGCCAAAATGCGGGTAACAAAGGCCGATCCTAGAGGGAGGGCCATGTTGATCAAGGCATTGGGGACAGCGATGTAGAGTAACTGCCGCCAAGAGTACCAGATGTCAGCGACGGTGGGACGGGTAAAGCGAATGATGCGCTCGCGGCGAATCAGCACGTACAGGGCAACGACGGCTGTTAAAGACCGGGCAAGCACGGTGGCGATGGCCGCGCCGCGAATACCCAGGGCAGGAAAAGGGCCGAGGCCAAAGATTAACAGCGGGTCCAAAAGAACATTGACACTGGCAGAAATGGCCATGACGGTACCGGGAGTCTTGGAGTCGCCTAGGCCGCGGATGATGTTGTTTCCGATCATGGGTATTACAACCATGATCGAACCCCAATACCAGATCACCATGTATTCCGCAATGTGGTCGAGAATGATCCCTTCCGCGCCCAAGGCTGTGAATAGTGGACGAATGGTGAAGAGGCCAATGCTGACGATCAAAGCCAGGACGGCCACACCCAAAGCGAGACTGTCCGTTGCCAGGCGCTCCACCTTCTGGGGATTCGTTTCTCCGACCGCGCGGGATACCAAGGCAGAACTGCTCATGCCGATCCCTTGTGCCAGGGCATTGAGGATCATCACCACGGGAAACGTGAATGACAAGGCGGCCAGCTGATCAGCGCCCAAGCGGGACACAAAAAACGTGTCCGTTACGTTGAACACCACCATGCCGAGCATACCAAAGACCATCGGTATGGCCAATCGGAAGAGCCCCCTGGGTACGTTTCCTTCCGTTAAGCGTGCTGCGCCGGGGCCGGGCCTGGCAGGGGGGTTTTGTCTCGCTCTCACAGTTGTGATACCTCCGATTGGCTGGTTTTGAACTGCTCTTGGTGAAGCTTCTGGTAGAGGCCGCGGCGAGCCAATAGTTCTTTGTGTGTTCCGTGTTCCACAATGCGGCCGTTGTCAAAAACGAGGATCTTATCGGCAGCACGAATTGTCGATAATCGATGGGCGATGACAAGGTTGGTACGATTCTTCAGAAGGGGTTCGAGAGCAGCTTGGATAAGGGCTTCAGAATGGGAATCGAGAGACGAAGTTGCTTCATCCAAAATAGTGATTCTGGGTTCCTTCAAGATGGCCCGAGCGATGGCGATCCGCTGCTTTTCTCCACCGGAAAGCTTGATGCCCCGTTCCCCCACGATTGTGTCGTATTGGCTCGGCAGAGCGACGATGA
The DNA here is from genome assembly GCA_003551965.1 of Clostridiales bacterium. Lineage (GTDB taxonomy): Bacteria > Bacillota > Limnochordia > Darwinibacteriales > B1SED10-159 > B1SED10-159. Next base: position 15,938 of record PUOC01000289.1, on the reverse strand, counting down.
AGTTATGGATGTAGGCGGCTCTGCAGGCTTCCACCATTTCGGCTTCTGTTGCACCGGGCTTGGCGTAGAGGATATTTTCCCGGATGGTCGTGTTGAAGAGATAGGTGTCCTGGGTGACGACGCCAATTTGCTTGCGCAGTGAGTCGGTTGTCACGGTACGGATGTCATGGCCGTCGATTCGTACCGCACCGGAGTCCACATCATATAGTCGCGGCACTAAGTAGGTGGCCGTTGTCTTCCCGGCTCCGCTCGGGCCGACGAGAGCTGCCATCTCACCCGGCTCCACAGAAAAACTGATATTCTCCAATACCGGTTGGTCCGGTTTGTAGCGGAACCCGACGGAATCAAACTCGATCTGGCCCCGGACGGGCGGCAGGTTGATCGCCTCGGCATCGTCTTGGATATCCGGCTGCATGTCCAAATACTGAAAGACTCTCTCAAACAGGGCTAGGGATCGGACCACATCAATGTGGATGTTGAACAGCTGTGCTGCCGGTCCGTACAGACGGGAGAGGAGGGCAATGAACGCAACGACTGTTCCGATGGTCAATTCACCTTGGATGACTAAATAGCCGCCATAGAAGTAGATCAGAGCTGGCCCGATGGAAGTGAACACGCCAATGAACATCCGAAACCAGCGTCCTACTAACGATTCCTTGATTTGCAGACGGGCCACTTGGCTGCTGACCTCCCGAAATCGCGCCTGTTCTTCGGGTTCGCGGCTAAACACCTTGACCAGAAGAGAACCGGCCAAACCTAGAGTTTCCTGGATAATTTGATTGAGTTCGGCCAATCTCTCCTGGGTCTGCTTGGCAATGGTCCAGCGTGCCTTGCCCACCCGGCGCGTGGGCAGTATAAATGCGGGTATAAGTAAGACGCCAACCAAGGAGAGGCGCCAATCCATGGCAAAAAGGGTGATAAGTGTGAACGTGACCACTGCGATGCTCTGCAGGGTTTGGACGATGGTACCGGTGATCACCCGCTCGACTCCGGAGACATCGTTGTTGATGCGGCTGATGATATCACCGGTGCGGGTCTCCGAGAAGAAGCGCAGGCCCATCCGCTGCAGCTGCTGGTACATGGCATTCTGCAGATCAAGAACGACGTGCTTTCCAATCCACGTATTGATGTAATTTTCGGCCACGGTGAGCAGGCCGAGGACCAATGCCGCGCCTATGGATGCAGCGGTGAGCCAGAAGAGTAGAGTTACGTCGCCGTGCGGCACTGCTGTATCGATGATCTGCCGTACGAGAAGAGGCGGGACAAGTCCCAAGGCCGAGATCAGCGCCACCAGTACAACGACTAGGAGTTGGCCCTTCCAATAGGGGAGGAAGAGTTTGGATATCCGGAGCAGCATAGCCCGTGTGATGTCAGGTTTGTGCTGAATATCTTCTCGGTAAGCATTGCGCATGATGCGGCCGAAGCCCATACTCAAGGCTATCTACTCCTTTCTATACCCATCTAGCCATTTTCGTCGCTTTCCGGATTGTGTTGCGAGGAAGTACTCGCTTCGAGCAATTGCAAGAGTTCGTCCATGAGACTTTCTGCGCTGCGGGTCTGGTGCGGATCAAGGTTTTGGATGTGGTGAATGGCCCTGTGAAGTCGCTTCCATCGCCATTGGAGCGAATCCGGCAGATGCTTGTGGCGCCCATGGTGAGGCTCCTCTGCGCCAAACACACTGTTAAACACAGAGATCGATCGGTTGATGCTTTCTTCGACTTCGTTACCGGCCTCCGCGACAGTGGCGGCCGCACGGCGGCCCGTGTCCGTGAGAGAATAGAGCTTTTTCCGGTTTTCGCTCCTGTGCTGGATCAGGCCGGCTTCCTCCAGGGATTGCAGCAGAGGATATATTGAGCCGGCAGAAGGTTTCCAGAACCCCGTTTCTTGCTCAATGGTGTGCATGATGTCATAACCGCTTTTTTCACCATTGCCCAGAAGTTTCAACACATACGATTTCAATAACCCGCGGCGTATCTGGCCTTTCATCAAAACAGGACTCCTTTCGATCTACCACATATTACGGCAATCGGTACCGATATATCGAAAGCGATATATCGATGCCGATATTGTAGCGCAGCAGATCTGGGTTGTCAAGAGGAGAGTGCGAATTGGAAGGGGAAGATATGGAAGATATGGACAAGGAAGGGGGATCGATTGCATGCTAGGCATTTTCGCATCCGCTCTGGCGGCAGCTTTCTCTGGCGCTATGATGCCCGGGCCGCTGCTCACCTATACAGTGAAACAATCGCTTGCCGTCGGACCGTCCGCTGGTTTCTCGATTGTCAGCGGGCATGCCCTCTTAGAGATCGCCTTGATTATCCTGATTTTCCTTGGTTTCGACATTATTCTTCAATCCCAGGCAGCCCAAGCGGCCATTGGCTTGCTCGGCGGTGTACTGCTCATGTACATGGGCGTCGATATGGTGGTCCGGGCGGCGAAGCGGCAGGTTACTGTTGCGGTAACCCATGCGGGTGCGAACTCCCAGAACATGGTCTTGTCCGGATTTGTCATCAGCGCCGCAAATCCGTACTTTCTCTTGTGGTGGGCCGTTATCGGACTTGGTTTTCTGCTGCAGGCCCACCGGGCCTTCGGTACGGCCGGCGTTGTGGTGTTCTTTGTCGGACATATTTTGGCGGACGCGATTTGGTACGGGTTCGTGTCCATTGTTGTCGGCACGACCCGAAAATTCATCCGAGAGCAGCCCTACCGCCTGATCATCGCCTTCCTGGGTATGGTACTGATTTACTTCGGTTTCTCGTTTGCGATGGGAGCCGCCGTTGTGTTCCTCTGATGCCAGCCCGACGGCAAGAGCGGGTCAAATCCAATGCCGAGTATGGCCTGCAGCCCTTCGAGGTACGGTGGATGCAACAGCAGCGGGCTTTGTGTGTTGCCGCTTTGCTGTGGGGAGACAAGGTTTAGTTGGGTGTCTGGCCTGCTTTTGGGGCGCGAAGATCAACCTCGAAGCACCGCATCGAGGCTGAAAAGGCGCAGTCTGTTGTATCCCAGGTCGGCCTCACTCCTTACCCGGGCAGTACAGGTTACATGTCATGGCGCAGAGCTAGGATAGGATCCAGGGCCGCCGCGCGGCTAGCCGGCCAAATGCCAAAGAAGAGGCCAATGGTCACAGCCGTTCCAAAACCCAAGACAGCTGCCGACCCGGAGAACATCACGGCCCATCCCATGGCTTGGCTGAGTAACTGGGCGCCGCTGAAGCCGGCCGCGATCCCGATCAGACCTCCCAAACTACTGAGGAAGATGGCTTCTAAGGTGAATTGGACGAGGATGTCCTTGGGCGTACCTCCAATGGCTCTGCGGATGCCGATCTCTTTGGTCCGCTCCGTAACCGACACCAGCATAATATTCATGATGCCGATACCGCCGACCAAGAGGGATACTCCGGCAATTCCTGCTAAGAGCAGCGTGAATGTCATCGACGTTTCTTCCATGGTATCAAGCATCTGCTGCATGTTGGTAATCCGGATTTCAGCGCCTTCGGGCAGCATTGGGCTGAGAATCCGTTCTATCTGGGCTTCGGCCGCATCAATGTGATCGCTCGACACCGCTTTGACGTTGATCATACGCAACGCGTCTGTCCCGAACAGTCTTTTTTCTGCTGTGGTTACAGGCACTAGGATGCTGTCATCAGCACTCATCATGGCCGAATCGCCTTTCGCTTCCAGGACCCCAATAATTAAAAACGTTCTCTGGTTTATGCGAAGCGTTTCCCCGACCGGATCGGTGTGGGGGAAGAGTTCGGCAGCGGGATTGGCGCCTAGGACCACCACTCGATCTGCAGCGCGTTTTTCTTCGTCGGAAAACATGCGGCCTGACACGATGGAGGTGTTGCGGATCTCAAGGTAACTGGCTGTCGTGCCGATCACCTGGAACTCATGACTGCCGCTCTCGGTCCGTATATTCGCTGTCTGGCTCAGTTCCGGAGCGGTGGCCGCTACGGCCGAAGCATGGGCGGCAATGGCTTGTTCATGAGCCACTGTCAATACAGCCACCCGCGTCCCTCCGCTGGTGCGCACTACCGCTCTGCCCGGCTGCACCATTAACAGGTTGGATCCCATATTGGCAATGCGCTGCGTCACCTCTGCACTGGCTCCCTGTCCTAGAGATACCATGGCAATGACCGATCCGACTCCAATGATTACGCCCAACATCGTCAGCACGGAACGAAGCAGGTTACTTCTGATTCCGCGTGCGGCAAGGCGAAACCCCTCCAAAAAGGTCATAAGGCAGCCGCCTCCTCCCGCTGTTCTTTTGTGACGGACGTAATCTCACCATCGCGGAAGTGCACTATCATGCGGGCGCATTGAGCGATTTCCTGTTCGTGGGTAACTAGGAGAATGCTCATACCCTCGGCATGGAGGCTGCGGAAGATCGCCATGATCTCATGGCCTGTGGCGGAGTCCAGGGCACCGGTTGGTTCGTCAGCCAACAGCAAACGAGGACGGTTGACCAATGCTCTAGCGATGGCCGTTCGCTGCATCTGTCCGCCGGATAGCTCATAGGGGCGATGGTGGGCCCGATCGGCCAAACCGACTTGATCCAGGGCAGCCAATGCCTGTTGGCGCCGTTTCTTAGGAGAAACACCGGCATAGACCAAAGGCATTTCCACATTTTCCAAGGCGGAGGCCCGGGTGAGCAGATGAAACGATTGGAACACGAATCCGATTTTGCTTCGGCGAATCGCTGCTAACTGTGCTTCCTTGAGCGTACCGACACTGCGGCCGTCAAAATAGTAAGACCCTGAGGTTGGTCTGTCCAGACAGCCAATGATATTCATCATGGTGGACTTGCCCGACCCACTAGAACCCATAATGGCAGTGAAGTCACCCGGTGCCATCCTGAAAGTTACGTCTCGCAGCGCGTGGATCTCTTCACTACCCATTCGGTAGACCTTGCTGACACTGTCAAAGGCGATTATACTCATGGCGTTCGCCCCTGACCACTGCCTTGTCCGCCTCCGCCCGAAGGTGCGCTCGGCGTTGAAGGAATGCCAGTAGGAAATGCTGTGCTGTCAGAACTGCTCACGGATGGTGCCGTGGTCTCCACATGCGTTGCTGTCGCTGCCCCGCCACTGATGAGCACTTTCTCTCCAGGCGTGACACCTTCTAGAATCTGAGCATGGCTGATATTCTGCATCCCGACCTGGACAGGTCTCAGTTCATCGCCATCGTCACCCTTTACCTTGACGTAGGCGTTCCCTTCCTGCCGAATAATCGCGGCTAACGGCACCAATACGGCTTCATCTCTGCGCTGGGTGATGATTTCAGCTTCAATCGTCATGCCGGGCCGCAGAAATTCATCCGGATTGTCTACCCGCACGTAGGTCGGGAACGTGACGATATTGCTGCGATCCGCCTCTTCAGATATGCGAGTAACACGGCCGAAAAATGTCTGATCAGGATAGGCGTCAGCTACGGCCATCACCTGTTGTCCGGGTCTGACTACCCGCACGTCAAACTCATCGATCTCAACCATGATCTCCACAAAGGAGTAGTCTACGATCACCATCAACAGCGTACTGGCTGTAATGCTTTGATTCACACCTACGGAAACCGACACCACGACGCCGTCGAAGGGAGCACGGATGTTGCGCTGTTCAAGATCCCTAAGGGCTGACTGCAGCTCATACTCCGCTTCTTGCAGTGCTTCACGCGCTGCGTCTAGCCGATCCAGACCAGAAGCTCGTCGGAAGATCAGCTGCGCCCGGTCGATTTCAGTTTCAAGCCGCGCTAGCTCATGCTCATCGGCTCCAGATGATTGTGCTTCTTCCCACTGCTCTTGCCAGAACGCCAGGCGCTCGCTGGCTTGTTCGATCTGCAGGGGAACTTCGACTTCTCTCAAGATCGCGTTGATTTCTGCGTCGCGCAACTCTTCTAGCGATCGCCGCACGGCCGCCCTAGCTCTGTCTACATGATGCTCTAAGTCATCGCTCACCAGAGATAAAAGCAGTTCGCCTTCGCTTACCGGCTGCCCGGGTTCGGCGAAAATTTCCTCAATCATCCCCGAACTGCGGCTCCGCAGCTCTTCGCGCAGTCCAGCCTGCACGACGCCGTCTACGAACAAGGTTGACATGATCGACCCGATTTCGACCTCGAGCGGTTGCAGAACAATTTCGGCAGCGACGTCCTCCTGACTCGGCCAGAATGCCCAGACGGCTCCTGCTGCGGCTGCCATGCATACTACGGCAATTACGACTTTCTTCACCTCTGGTTCACCTCCAAAACGTCCAAAACACTCTGGCCTAGAGCCACCTGAGCTTCCAGCCACAAAAGCTGCAGCCGGTGTCTGGCTTCATACGCGTTCCACTGCGCTTTTGCGGCTTCGTCTTGGTAATGTTGGTATCGATCGGGATCGAGCAGCTCCTGATGCCACTGGAGGGCAGCTTGAGACAGGGCTAGTTGCGCCAGTTCCACATCCACTTGGCTGATCTCCCATTCCATGTAGCGATCCGAGAGTTCCTGTTCAAGGCTTTGGAGGTGGCGCTTGCTATCGGCGGAAGCAACTGCCAAAGCTTCTTCGGCCCGTTCTACTGCGTCGACGGTCTGCTCCTGTGCCACGCGAAACTCGTAGGTGCCGGTAAGGGAAATGCTCCACTGTGAATCATCTCCCCTGGCCTGAAGGGCAATTTTCGGGTCACGGCTGATGCGATCGAGTTTCTGATCATACTCGGCCTGCCTTACCTTCAGGGCCGCCTCATTCACGGACAAGGCGTGCTCGAAAAACGCAGCCTCGTCAAGACGAAACTTTGATTCATCCAGCTTGAGGTTTATATGATACACACTGGGTAACTCCGTTCCATGGGAAAGGTCCAAAGTATCAGTCAAGTGATCTTTCTGCGCCTGCCAGCGGCCCTGAGCCTGCTGAAGTTGCAACGCAGCCCGGCGCAGTTCATTTTCTGCTTCGATCAGACTCGTGTCTTCGACGCCGCCGACATCGTCGAGTTCCAGCAATTGATTGTACTTGTCTTCAAGCACTCCCAGTCGCTGTTGCAAATGGGTGATCTGCTGCGTCAGAATGTCCAGCTGAAACAGTTGATCCAGCACCTCGATTTGAGCCGTTGCGGCTGCCTGATGCAGGCGCTGCTGCGCCGTATCCCATTCTAGTTGGGTTTGATCCAGTCTGGATGCATGAGAGGAAGGGACTTGGCCATAGAGCGGAACTGACAGCTGCAGTCCATAGCTGGTATCCCAACTGGAATTTTGCCACTGCAGAGTACTCTCTAGGGATGTTTTCCACCCAGATAGGTGCGCAATGCTGATTTCACCGGTGATGCTGTGGCGAAGCTGGCTGTCAAAGGGGTGGAATCGAGTCTCGTAGTCTATATCCAATACCGGCTTTTGGCTCTGCTCAGCATTGAACACCATCCGTTCCAGATCTTCAATCCGCTCCGCAGCGGCCGTCGGGCCCGGGGAGTGAACGGCGGCTAGACGCAATACTTCCTCGACTGTCAGTCCCCTGCTGTCGGCAGCACTTGATGCGAACAGCAGCAAGACTCCTATCAACAATAGCGACCTCATTGCAGGTCCTCCCACGGCCACGGAGACAAGCCAAGGTCATTCATAAACTGCATGGCATTGGTGATGTAACTAGACTGCCGGCGTATCCGAAGGGCTTCTGTATCGTAGACATTGTTCTCGGCATCCCAAAGATCCTGTTCTGGTATCAAGCCAATGTCGAATTGACGCTTCGTTCGCTCCAAAGCATCGGCGGCCAACTCTGCATTCACCTCAGCACGGGAAATGGCTGAAAAGTCCTCCTGGAGGTCATACCAAGATTCTTCTGCAGCGCTCTCAACGGCCGAGATCTGCTGATCAAGACGCAGCACTGCAATGGTATACTGCAGCTCAGCGCGTTCGAGTTCAAGGGGAGCGGTTATGGCGATTTGATCCTGCTGCCAAGCCAAATCAGCCAAGTCCCTCTGCAGATGCAGGGCGGCTAACTCTCTAGAGTGCTCGTGCAGTGCCTCTCTCGTCTCCGCTAGGCCCAAAGGAAGCTCTCGCATAAAGAAGTCCAGCGATACCAGCGTATCGGCCCCAGGGACAGCTGCCAAAAACTCTTGCCAAGCCCTCTGCAGACTGCGCTGTTGGTTTTCCATTGCGTCTCTGGCTTCACTTGTCAGCTGCTGTCTGCGAATCAGCTCTTGTTGCGGAAGATCACCGAATTCAACGCGTCGAACGGCTATCTGTTCTTCGTATTCAGCGGCAATTAGCTCGTTGGTGAGCTTCTCCAGTGTTTGTTCGTCGGCCAGCAAGGCTGCGAAGTCCCGGACTATGCCGACATAGAGATCAGCTTTGGCACCATCAACAGCTCGTTGTTCTTCTAAGACCGAAAGCTCAGCTTCTAGCCGTTGCTGCTTTGTTGTCTGCCCGCGAATGTCCCAGATTCGATGATCAATCTGTGCCATGTTCCAGCGCAGGATGGCGATTTCGTAGTCGGCATTGTTTTCCAGGCTCTGCTCCAACACGGCTTCCCATGGCTCCACATGTTCTGCTTCCGCTGCCGGCGGTTCTGCGACCGCACCGGGTTCCTCTCCACTGGCAGCACCAATCCACAGTACGGTCAGCAACAGCACCAGCAGTAGTCCGAAAGGTTGCTCTTTCATGGGGTTTCCTCCATTTCCAATGATGAAGCCAGCATAGCACAAATATTTGAAGAATTTCTAAATGTTCCATGCCGTCCGCCGAAATCTTGGTTGCCGTGGTGACGGTACCCAATGCTTGCAGACCAAAATCTGCCGACGAGATGCCACTTGCGGATTGGGATGGTTATCCTGGAGTTGTGCTCCTTGGCACCTGCCTGCGGCAAAAATCTTGCAACAATGCACCTGGTGGGGTGGAGTGCGATTGCTGATCCTTGCCAACAACGCTGACAGCACGATTTTGGCCCATGGCGGGAGCTGCGCGGACAGAGTGGATCGCCTCGATCTTTGATCTTATCGGTCTGGCATTCTCGTTTTATCTGTGGTGATTGCTGCGAAGATGGCGTCGTGCTATTGTACTGTTGCGTAATGGATGACCGGCAAAGTCAAATCTGAAACCGGTATCTCCCTTTGGAACCACATTGAATTGTGCGGATGTGCACTGTTGCGAACGGGATTTTTTGGAAATTGCGGTTGATTTTGCTTCTCAGCCATGATACCCTGTAATCAAATAAATTAAGTAAATCCCTTAGTTTATTTTTCAAACACTTATGAGGGGGCTAACTATGACACGAAGCAATGGATGGAAGTTCTTATCACTACTGGTACTTATGACGGTGTTTCTAGCCGGATGCGGCGCAGGGGGCATTTCTGACTCCATACCACCGTCCGATGGTGAGTTGACGATCACCGGAACGGATCTAGGTGCCGAATCGCCACTGGAGATCACCCCGGAAACAAGTGCCGATGATGTCAAAGGGGAATACCTGCCTGCGCAAGTGGCCGTAACCTTTGACGACGGCTCCACCGATAACGTCGATCTGGTTTGGTCGGCCCCGGCCGACTACGACGAAACAGCCTTTGGTGAGACATTCGCCTTCACTGGCAGCTTTGAAACCAATGGCATCACCGACCAAGTTGAGCTGGATGTGTTCATCCGGAATGTCATCGAATGGGACAGCGACATCAATGAAGACACGGTTTGGACCTCCGATGCAGTATATCGCGTAACTAGCAGGGTCGATGTCCGTGCACTCTTGCAGATCGAGCCGGGTACAAGAGTGGAGTTCGAAGAAGGAAGACGATTGAAGGTTCGCAATGAAGGTCAGTTGCAAGCAGGGGATCGCCATGCTGTTGGAGGAACCGGGCATGCCGGCACAGACCAGGATACCATTGTGTTCACTTCTGCCGTAGAGGTTCCTGGATGGTGGGATGGCATTGAGATTCGGAGCCCCCATCCAGACAATTACCTGAACAACGTTGTCATCGAATACGGAGGCGGAGGCAATTACAGCGCCAACCTGGGTCTCGGCGGCGACGCTCGTCTGGAGTTGACCAACAGCGTCCTGCGCTACAGCGAAGCGCACGGCATTCATAACACCGCTCGCAGTTCTGAGTTCACCTTGGAAAGCAACGTATTCGAGAACAACGAAGGATCTCCGGTGAAACTGCGTCATCAGAACGTTCACCGGATGAACCCCAGCAATGTATACGCAGGCAATGGCGATGACTATGTCAAAGTGTACCGGACGACTGTGTCCCATCGGAATCTAGAGGGTGTCGATGAAACCTGGCAGGCCATCGACGTTCCCTATCGCTTCGAACACAGTGTCCGAGTCACTGACGGCAGTGAATTGACGATTGAAGCAGGTGCAGTCTTTGAGTTCTACCCAGAACGGCGCTTTACCGTCAGGGATAGCTCTCGGGTCCAAATGCTTGGAGAGATGAGAGGTGAGGGCACTACCGACGGCCACATTGTATTCCGTCCTGCCTTTAATGATGACAACTGGGCCGGCATTCTCATTCGCACAAGCCGGGACAACAAGATGCATAACGTCGTGATTGACGGTGCTGGAGACAGTGTAGCTGGCGGCAGCGGCAATGAAAGAGCGAATTTGAATATTGGTGAATCCACTAATGCAGGCCATCTTGATGCGGCCAACGTGCAGCTTATCAACGGCTTGGGCCTCGGGCTGTTCCACCGCAGGGGTGAAGTCAATGGGTCTAGTGATGTGACAGAGTACGCCAATGCCTTCCACTTCGACAATAACAAAGAGGGAGACTACGAAACCCATTGATCCGGTTGTTTTAACGCAGCAAAAGGAGCAAATATTGCGTAGGGAAGTGATATGATGCTGCAACAAAAACACACATTTCTCCTGGTCTTGGTATTGGCATCCGTTCTCATATGGAGCGGCTGCACTGTGGGCGGCTCCGACGATGGTTTGACCATCGTGGACACGGATTTGGATACCGAAGAGGAATGGGTCTTTCCTGTCTACACCTTCGAAGAGCAGATCATAAACGAACATCTTCCGGGGGAAATAGAGGTAGAACTCAGCGACGGCAGCAGCCACCAAACAGAGATCACCTGGATTGCCCTGCAATATGATGAGTTCGTTGCAGGAGAGAACACATTTATGGCCTTTTTCAATGTGGAAGGTGTGTCGGCCAGTGAAGAGGTCACCGTTGTACTGGTAGATGAAGAAGACGCGTAGAATAAAACAGGACGCCGCACTGCGGTGTCCTGTTTCTTATTGTACAGGTTCGGCTGCGGCGCCGGGCGCTTTGCCCGAAGCGGTCACCGATCTCTCCCATGTTCGAGTGTATAGGGCCTGGAAGAGCCGTCGTTTGCCCATGCGCAGCGGTTATATCCGCTGCCCAGGTTTCCAAGACAATATCTTTCACCCCTGTTTTCTGGTAAACTGAACTAAACACCAGCTCTGCCCAAGGGCTTGGACCGTTGCACAGCATAAGACCGGTACTTTGTGCACGTGGCTAAATGGGGCAGAGTCCTGCTAACCGGATATAGGGTGTGTAGAAAGGGCTGTGCAGGCGTCTACAGACCCACTGTATCACCCCGCATCTTTGCCGGGGAAGTCCTGCGCCCGGTATGGTTCCAAGAGAAATTGCCGTAGGGAAGTTGTATCCTTACCGGATGCTGTGGCATCGAAACGGTGTTAAAGCACGCTTATCACGGCCGATTGCAGCGGAAGGCGGCCTGCGGACGCGCCCGCGCCATATGGGTACCCGTCCGATGTACACCGAAACCAAGACAGCCACTGGTTTCCATGGGCTTTCGTCGACTGCCTATGCAACAAACAGGCCCAGCAACGCATAGGAACGGGATGCAGAACACCGCGATCTTCTCGAGAGCAGCGGCAATACCGAGGCAGGGAGGGAAGCGCTATGCCAATGTTTCCAAACTTGTTTCCACTGAGAGGAGCAGACGTTGACAAGATTATCCACGGTGCGTTTCGGATTCTGCAAACCACTGGGGCCGTGGTGGAAAATTCCGAAATTCTTCAGCGATTGGCGGATTTCGGCGCTCAAATAGACCAGGCTGGCCAAAGGGCGTTCTTTTCGCGTGCCTTCATGGAGTCTTTTGTCAGTCAATCCCAGCCGGTTTACAGAAGCTCTGGCGTGTCCTTTTCAGCGTTTGCCGGGGTTTACCATGGTCGGTACTTAGACCCCGACGACGGGCAATATAAGCCTTGGACAGAGGAGAGACTGTTAACCTATGTGAAACTGGCTCGCGCGCTCTCCCATGTCGACCATGTATCGATGTTGGGGTGTCCAATCGTTGAGGTGCGCCAAGAACTTCAGCCCCTCTACGAAAAATTGTATTGCTGGAAATACGCCATAGCCGGCGGAAGTGCTATCTGGGATACAAGCCTCTGTTCTCCTATCTATGACATGTATGCGGCCTATGCCGGTGAAAAGCAGTGCGGCATTGAGCAGCTGTTTAATGGTACGGTGTATCTGATCAGCCCTTTGAAGTGGGGGCGGGCCGAAGCCGAACAGTTTCTTTACTTTCACGGGAAGGGGCTTAGGACAAACATTGGCACCATGCCCGTGATAGGGGGAACCGCCCCTGTGACTTTAGCAGGAGCTTTGGCATTGCAGGTTGCCGAGTCTTTGTTTATTGCCATTGTTAATCGTTGTTTCTTTCAAACGATGACGGTTCACCTATCCAGCTCTCTGCCGGTCATGGATATGGTCACCGGGTCGTTTCGCTATGGCAGGCCTGAACAAGGTCTGATGACACTGGCGGGAGCCCAGGTGGCCGAGGCCCTTGGTGCGTCATTCAGTGCCCATGGAGGATTGACGGATTCCGTGGAACCGGGCAGCGAAAGCGGAGTGCAAAAGGCACATTCTGCCATGATCAGCGCGGCTGCCAGTGGAAGAGGTGTGATTGAGGCTGGACTGCTGGGAGTGGACGAAATTTTCTCTCCCATACAGATGATTTTAGACAATGAAGCAACGGCGGCCTTTGCTCACGTCACCAAGGGCATCCCAGTAAATGATGATACACTGGCGCTGTCGCTGATTGAAGAAGTGGGGCCCGGTGGCGACTTCCTTTCCACGCAGCATACCGCAGAACACGTTCGCGCCAGTCTATGGCAGCCAGCCCTGTGGTCGCGCCATATGTACTCGTCCTGGGAGGCGAAAGGGAAAAAAACGGAGCTGGAACGAGCTAGAGATATTTATCGGACAAAAATGAGCGAGAGCCCCCCTCTGCAATCGGATATCTCGGATTGTTTGGAGCAGTCTCTGCGACAGATTATTGAACGGACGGCCAAAGGTCAATGACGGTGTCTTTCCGGCGCAGGCGATTCTTGGTTAATCAGCAATCCTTTTGCTGCCATGGAACCATTGTCATCTTTGGGAGGAACAAATATAATGGAACCCTTTGTTTACCGAGGTGAACACACGAGAGAAATATCGTTTCCCCTAGGCGGAATCGGCACGGGATGTCTGGGTCTTGGGGGCGATGGACGATTCAAAGAGTGGGAAATCTTCAACCGACCCAACAAAGGCGGCTTGAACGGGTTCAGTCATTTCGCCGTTAAGGCGGAAACCGGGGACAAGGTCTTGGATGCCAGGGTGTTATGCGGTGACCTGGCTGGCTCGTACTCGCCACCGGGAGGCATGGGACCGGCTCGGGAAACCATGGCCGGGGCTCCCAATTTCCAAGAGGTGGTGTTTAAAGGCGAGTACCCCCTTGCTGCGTTGCGTTTCCAAGATGCAAGGTTTCCCGGCGAGGTTAAAATGACGGCGTTCAACCCCTTCATTCCCTTGAACGACAAGGACTCCAGCATACCGGGGGCCTTTTTCGAAGTCCAATTCGAGAACCAGCTGGAAGAAGACATCACGTATACCCTGGCATTGTCGGCGGCTAACCCGTTTCGCAAGTCAGTGAATGGATACAAAAGCAACGATGGCTTCCATCTGCTTCACCTGCAATCTACCGAATTGGATCCGAACGCTCCTGGCTATGGAGATATTTCTCTGGCTACCGATGCGGAGCATGTCAGCTATCAGGAGTTTTGGTATCGCGGGTCATGGTTCGATAATCTGGGGATCTTCTGGAAAGACTTAACCCAGTCAGGGCCCTTTGCCAACAGAAGTTACGAGGAAGCCGGAGAGGGCGATATGGGAACGCTGGCTGCACATATCAGGCTTCGTCCCGGGCAGAAAGGAAGCATCCGCTTCGCGATTACCTGGAACGTTCCGATCTTCGAGCATTACTGGAATGCTCCAGAAACCTGCTGTGATGGCCAAACATGCTCTTGGAAAAACTATTATGCAGGGGTTTATGCCGACTCGACGCAAAGCGCTCGCTACGCCCTGGCAGAATGGCAGCGGCTCTATGGTGAGACCTTGCGGTTCAAAGAGGCGCTCTTTGCTTCCACATTGCCCGTGGAGGTCCTCGATGCCGTCAGTGCAAATATCTCCGTCTTGAAGTCCCCAACGTGCCTGAGACTGGAAGATGGATCCTTCTATGGTTTCGAGGGGTGTCATCAAGCCGGTGGGTGCTGCGAAGGGTCCTGCACCCATGTCTGGAATTATGCCTATGCCCTGCCGTTTCTTTTCCCTGCCCTGGAGCGTTCCATGCGTGATTTGGACTTTCGCCATAACCAGCGCGCCGATGGCAAAATGAGTTTCCGGCTGCAGCTTCCTCTAGGCAGCGATTGCTCTGATTTTAGAGCCTGTGCCGATGGACAGTTCGGCGGCGCCATCAAGGCTTACCGAGATTGGAGAGTGTGCGGAGATACGGACTGGCTGAAGTCCAACTGGCAGGCTATCAAGAAATGTCTTGAGTTCGCCTGGGCCGAAAGCAATGAAGACCGATGGGACTTGAACTGTACTGGCGTCCTTGAGGGCCGTCAGCATCACACGTTGGACATGGAACTGTTTGGGCCCAATGCCTGGTTAACGGGCTTTTACCTGGCGGCCTTGAAGGCCGCAGCCGAAATCGCCGACTTTTTGGGCGAGACAGAAACAGCCCGGGAATACCTGGAGCTTTTTGCCCGAGGCAAGGATTGGGCGGACCACAATTTGTTTAATGGTGAGTATTACTGCCAGAAGATTGATCTGCGGGACCAGAGCGTCCTCGAAGCGTACGATGCACTGAATTACTGGAACGACGAGGCCGGCGAGATCAAATACCAGGTCGCTGCAGGTTGCGGGATAGATCAAGTCGCAGCCCAATGGCATGCTAATCTGTGTGGTCTCGGTGAGATTTTTGATCCGACACAAACCCGCAAAGCCCTTGCATCCATTTACAGGTATAACTTCAAAAGCACAATGGATCACTTCTTCAATCCCTGCCGGATCTATTCGTTACATGATGAGGCCGGGCTCGTTATTTGTGAATGGCCGGAAGGCACCTATAAACCTGTGGTTCCGTTGACATACGCCGAGGAAACAATGAACGGCTTTGAGTACCAGGCTGCCGCCCACATGATCCAAGAAGGTCTCATCGGCGAAGGGCTTGAGGTGGTCCGTGCCATCCGTGAACGATATGACGGCCGGAAGCGCAATCCCTGGAATGAATTCGAGTGCGGCAACAACTACGCACGCTCCATGGCTAGCTATGCTCTTCTCCTAACCTTTAGCGGATTTCAGTATCATCTTGCCGAAAACATGATCGGCTTTGATCCTATCAAAGCAGACAGCGAAGCATTCCAGTGCTTCTGGTCGGTTGATTCTGGGTGGGGCACGTTCCATGTCCATGGGAAGGCGGTTACACTGCGTGTTCTTTATGGGCAGCTTGGCTTAAAGACGCTGCGCCTTGCTTTTCTCGCAGGAACAGGGATACGATCTGTCGTCCTTGAGGGGCAGGATGTTCCGGTTGCGATCAACGAGGGAGTGTTTGACTTCGATCAGCAGATATTCATCCAGGAAGGCCAGTCCTTGGTTGTCACCACCCAGGCCTGATTCCCATTGTTTGGCAAGCAGGGCGAGATGGTATCATGGCATTCGGTCTTTGCAACAGCCG
>PUOC01000115.1 GCA_003551965.1 Clostridiales bacterium | reverse complement strand
TGTTCCCACACTGTGTGTCTCCCAGCTCCGCCGACGGATAACACCAAGGGAGAACCGCCTTCTTGGATGTACTCGACAAAAATCGGAAGGGTCGGTGGTTTCCTTCGTTGAGACGCTGGTTTCGAACCTTCCAATTTTTGGTATGGGGACTGTCCCCCAGGAAATAAATTCCAATACCAAGGGATAGAAAACCGTCGAAACGCTTGCGTGTCGTTGACTGCAGAGCGGAGGATGCTTGAAAGCTAATCCGTATCGAAATCCTTCGGGGCGCATGGCACACTTTGAAATGGAAGGGTAGTGTCATGGAAGACTCGGCCCTGGATACGTGTGCTTGTATGCCAGGCTTCTGCGTTTCGAAGCTAGTGAGCCCATGGTGGCGGAGTTGGATTAGCCAACTCCCAGGTTCTGTAATCCGTCATGATGCTTTGGCTCACAGCCACCGCTCAAAGCACAGGCTGTTGTTTCAGTTCTGTGAGGGCGAGGACGGGATGACTCGGTGATCCAGGGAGCAAACCTTCGGTTGGGTTGCACTGCGCCAGTGGTATGAGCGCAGCCGACACTTCGCGGTCCTGAGAGCCGGGACAACGCCTGTACTGCAAGCATTCGCTCAGATTACTTCCAACGTCGACTGCGATTTGACGGCGGTTCTATGTACTCCCGATAGCGTTCTTGTCCGTCTGCTTCGACGAAGCGGCGGTAGTAAAAACGAGTGGGAGGAATGAAGCACGATAGAATTTCGTCGGTGGTGATGATTGTGGATTCAGTTTGTTTCATGTACACGGGATAACTGCTCCAAGGATAATCCGCAAGATTGTCACAGAGGCCTGCTTCCAAGGGATTGCGATGAATGTAGCGGCTCAGTTCCAGGAAGTAGGAACGAGTGGTAATGGTTTCACTGGCGAAGCGGTCTTGAAACAGGTGGCCCACGAAGTGGTATTTGCGGTTGAAGAAGGAAGCGTACTTCATGTTGATTTTCTGCATGATCCGGCCAATGGGCACATCGGTTGTTTCAATCATGAGATGGACGTGATTACCCATTAGGCAGTAGGCGTGAATCAAGAAGGGAAATTCGCGATGCGTTTCCCAGAGAATACGCGTGTAAATGGAATAATCGATGTCTTCGCCAAATATCCAGTGCCGATGGTTACCACGGCACATGATGTGATACATAGCTCCTTCATACCAAGAACGCGCCGATCGCGGCATCTAATTCACCCTTTCGCGTTGAATTCGAGAACCAGGTAGTGTGGTCAGTTGACCGTCGATTTCTAAAGCGGAGACGGCAGCCAGTACCTTTTCTTCCGACAGATCGGGAAGTAGATGTATCAGCTCTCCCAGCAGCACTGATCGCGCGCCCAGGGTGTGAAGAATGCGTTGTTCGACGCTGGCACACTGCGGGTGTGACACCGGTTCGGCGGGTGCCTCTGTCGCAGGAGACGGAAGCAGCTGCTTGGGTTCAAGGTACGCTTCTGCACCCCGAACTAAGAGCGGATTACTCCCAGCGCCGTGTGGCGAAGCGAGATCGTGCGGAGCAATGAACAGCGGACATCCAGTGCGGAGAAACACGTTGGCTGCCGCTAAAGAATGACTGTTCACCGCCGCTTCCGGAAGAAACCCCACATAAGATAGGGCGGCCAAAGCCGCATGTCGTTCCAGGAAGTGATGCCTTTGTCTACCGGTGCCCGGTGGGTGAAGGTAGATCACGGTAGCTTGTCGCTCCCAGGCTGCCAACTGCTTCTGTTCCCACACTGTGTGTCTCCCAGCTCCGCCGACGGATAACACCAAGGGAGAACCGCCTTCTTGGATGTGTTGGTTGATCGCTAGATGACAGAGACCTTCCGACAACAAGCTGATTAAAGTTATTTGCGACCGTGCCAAATAGCCGGCAGCCTTCTCGGCGAGTTGCTGGCCATACGGGGACGCCTGTCCACTGCCGAGCAATGCCGCGGCAGGAGGTAGTGCTAGTTGCTGGGGCCCCTGCATGTAGAGGACTACCGGCAGGCTTTTTCTACTGTAGTGATTGTCGCGTCCATACCAAGGAACAACGGTTACCTGCCGCTCTTGACAGTGCTTAACGATGCGGCGCGCCTTTTCGAGATGACGATTCTCTTGAATCAGGGCCGCTTGCCTGGCAGTCATGCCGCCCGTAGTCTGCAGTTCCTGGTCGGATGCTTGGTAGACGGTTGTCGGTGAGGAAAAGGCCTGCAAAAGTTTTCGCTGCGTTGTGTGTCCGATGCCGGGTATCTGGCTCAGCCAAATCCAATACTCGTCCATTAAAGCGCCACCAACTTCCATGTGTCCTTATCCATATCTCGTGCAAACAAGGCCGAAGCTATATGTTGTTGCCGAATGGCAGGGCTGTGATCCAGATCGGCAAAGGTACGCGCCATGCGAAGAAACTTGTGGTAACTGCGGGCACTGTAACCGAAATTGTCAAAGGCCTTGTGTAATAGCTTAATGCCGCTTGTGTCCACTGGGCAGAGTTCACGAACACACCCTGCCGGTATCTGGGCGTTGCAGTGAACGCCGGGCATACCGGCAAACCGCTGCTTCTGTAGTTCCCTGGCTGCCACAACTTGGTCGCGCAGCACCTGCGACGAAATTCCGGGCTTAGGGTCCACCAGATTCCGAAATGAGAGCGGGGCTACATTCTTTTGAATGTCAATACGGTCTAGAATCGGTCCCGAGATGCGATGACGGAAACGGACGATGGCCTCCTTTCGGCATTGGCACTCCCCACGGCCGTAATGACCGCAGGGGCAGGGGTTCATAGCGGCCACCAGCATAAACTGACACGGGTAGGTGTTGCTAGTCTGCACGCGGCTGATCGTTACCTTGTGTTCCTCTAGAGGTTGTCGCAGGGCGTTTAGTGCCTGCTTTGAAAACTGCGCCACTTCGTCCAGGAACAACAGGCCATGGTGAGCTAGAGAGATCTCACCCGGCATGGCAGCGGTGCCGCCGCCAATGAGTGCATTGACCGAAGCATTGTGATGTGGACTGCGGAAGGGACGCTCGGCCAGGAACGCACTCTTGTCTCCCAGACGGCCGGCGACGCTGTGGATCTTAGTCACTTCCAATGCTTCTTCTTCGGTCATAGGCGGCAGTATCCCAGGAATGCGCTGTGCTATCATGGACTTTCCGCAACCGGGTGACCCGATCATGAGTAAGTTGTGCCCGCCGGCGGCTGCAGCAGCTATGTAGGGCGATAAGCCTTCCTGACCTTGAACGTCGGCAAAATCGAGGGGAACCTCGACGTTTCTTCGCGGCAGGGAGTGGTTTGGTGGGTTGTAACTATCGGGCTGGCGCAGGAAATGGATGATATGTTCAAGTCGATGGAAGGCATACACTGGCACGGGAACTAAATTTGCTTCTGCCAGATTGGCAGCGGGAACAATCAAGCCGTCTAAACCTGCCTTTTGGGCTGCGTCAGCCATGGGCAGTACACCCGTAACGGGACGAAGCTCACCATCCAAGGCCAGTTCTCCAATGCAGCCGAACGATTGCTTGGGGAGTGCCGCCTGATCAGTATGAAATAAGAGAGCCAGGGCCATGGCCAGATCGAAATGGGTTCCGCTTTTCCTGCGATGACTGGGAGCTAGATTGTAGACGATTTTGCGCCGTGGAAACTCAAACTGGCAGTGCAGCAAGGCTGATTCAATACGGTCGGCTGCTTCCTGAACGGCAGCGTCACCCAGACCGACCACGGCCGTCGAGGGGGGTCCGGCCAGTACGTTAACCTCCACATTAACCAGAAATCCTTCAATGCCACTGAGAGCGAAGCTAAGAACAGAAGTCGACATTAACGGTCACCTCAATCTATGGGTAATTTAAATCGAATAATCTGGTAATTCTGCATACGGCATTGATCTCCTGCTGCTCCTTGATCGAAACGAATTTTCCGGCCACCGGGCAAAAGGCGCACTAAAAAGACGGTTCCGCACCTTCGAATTCGTTTAACCGCACCTGGTATGTTAAAATTTTGTTAAGCAGGCTTCTCAGAATTTGTCCCACATTTCGGCGCACAGGGGGTCATGGCCACGCTGCGCAGGGACACTCTTGAGGTAAAACGCGGATGTGAAAGTGCCCACGAATATAGGGATCTATTGTTTCACCTCCAATGCCAGCTTTCCAGTTGGCCGAGATAAACACACGACGGGAGAAGCGCTGGAGTGGAGCCTTGACCGAAACGAGTTTTCCGGTCACCGGCCAAAAGACGCACTAGAAAAACCGTTCCGGGCCTCCGGATTTGTCTGGCGGTACCTCGCAGTGCGCCCCTTTGCATTGTTCTTAGAGGATCTGGACGGAAACGTTGAACAAAACTAGGAGGTTAAACAGGGAGTTAGACCGAATTCTGTACCCGAGTTGGCAGGGGTAGTACCTGCTAGAAACGGAATGCTGACTCACCAGGAACGTCCGACTGTACGGCTCGTAAATGCCAGGCTGCCGGGTTCAAGGCGGTCACCGCCTAGTGGGATCTAGTCACGGATGGGGGAAGGGGCACTCCCATGTCTGTCTTTACCGCACAGAAAGTAGAAGTCCCGCACCCATCATCATCATCCAAGGGTCAATGAGTATAGCGGGCCATAGGAAGAAGCTGCGACCACCATGTGAAAGCTGTGTAAGCGTTATAGTGAAAGGGACGAAGAATGCCTTCCCGACGGCAGAAAATGCCCGTCTACTCCTAAGGGCGACGGCCGGTCGCAGCGGGAGTTCTCCATAGAAAAAGCCGCCAAACCTTAGGAATGGCGGCGTCCGAGCATTTCTCTCCGTGATGTTTTACTCCGAGTAGCGTTGCAATTCCTTGTGGAAGCTTTCTCAAGTCCCGGCCATAACAACAACGATACTATAACCCTTCGTCTGGTTATGGCGGGTACTGTTTACCTAAGGATACAACGCAGCTGCTCGCCAATTACGCCGATGTCCCACAGAATATTGTGGATGCCAACCGGATCCGGAAGGACCATATTGCTGATATGGTTTTGCAGCGGAACCCCAAGACTGTCGGAATGTACACACTAACGATGAAGATGGATGCGGACAACTTCAGACACTCCGCCATCCAAGGCATAGTGATACGCGATTCAAATGAGTTTAAAACCATGAGTGATGCCATCGTAGCCAATCGACTCACGGACGATATCCACGATGTTGTTGACACGGTCTATACGCGGGACTTGTTCAGCAGGGAACTCCTTGATTACCGGTCAAAGGCCCAACTCGATACACGGTGGATATCGTCATCTAACATAACGTTTCGCCAGCAGGAGTGATGATATTGAAACTGATCCCTATTAAAAAATACGCCAAAAAACACATCGAGAGCAATCCTGGAAGTAAAATCCACGATGTTAAGGAAAGCTTGCAGGCTGCAGTGGAGCGGCAAAAGGATGGTGCCAGCTGTGCTGTGTGCGAGCAACCAATCTGGGCCTTAGGCTCAGCATTCTCTGGTTTTGATGGTTGCTTTACTTGTATAACCGGGGATAGCGATGACTCCGGGGACTACGAGGTGTACTGAGATGAAACAGCCAAACATTGCATTTGCACTGCAGATGACCAAGGACTATCTGGATGGGAAGATCGATGCCTTAACCTATCGCCTGGATTTTCCTCACGAAGTGGAGATTAGGTATGAGAAGATGGTTAGGGAAAACCCCATGATGGCGGAGCTGATTTTCGACTGCTTGGTGGAAGACGGAGCTTTCCTTTAC
>PUOC01000326.1 GCA_003551965.1 Clostridiales bacterium | reverse complement strand
TAATGGGATTCCATTTCCAACAAGTCACCGTGCTTTCCTTGTCTTCGTTCAAGGACGGTGACGAATTCTGTAATAGATTCTCTAACCACCTGGTACCCGGTTTCCTCTTGGACTTCGCGCACGACAACGTCTTCTAGCTCTTCGTTTTCCTCGCGGCCGCCACCCGGAAACTTGCAGTCGCCGTAGCTGCTGAATACCAGCAGGTATTTCCCATCTCTAGAGACGATGGCCCTGGCGGCGGTCCTTCTGAACAGAGGGCTGTCACTGGAATAGTTATTCAGGTCGATGATGATGTCCATGCAATCATCTCACTTTCCGTCGCCGGTCAACAAAGCATTGCGTCCCGGTCCCTGAATCCTCGGGCACGAGCGCCCTTATCATTCCACGATCCAATCGGCCCTGGAATCCCGCGGAAATGCCCCTTCTCTCGGTACGCTAATGCGCCCAATCTCATGCCCAATACATCACTTCGCATTTCAGTCCGGCGTTGACACCAAGAACTCGTGTGGATGACTGCTGAAACCAATCCAAATCCAATGTCTGGGTAGATGGACTTCACTGACATCATGCGCCTGGTTGGCCAGGGCAACCCATAGTCGCCCCAGCGATCCTGAGACTCCAATGCCGAGACTACATATACTGTGCGATGTGAGCGCGTATGTCCCTAAAGGCCAATGAACCGCTAACATGCCCTTTTGCCAAAACACTCACGGTTTCCTGCGCATAGCTGACTTTTTGTCTGTCAAAGCGGATATATTGGTCGAAACGGGCAAGCAGCGGAAACACATTGGGTGTTTGCACGTCTGCAAAACGCTGTTCAAAGTTAAGGGCGTTCTCAATGATGGCCCGATTCTCTCTGGCCAAAGAGCCGACTAATCTGTTGTAGTAGGACGCAGTGAACACGTCATCCAGGGCTGCCCCGGCCAAGATGGGAATATACGTGTCGGCCGTATCGAAAAAGCTTCTGTGAAGATTAGCAACCCAACCGCCCAAACTGATTCCAACAATGATGACTTTGCTTTTGCCCCTGTTCTTCAGGTACTGCACCAAAGCCTCTTCCAACAGCACCGCTGCCGACAGAAGTCCCACCCAGTTGTCTAGCGCTCTCAGTTTTTGGATGTAGAAGTTGAGACCATGGTTGTGAAAAGCAGCTCGCAGGGAAATCAAATTGGCTTCATAGCTGGCTCTATGACCGAAGAAGATCCGCTTGAAACTATACTTCCCGAACCACCGGTAGTCAAAAGGTGATTCATTGTTGCCATGATGATAGATTACTGTGGGGTATTCAGGACCGAGCCACTGGGCCACGTGGAACGCAGGGTCTAGAGTGCATCCTTCGGCCCTGGCCGGAGCCTCGTAGAAACCTTCACCGGTAATATCGGGCAGGAAGAGATCCATGCCCTTTATGTGTTTTTCGAAGCCGTCACTGTCGACGCTCTGCGAAAACCATCCATTGCCTCTCAGCACGGCTGCGGCCACCAGGACCGCGTACTTGTCCATCAGGGCATGCATTGAACCCATCCTTTCGCCATTCCAGCATAGAAAGCCCGCAGCACCCTATCATAGTCGGATTTGTGAAAATGATATTGACCACAGTTCCTAGAGCATGTTACACTCTCAATGTTAAAACTTCCTCAAGAAAGGATGGATTCGGTGAAATTCACGATGTCAGCGGTAGTCGTTTTGGCGGTGTGTATTGTGCTGCTTACGGGCCATGGAGGGATGGCTGCAGCAGATACCTACGCCATAACAGGAGCGTCTCAGGAAACATACTACTACGAGCCTGCAGCAGATTTCGAGCAACTCGAAGAAATGACATTCAATGGCGTTGTTGTTGTCTCCACTACCAATCCGGATGGATCACCCAATGCAGCGGTTATCATCCCGTCCTTATTGGATGACCAATATCTGATCATGCGCATGGCTCCCAACCAAACGGGCGAAAATTTAAGAGACGATGGCCGGGCAGTTGTCACAGCGTTTGTGCCGGCGGCAGACGAAGAAGAGGAGGAACAAACCCGAAGCCACGTCCGCCAGTATGGGGCACGCCTTGTGTGCACAGCTCTTTTCGAAGGTGAAGAATACGAAGAGGCGCGACAGAAATGGAACGATACTGTCGAGGATGAGTCATACCAACTGCCTGCAGACGAACCGATTCTCCGCATCGACGCTGTTCTGCCCATTGGATAAGGGCAGCAGCACAGACCCAGAAAGCTTCCTGGTTCTTTGCGTCCCAGGCACCTTAGAGAGCTGATAACTCGCAGCACCATAGAACACAGTCCTTTGACAGCCTTTGGCCCTTATGGGACAGAGGCTGTTATCGCGTGCGCGGTGGCCATGCCATCAGGGGTCATCTGGGCCGCACGTGCTCAGGAATATGCCCATTCCACCAACTGTTGCCGCATGGGCCATGGGCCACCTCCAACAATCGCTGTCGCTTGGGGGATCTCGAGGCGTTGAAAGTGATCGCAGGCGCCCTTTCTCGAACCAGCAGTCGTCCGTGGCAAAAACCGAGAGCGTCTTGGGTAATGGAAAAACCCTTCCGGCTCCGCGCAAACACGCAACCCATGAACCCAAAGCACAAAGATTCCACGGTGGTCCGCATGCGATGCCATTTGACGGGCAATGTCTCGTAGACAAAGGCCTTATAGCATCTCTTTTGAACCCAGAGTCATGTATGGCCAGAAGCGGCGCCTCTCCAAGATTCGTCAAAGAAGGTGCCAGAAAGGGCCAAGATTCCTAGCTGAGAAGCAGCTATATGGTTGCGGTGTTTCTGCTTGCTTTCAGACTTACTGCAGCACATCTCTGCCTTCCTGCCTGCCTTGCCGGTGATAAGTAAGTGTTCGTCGTATTTTTGAAATATTGGCAAATCCTATCACAAGCACCTCCTGCCGACAAAGCCTGCTCTTTGGGCCATGACCACGAATACGTCAGTTCTACCCGGTAACTACACCCTATCCATTCGATGACACCTGAGAAACTCCTTCTGTCATCAGCCTGCGTATAGTCGGTTATGCTCTTTTAAACACGACACACATCCACCGCTCCCCGGTGCGCGCCAGGCGGCAGCGCCGGAACGCACCAATGCTCTACTGCGCCCTGCGGCGCATCCAGCCCCAGCTCAAAATGAGTACGACAACAGTCATGGTCAGCTCCACCGAAAGCGCCACCATTGGGTGGGGATCGGCTACCAGTTCTCTACCCAGATTGCCAAGGCCATGGTAGAGCACGGCTGCGAAGGCTGTGCGTCCGGTCACATTGTAGAGCCAAGCGTAGAATGGTGAAGCCACAATCGGGTTTAGCATGAACGTCCAAAAGGACAGCGTCCCAAACCCCAACTGTGCCTGATACGTACCCTCCACAAAGAAGAGCGGCAGATGCCACAGGGACCAAAATACCCCGATCACCAGTCCCGATATCCAGATAGGAAGTGTTTGCTGCAGAGCTTCCTGGGCATAACCTCTCCATCCTACCTCCTCTAGTGCGCCGAACACAAGGCCGACTATCATGAAAACAAACGGCCCAGTATGCCAAATCCCCGCGTCATCGACCCTAAGCATTTCAACAAACAACGGCAAAAAAACCAACACAGCCGTCGCGCCTAGGGTGACTGCGTAGGAGCGCCAAGAAAGGGTGGTGGGATCCATCACTCGCATCAGAAACGCCCAGGGATTGCGATCCCTTCGCCAATAGCTGCGCCCGATGAGCCACAGGGCCACCAATAGTGGCCCCAATCCGCCGAGAAGCGATATCACAGCCACGGGCCACTGCAGCCAAGGCCGGCCGCTCCCGACAACGATGGCAAAACACATCCAGGTCCACGCAGTGGAGCCAGCGAGAAACATCCATGGAACTGGTCGATTCTGCTCTCTACTCCTTAGCATTACTGCACCCCATTTTTGCCATGGGCACGGAAAATTGCCCGCCACTGCCCGTCCGCCGCTCCCACCACTATGTCAAACACACGATACTAGGGGTCTTTGTCTGTCAAGCCCTGCCCGGCCAGTCTTGACACAGACCGCCATGCTGGTCAACTGTTGGCGCTCCAAAGCGCATAGCGCCCTTTAAGCGGGCCCCGCATGTTGCCAAATAGCCGCAAGCACAGTGAACTATCTTGTCCAACCCCGTTGTTCAGGAAGTGAAAAACCGGCTTCGGCGTCTTCTAGTATCAGAATCCAGTCATTTCCCCGCCCCCTTGTGGGAGGCGTATATGTTTGGAATGCACCCGTGGGCGAGGTAAGGACCGGATAGGATACGCCATAACGGGGATCGTACCATATCTCCTTTATACTGCTGGCCTGCAGTTCACCTTTGTTCACTGTGAACGCTTCGCCATAGGGCGAGTAGACAAAGGCAAAACTGCTGTCAGAGGCTTTGGCAGCGCGGATCTTTGCTCCCCCATGGCCCGGGCCATCCATAACAAATCCCTGATCGGGGATGAGCCTGTGAAAAGGACGGGAGGTGAACAACCGTGCCAGATAGCCCATCTGTCGGGCCCCCGGATGGTGAACCGCCT
The DNA here is from genome assembly GCA_003551965.1 of Clostridiales bacterium. Classification (GTDB taxonomy): domain Bacteria; phylum Bacillota; class Limnochordia; order Darwinibacteriales; family B1SED10-159; genus B1SED10-159. The sequence continues at coordinate 1,214 of PUOC01000326.1, read as the reverse complement.
CATACCAAGGAATGTTAGCTCCGATAAGGGGGCTTCGCTCCGGCGTCCACATCTGCCAGATATTGTTGTTTCCATAGGTATGCCCGCACGCTCCCCCCAGCAATGACCAATAGGCCGCCTGCCTTACGTCGAAGTCGTCGAAACGATCGTGACGATCAGCATTTTGAAAGTAAAAGCCAACTGGCATTGTTTCATAACGGGGTTCGCCGTCTAGGGTGGGTTTGGGCGGTTCCAACCGGTAGTCGGCCGCACTGAACAATCCTGTATCGTGATTGTGCGAGCCATGGGATGATTGGAACATGTGAAAGTCCAACCACGAGGCCGAGGGCCAACTTTCGCTGGAGCGGCCGGGACCCATGGGGTGATAGGTCCGCAGGTGCTCTCCATCATCGCCTTCCGTCAAGCCACCGGCCATGGCTTCGATCACAGACCGTTCTTGGCAGGTCACAGCATTGCGGTCGCCACCTAAAACCCAGATGACCGGCCTGTCTTTGAAGCGCTTTCCCAAAAATCGCCCATATATCTTTGCATTGGCTTGGTCAAAGATGGCCGGTTCTTGGCTGGCCTCTTTCCAATAACTTCCCCACGTGGGCAGCATTGCCATATACAGTCCCAGTTCCTCTGCTCGATGGACAACATCATCCACATACTGGAAGTAGCGTTCATTCGGCTGCGCAGGGTCCATGTGCTGCAGCGGCAGATCGCCAAGGGCATTCGGTACCGTTAGTCCCTGTATCTCAGCCAAAATCACCGCCTGGATCACCGTAAAGCCTTTCTGCTTCCTATCCCGCAAGTAGTAATCCACGTCTTCTCGATTCAACCGGTGAAACAACTCCCAGGCTGTGTCTGCCAAGTAGAAGAACGGATGTCCATCGGCATACTGCAAGTAGCGTCCATTGACCGAAACTTCTAGTCTGGTGCTGATCTTGACCACATCCCTTCGCAACTGCCCCTGTCCTGTGCTTTCTCCAAATCGGCGCCCGTTCCCTGCCGCTGCTGTTGCAGGGGGAAAAGGATTTTTCGGCCCAGCCAAGCACCTAGCACTTGAGCCTGACGTATGCCTGAGCAGCCATGGTCGGCCATGGGTAGGCGCCCGTTATTGAAAGGGTGGAGTTGGAGATTGCTTCTCAACGGATTCTTGGGCGCTGCACCGGTTTCATATGAGGCTGGCCTTGTATTGGCGAAGTGGCCCGAAGAGAGCCATTCTTGCCTTA
>PUOC01000220.1 GCA_003551965.1 Clostridiales bacterium | reverse complement strand
TGGCTTGCATCATAGAGATAGAAATGCGGCGGTAAATATACACAGAGTTGGGGCATCAACTCTTGGGGTAGAAACTGTAAGACCTGCATCGGCAGGCTAGTTTTGTTTGATACCAGAATCCGCTTTAGCTAAGGGGAGTATGTCAAAAGCCGAGCGCTTTCGCTGTACAATAGGAGGGAAGAGGTAAGCGGCTTTGCCCGCAAGGCGGCCGCCCGGGGGAGGTTGCAGCCTTGTTGTCCATGATATCACCGAAAACACGGAGACAGATCGTTCCGGGTCTGCGCATCGGTTTTCTGCTCTATTTTGTTTATGTGGCCGTGTTTGGAGTTTTCGCTTTCAGTGTGCACCAGCGTTCCGCCGATCCCTATCTGCATGGCACAGACGCAGATCGTTTTTTTGGCACGGAGCCCGGCGGCGATCAAGCCGCATTGATAGACGACAGTGAAGAGGCTGTGCGGCTGCGGCTGCATCTAATTCAAAGTGCAGAGACTTCCATTGATGTTTCCTATCATACGCTGCATTCGGGCACTGCTGCCGAGGTTTTCTTTGCTTCCCTGCTAGAAGCCGCTGATCGCGGTGTGGAGGTGCGGATCCTTATGGATGGCATCCTGCACCGCCTTTATGGAAGCATGCGCGATCTCCGTTATACACTGCAGCTTCATCCCCAGATCAGTTATCGTTTCTATGAACCCTTTCATCCGTTGACACCTTGGCGCTGGAACAATCGCCTCCATGACAAGCTGCTGGTGGTGGACGGACGCATCGGTGTCATCAGCGGCCGCAACATCGGCGACCGTTACTATTTGCCAAGCTATGGACAACGGGGGGTTACGCTCGACCGCGATGTTGTGGTGGCGACGGATCTGGAATATACCAACGTTTCGTCGGACCGTGCCGGAGCTGTGGATCAGATGCATGACTACTTCGATATGCTCTGGCATCACCCTTTCTCCGCCGATACGGATTTGGCGATTAACCAAAGACGGCGCCGTGCAGCCGCTGAACGCTCCCGAGCCCTGGCGCTGCATTTAGCTGAGGCCAGAAACGAGTACCCCCAATATTTCGCGGAACCAGCCGATCTGGATCAAAGGCTGCTTCCAGTGAAGCGGATTACGCTGGTCCATAATCCCATCCAGCGGGGCAGTAAGGAACCCTGGGTATGGGCGGAATTGACCCGCCTGGCCCAACAGGCACGGAACCGAGTGTGGGTGCAGAGTCCCTATGTAATTCCCACAAATCCCATGCTGCGATATCTCGACGCCGATGCTCTGCGGGATACCGAGCTCCAAATCCTGACGAATTCTGCCGCGGTCAACCCCAATGTTCCGGCGGTCGCCGGCTACATGCGGCTGCGGACAGAACTGGAGGCACAGGCAGACGCCATCTGGGAATATCACGGCCGTGCGTCGCTCCATGCCAAGGCCCTGCTCTTTGATGGAAATCTCAGTGCCGTGGGTTCTTTCAATATGGATGCCCGCAGCAGTTTTCTGAGTACAGAGACAATGCTAATCATCCACGGCCGTGCCTTCAACCAAGCCCTGGAGGACTCCATGGCCGCTTTGATTGCCGGCAGCAGGCCGGTGGCGACCGATTCATACACAGATGACGCCGCCTTTCCGCCGCCGCAACCGCTGCCGCTGTGGAAGGCAGCGGCCATAAGGGTGTTACAGCCGCTGGCCGGTGCCCTTGATTTTCTGCTTTGATGAAAATGTAGTCGACTGCAATTCCTGCGGTTGGCCATCTGCAGTGAATGTCCGGATCAGAAAAAACCTGTGGAGAAGAGGTAGCGACATGAAAAAACAGCTGCACGCTGGCGGCTGCATTGGAGACGGGCCCAGAAGGCGACGTTGGTACAGAGGGGGAGCCATGGCCATGGCCATCCTGCTGCTGTTCTCGATGTGTGGTATGGGAGTTTGGGCAGGCGAGGCGCAAATCGAAGGGGCACTGCATCGCTTCGTTGATGCCATGGCAGCTTACGATGGACGGACTGCGTCAGAATGGACAGCTGCAACTGTGACGATCGATGGCCTGCAGCCTGTTCTGGCTGCAGCCTACGATGTATGGCATGCCGGGACCGCTGAACGGCTGGAGAACTACGGAGAAGACCTGGTCGATGGACTTAAAGATGTTTTTGAGGCCTATGGGGAGGAGTACGTTGAGGGGATTGATGCTGTCGAGTTTTTGTTGACATATGATGATGCCGGCCGTGTCCAGGAAGAGGAACCGCAGGAACAGTGGTGGTTGGAATGGCTGGAGAAATGGGGTTATGCGGACCAAAGGCGGGAATACGGAGATCCGGCGGAGGACCGGGACGAGGATCCTTTTACGCAGCAAGAAGTCCATGGACTTGGTTCGGACCCGGACGAGCCAGGCCAGGAACAACCTGACTGGGTGGATCCCTTGGGAGAGGACTGGGATGTGATCTGGCAGTTCCTAGTGCAGAACTACAGCTATGCTTGGGAAGAAGAGTTCGGACCGGAGTGGGACCAAGACGCTCTCGAAGTGGAATATTACCATATGTACAAGACGGCGCTGCAGTGGGATCAGGTATGGGCGGATCTGTTTGAGGTCATGTGGATGCCGGCCTATGATACGGATTGGGACGAACTGGCCGCCGGTGATGGGGGCGGTGACTGGTACGTCGATGAGTACGGGTATATCCCGCCAGGCGGAAAAGAGCTGTTGAGGGCCATCGGCGGGCTGCTCGATGCCCACCGGATGGATGACGATGCCGACGAATTCGTTGAACACGCGGTACTGCTGTATGAGGAGTACGCGCTGTCCCGCGTCGCTTGGCGGGATACTCTGACTTGGGCAGTGTCTGATTACTTCTGGATAGAGCCATGGGATCTCCGGCTTACCGATGAAAGTCACCTGGAGATACCGGGGCACTTCTTTTTGGACCTTTTGCTGGGTGAACACCTTGCATGGAATGAGGCGGAACTGATTGCCATCACGGGAAGCGTGACAGAACTGCGCATCACCCCAGTCCACGGGGACGGCGCCTATGTTGTCTTACTTCGCTGGGATGAAGTCGACGGCCAGATGCAGATTATCCGATCCAACGCTGAGTGGATAAGTGAATTGCAAAGGGCTTTCATGGATTTGGTCGATTGGATTGGATACTTCTAAGCAGGATAGGAAGCTGAGCGTAGCGGCTCGACCATGGGGGTCAGCGAAGGCCAGTTGCGGACGCCAAGAGAAAAACTTCCCAATCACAGCGGTTGGGAAGTTTTTTCTTGCCTTTATAATGCTGACCTCAGGCTGGCAGTCACGGTGAAAGCATCATTACAGCGCGGCCGATGGCGCATACGCCGTGGCTTGATGGTCTGCGGCCGTGAAGCGGTATAGTTCTTTTCATCCTTTCGGACGAGTCACTTTCACTCCTGTGGGTGAGCCCTTTCGTCGCCATCGCGGATATCATAGGAAGCGACAGGACAAAAACTGGAATCGATGAAGGAGGGTATCTGCTATGCAGACGCCATGTATCGAAGTGAAAAACCTCTATAAGCACTATGGAGACATCAAGGCTGTGGACGGAATCGATCTTTCGGTTCAGTCGGGAACGGTGTTTGGGGTTCTGGGGCCCAACGGGGCCGGTAAAACTACGACACTGGAGACGCTTTTGGGGTTGAAACAGCGGGACGGGGGCATGGTTCGCATTCTGGGCTTCGATCCGGAGAAGGACCAGGCAGCGCTGCGCCACAAGGTCAGTGCCCAGCTGCAGGCACCGGCGGTGTTCGGCCGGTTGACGGTGAAGGAATTGCTGCGTTTGTTTGCCAGTTTTTACCATGACCCCCTTCCGTCAGAGGAAGTGCTGCAAATGGTGGGCTTGCAAGAAAAACAAAAAGCCCCATGCGACAGCCTGTCCGGCGGACAGAAGCACCGTTTGGCGGTGGCTCTAGCCGTTGCCGCCAACGGAGACGTTGTCTTTCTCGACGAGCCTACCACCGGTCTGGACCCGCAGTCCCGCCGCCAGCTCTGGGACGTCATCGCGACCCTTCGCCACAGGGGGCGGACTGTGGTATTGACCACCCATTATATGGACGAAGCAGAACAACTCTGCGATCAGCTGGTCATAATAGACGCTGGCCGGATTATCGCCCGAGGCAGACCGAGGAATCTGCTGGATGAGCATTTTCCCCACGATGTTTTGGAGTTCGACAACCCCGGTTTTGGCGACGCGACACTGGCTAGAGTGGGTGAGCTGCCCGCTGTTGCGGACTGGAGTAGGGAGACCGGCGGGCGTGTCGTGCTGCATTCCCGGCAGGCTTCCGCTACCATCGAGGCTCTGCAGCGGTTTGCGTCCGAAGAAGGGCGCAGGATAAGCGATATAACGATGCGGCGCGCCAGTCTGGAAGATCTGTTTTTAAAGCTAACAGGGAGGATGATTCGGCAATGAAGAGCTTTATCGTCTTGTTTACGGCAACGGCCAAAGAGTTCATTCGGGATCGCAGTGGTCTGTTTTGGACGTTTGCACTGCCGATAGCTTTCATTTTCATGTTTGGACTGATTTTTTCCGGCGACAATCAGGATATCCCGTTTGAGTACATTCTGCCCGGTATCCTGGCCATGGCACTGATGCAGTTGGGACTGTTCGGGGCCATGCAGTTTTTGGCTTTGCGGGAGCGGAACGTCCTGCGCGGCCTTTCCATTACCCCGGTGTCCCGTGCGGCGCTTTTGGGCAGCGAGGTCCTGGTACGGCTCTTAACCGCTTTTGTCCAAGCGGCTGTGATCCTGAGTATCGGCATTGCCGTTTTCGGTGTAGAGTTTGCCAATCCGCTGCACGAAATTGCCATTTTGGTTCTCGTGGGTGCGGCGGCCTTTGTCAGCCTGGGTTATATGCTGATCTGTTTCGTATCCACCATTGATGGGGGCAGCGGCCTAGCCCAAGTGGTGCAGCTGCCGATGATGTTTATGTCGGGGATCTTCTTCCCGGTCGAGCTGATGCCGGAGTTCGTGCAGCCTGTGGTTCGGTTCATTCCTTTGAAGTTCTTGGCCGATGCCCTGAGGGAAGTGATGTCCGGAATGGGTGCCGATTTTCCCTTGGCCGTCAATGTTGGCCTGCTGACCCTGTTTCTAGGGTGCACTTTGCTGGTTACACTTAAGTTTTGGCGCTGGGAGTAAACACGGCGTTGTCGACCGTTCTGTTTGCTGGCAGGTCAATGCAAGACAGATTGTTCTGGTCTGTTTCGTTCTTCGATATTGCAAACCCTTTACATCCTATTGATTGGCTGGTTGCACGTGTGCCTTAGTATAATAACCAAAGGGAAGCGGCGGTGAGGCATGGATGCCGATCTCCGGCAGCAATACCCCGGCCAATGCTTCCAAGTTGCGCCGATGCACCCGGTATCACAGAGCCTACAAGACAGTGAAGGCCAAGATAAACACCGGTACGGGTCAGCGGCGGCAGCTGGCGCACTGGACAACGGGTTCTGGGGCTTGGTCCCCGGAACTCGATGGGAAACCATAACTAGGAGGCTGCGATCATGCTGAACATTCTGCGGAACAAAGGCGTTATTTTGGCCATGGGGCTGGCGTTGGTGGCTGTGTTTGCCATCGGCTGCGGCGAACCCGTGGACAACATCGAGAATATGCCTGCTCAGAATGAACCTGTAGACAACTTCTAACATGGTTCGTCGGATCCCCTTGCTTTGGAGTACCGGAACCATTGCTGGTCTGAATGAAGGAGGCTGCGATCATGTTGAACATTCTGCGGAACAAAGGCGTTATTTTGGCCATGGGGCTGGCGTTGGTGGCTGTATTTGCCATCGGCTGCGGCGAACCCGTGGACAACATCGAGAATATGCCTGCTCAGAATGAACCTGTAGACAACTTCTAACATGGTTC
>PUOC01000310.1 GCA_003551965.1 Clostridiales bacterium | reverse complement strand
CGTTGATGTTGTAGTCCAGAAAACCAAAGCCTTCTTCGGCGGCAAACGCGAAATCCTGATCGGAGAGATCCGAGATAAATCCTAAAGCCAATCTGCTCATTCCTTTCTTGGTCTCCATGGTTTTGATGACAGTCTGCTACAAACCAAGCCTGTTTAGGAGCCGTCCCAAGACGGGAGTCCGGATGGAGACAGCCTGTTCAGGACAGAGTTCATGGCAGCAGTAGCACTGAATGCACCCGCTTTGATCCACCTCTATGCGGCCGTCTTGCCGTTGGAGAATGGTCTGCACGGGACAGGATCGCAGGCAAATTTCGCATCGGATGCAGCGGTCCTGTATGATTTCCGGATACCCCTGGAGTGCCTTGGCGAACACGGGCCGCAAAAACCCCGGCATAGGAACCTGTCGCTGCGGTATGGAAAACGACTGGGGGACCAGTGCGTCCCAGGGCCCAATGGGTTCTTCTCCAGTTCCCATCTTGCCCAAGCCCCGTCGCTGCGCGATGGGAAGCATGTGTACCCGGCGGGGATCCAAACCGATCAAATGGCACAGCTTGGTATCCAGTGCCACAGCATCATCGCCTGCAAACAGCCCCCCGACCGGCTTCGGCCTTCCCGCAGAAGGGCCTTCCCCTTCCATGGCCACAATGCCGTCGACAATGGCAAGATGCGGTCTGGCCAGGGAAAACACGTCCACCAGATATTCACTGAAGGCATGCACCGATGGCGCAACGCCGTGGAGGAGTGCTTTGCGCCTGCCGGGCACACAGCCATACATGTTCTTCACGGCCCCGGTATACAGGGTATAGGAGTGAGTTTTGAGCTTGGCCAGCGAGATGACAATATCGGCGGCGATCACCGAATCAGAAAGATGGATGTCTTTGTACCCGGTGCCCCGGGGATTTTCAAAGACCTGGACCCCTTCCTGATCGAAGTTTTTCACCACCGCATCCAAACCTGCGGCCGCGCCCTGGATACCACAGACCTCTAGAGCCTGCGCCGTGCGGCTGCCGCCGGGACCCATGCCGCCGGCACTGTCGCCGATCCAGACCACGGCACCCCGGCGCAGACAGGCTTCTGCCGAAGCCCTCACCACTTCCGGATGGGTAGTCACGGCCCGTTCCGGTGGTTTGGGGCTGAGCAGGTTTACCTTCAAGAGCACAGTCTTTCCCTGCCAGTCGATCTGGTTGTCAAAGTAGGAAAACAGAACTTCAGTCGCGTCTGCAACCGTATTCCGATCATAGGTTGAAACCTGTACAGCAGCGGTCGGCACAACTTCACCCCCATAGGGCCACATCACTGTCAAGAAAGGAATGTAGCTTTCCCTCTGTATTTCTTCGACATGCAGCTGCATCGACCTGCTGCGTCCCTATTCTCCGCGGGCCCCTGCGTCGTTGCTGCCCTTTGGCGTGTGCCGACGGCATGCTCCCGGGAAAGGCCACTGCAGCAGTATCTCAGTGGAGTTCGAGATTGTGGTGGCGGTGGAAGTAATCCAAAAGGGTTCTGGCTTTGTTGACCGAGGTCACCAGCGGATTGGCGGTGAGTGCCTGCAGGGCCCTGGCATAGCTGCCATGAACCGCGGCGTCCACTGTCAATTGCTCATAGGCCTTTACCTGCTGTACGAGGCCGCGAATACCCAGAGGCAGATGGCCCACCGTCAAGGGGAGAGCGCCTCTTCCGTCCACCGATGCGGTCACTTCCACGGCGGCGTCTTCGGGCAGATCCCCAATGCTGCCGTTATTTTGCACATTCACGATGTGTCTGCGCCCGGCGTGGCTGTAAATCGATTCCATCAGCTGTACGGCCGCGGTGGAGTAGTAGGCCCCGCCCCGCTTTTCCAGTTCCGGTGGTTTTTCGGTGAGATTTGGGTCGGAATATTTCTGAAGCAGCCGTTCTTCTATTTCCATCACTTCCTGTGCCCTGGTCTTAGGCTTTTCCTGCAGAGCGCGGAGCATCTCAGACTGGAGATAGAAATAGCGCAGATAGCCAATGGGATACATCTGCAGCGCTTCGAGAAAGCGTCCGTCCATGGCCAGATCCGGTATATTCGCCGCTTGGGACCGGAAAGAACCCAGGACTTCGTCGGTGACTTCGCTGCCCTTGAGCCATATTCTGCGGACGAATCCGAGATGATTCAGGCCCATGTACTCCAAATCCACATCCCAGTGTTCGACGCCGTACTGCTTGGCAATGCTCATTTGCATTCCAATCGGTCCGTTGCACAGGCCAATGACGTTGACGCCGCCGTACTTGAGTACCGCTTCGGTGATAATGCCGGCCGGGTTGGTGAAGTTGACAAGCCAGGCATGCGGTGCAGTCTCTCGAACATCCTCGCAGATGCCCAGCATGACGGGAATCGTCCGCATGGCCTTGGCAAAACCAGCTGGGCCGGTGGTTTCCTGTCCAATCATATCCTGCTCCAGGCAAAATACGGTGTCGTCATGCCGTGCCTGCTGTCCGCCGACCCGGATCTGCGTCAAAACGTAGTCGGCGCCTGCAATGGCTTCCCGCCGATCCAAGGTGGCGGTGACAGTGAAGGGCTGACCGGCCCGGTTGTTCATGCGTTCAATCAGGCCGCCCACAATGTCTAAGCGGCGCTGGTTGATGTCATGGAGGGCTACTTCCGTTACGGGCAAGGCATCGGTCCTGGCCAGCAGTCCTTCCATCAGCTCCGGTGTGTATGTGCTGCCGGCACCAATTACAGTTATTTTCATTTCTATACATCCTCCTTAGGCTGGGGTCGTCCGGGGAAGCTAGAACGCAGATGCTGGCGGAATGATGCTGAGGGTGGCCCGCCAGTGAGCATTACGGCCGCATAGACAGCCCCTAACACGGGCTCGCAGTCCAAGAGCCGCACCGTAATTTCCGGCCAGTGTGTCCTTAAGTGATGATCGAAGGCAGCAAACATCAGCGGAGATTCACCGCGCTGGAAGACGCTTCCCATACCGATCGCCGTCGGACTTTGGTCCTTCGCAAACAGGGTCTGCAGGGCCGCATCGGCGGAAATGGCCAGCTCCATGCCCACATCTTCTAGAATGCCCTGCGCAACGGCGTCACCGCCCAGTGCTTCCTGGAAGACGTAAGGGGCCAAGGCGCTGACCTGCAGGTTTTCCTTGGCGTAGATTCGGTCCACCAAATCCAAGAGTTCGTCCACGCCGTAGTGGCGGCACAGTACAGGATAAAGGCTCGTGGCTGGGCCTCGCCCTTCGTGTCCCCGCATGGCCCGAGCCACGGCTTGAAAGCCGATGTAGCTTCCTCCTGCCCGGTCGCCGAACAGCTCTCCCATACCGCCGACTTGCTTTCTAGAACCGTCCCGCCCGAATCCGATCACATTGGTTCCCGTACCGCAGATGACGCCGACGCCAATGCCGTCTCCCGTTCCGGCGTAGAGACCGATGGCGGCGTCGTTTTCCAGATCCCAACGGCCGGGGGCTATGGGTTCCAAAAGCTCCCGCACAATCGCAAAGTCCTTCGGCCGGTCTGCTCCGGCCATGCCATAGTAAGAGGCTTCCACGTCGCTGCGGGCCGCACCGGCGTCCGCGAGGGCATGCTCGATGCTGTCATCCACTGCCTTCCGGGCCCGTTCCACACCGGGTCCTTGGAAATTTCCGGTACCGCCCAGGCCGACACCGAGTACGCTGCCCTTTTCATCGGCCACCACCGACAGCGTCTTGCTTCCACCTCCGTCAACACCCAAATACAAACCCATGGTTAGCATCATCCTTTTCTAGATTTTGCCAGCTCGTCGCCACTATCGTACGCGGCCGCAGATGAATTGTCAACAAGCCGGCCATCCATCGCAAAAACTTTGCTTTGCTGCCGAAAACAGTGTATAGTAGAAAAAAAGAGGGAAATAAGGAGGGACAGTGATGAGCTTCACGCCCCGCAGCGGTGCAGAAGAATTAGGCGGCATCGCCTGGCTGCCCCGTATGATTGACAAAGCGCGGGCCAAGGAAAACGGTGAGCTCGGCGAGTTCATCTTCCCTTGCCCCATCGACCGGCAGCTGCTGCAGCGGTTGGACATGGATGCCGATACATTCCAGTCCATTGCCGTCAACCACAGCGACGAAGAGGTCGTGAAAAAAGTGCAGGAACCGTGAAAAAGACTGGCTGCGGCCAGTCTTTTTCGTGTGTGCCGATGCTCTAAAACCGAAGCAGCCACACCCGTTCCTGAGGGGCCGCCAAGAAACGGCAGCCATTCTCGGTGACCACAACCATGTCTTCCTGGCTTACATAACCCCGGGATGTCTGGATGCCGAATTCCAATGTATACACTTGGCTTTTTTCCAAGGCATCGTAAGGGCGGGCACCGTAGCGCTCCCAGCGGGGCCCTAGTACGCTGCCGCCATCATGGGCCCATATTCCTACTTGGTGGCCCAGAGCATGCTGGTATTCCGGATAGCCGTGTTCCTGCAGGACTTCCCGGGCGACCGCGTCCACTTCCCAGCCCTTAACGCCAGGTTTCAGGGTGGCCGCGGCCTTGTCTATACCCTGCCTTACGACCCGGAAGGCCTCCCGAACTTCCTCGGGTGCATCCTCTTCTCCCGGTTCTAGTACATACCACGTCCGTTGCAGATCGGAGCTGTAGCCGTCTTTTTTGATACCGAAGTCCAGCCGCAGGGCATGGCCGGGCTGTACTTCCGTGTCGTCCGGCGTGGCGTGCCCGGCTTCCATTTCGCCGCCGGTGGTAATCCCGGGGTCGCCTTCATAGGTCCAGGAATGCCCGACCCCCCGTTCTGCCATGAGATTGTGCATATAATCGGAGATCTGCTTCAATGTCCATCCAGGGCCGATGGTTTGGGCGAATTGGTCAAACATCTCTAAGGTTTCCAGTGCTGCCGCCTCAATCCTGCGGATTTCCTCCGGCGTTTTGCGCCCGCGCACCCTAGAAAACACCGGTTCTGCCGACACGAGGCGTTCAGCATAGGGTGTGCCCTCAAGGTGCTTCAACAGACGCTGGTACATGCCGTAGGTCAGCCCATCGGCTGAAACACTGTCCAAAGAGTAATTGATTCCGATATTCTGGGGGTCAAGTTCCTGCAGCACGTCTCGGAGCGGTTCGGCTATGGACTGGACGTAGGTGAGCACTCGGTCGTACAATCCTGAGGCTTCAAAATCGCCATGGTCGCCCTGCCCGAGTATGGCAATCTTTTCACCGCTGCGGTGGACTAGAAAGATCGCCTCCCATACCACATCACGGCCGGCCACGAAGTGCATGGCCGGATCGCAGAGTTCGATGGTCTCCCGGGCATAGGTAAGCCAGCAGTCCATGCTCGTCTCGTTTAACACGTTTACGGCTTGGTCAAGTTTTTCTTGAATCAGCAAACGACATCGTCCTTTCATGGATTAAACTTGCTGCTGTGTTTTCTTTTCCCTGCAAATGGGTAAGATCCTCCCACGGAACGCAAAAACGCAGAGCTTTGCCCTGCGTTTTTGCGTGCTGGTCCATGGCCGGCCCTACCGCGCCGGGGTTTCCAGTTGATGCAGCGGAAAAGGTGGGTCCGACAGGGGGCGCACCGCCAGGGACAACAAGAGCATTGGGTTGTCGTCGGCGGCAATGCGGTTGGACCGCAGCTCGCCGCAGCTGTGACAGCGGTGTATCACAGCCCACTCACCGCCTTTGCGCACCCAGACGCTGATGGGCTCCATGGCTCCCCTGCAAATAGCAGCTCTGTCACCGGGGCGTTCGTCCACATGCAAACTGGTGAGGCATTGGGGACAGTGATTGCGGTGGCGGCTGCCGGCGTTTTCGGCAGTCACCGCCAGGCCGCATCGGCAGCATGTAAAGTTCTGTTGCTGCTGTTCTGGCCTTCTTTGGCCGGTGCGGCTCCCCTCCGGATCCGGAGCATGGGTCTTTCCATGGGAGAGCGCATGCATCAGCTGGACACGCTCCTTGACAATGTCTCCGCGCTGTAGGGCGGCTATCACAGCGCAGTCCGGTTCTGTTCTGTGGGTGCAGTCGGAAAACCGGCAGTGCTGGGTTAAGGGGACAATGTCCCCAAACAACGCTGCGGTTTCCTCACCGGTCAGCGGCCCTAAGTGCAGTTCTTTGAAACCCGGTGTATCAATGAGGTACATGGAGTCCAAGGCGGTCAGCACGGTAGCCGTTGTCCTCGGCGCGGCCTTGGCCTGCTGCGGTTCTGCAGCGAGCGCCCGGATCAAGCTGGTCTTGCCGCTGCCCGGTGTTCCAATGAACACAGCGGTCTGACCAGTAAGGGTCTGCTTGAGTTGGGCCACTCCCGCTCCTTGTGCGTCCGTGCACATGATGGGCAGGGACAGCCATCCTTCGGACAAAGGGCCGGTTTCAAGCTTGCGCTTTGCCGGTTCGGAGAGCATATCCCAGCGGTGCAGGCAAACGATGGCTTGGCACCCTCCCCGGACAGCGCCTGCCGCGGCCTGTTCAATGAACCCCGTGTACACAGACGTCCGGGCATCGTGGACAATGACTGCCGCATCCACATTGGCTGCCACGGGCTGCCTGCGGCCTGACTGCCGGCGATTGCCACGCTCAAAAAGCGTTCGGCGCTGTGCCGTTTCAGCAATGACATATTGGTTCCTGCCCGCTGGCAGCAGCATTAACCGGTCACCTACCACAAGCCCACCGTTTGAGTGGTGCCGGTGTGAATGGGCTGCAATAACCGTGCCTTTCTCCGTTAGTACCCGGCATTGCCCGGGGGAAACCTGGGTGACTGTGCCCGGCAGCAGGTTCGGTGTATCTTGCATCTGTTTGGTTCTGTCCAATGTCTTTCTGCGTTTCGACTTCAGTGGAAACTCCTCCTACCCAAGAGATGGTATGGACCGCGCCCTAAGGCAGCCTGCCGCGGCAACAACCAACAGCGGCCACGTGCGGGCAGTGGTGCATGCAGTTCCATGGGCCTAAGGCGCGCGAATAAACCGCAGCTGCCACGGTGCCGCTGCGGCCCGGAGTTTTCACAACACCAGACGATTGACAGAAAGTCCGCCCGAGATCGATTGTATTCTATCGGGGAAGCGTTCGAACCTCTGTCCGCTGCGGAGGCGCGCCGGCCAAGACAGTGTATGCAAGTGCTGGAGTGAATATATGCGCCGACATGAAACCGCCTCCTGGCAGTAACTGGGATACCCCATGGACCTCGGGTTCGCTTTTAATATACTCCGCGGCAGGCCCTGGGGTCAAGCGCTCGCTGAGGAAGGTTTTTATGGGAACCAACCTTTCCTGTTGACATCGGCAGGCCATTCGGCCCTGCCTCTCGTGCCCTCTTCAGGAACCCTCGCGATGCTGCAGCGCCGACTGAATGGCACCCCGCAGTTCCGGCTTTCGATCCGCCACCGTATCAAGGACCTGCTGCAGAAAACGGCCAGCCTCCATCAGTTCCTTTTCCGAAGGAAACTGGATGCCATGGATGATCTGGTTCCGGAGCCGGCGGATCTCCCGCAGCTGTTCAACCGTATCTTTGTCGAACAAGCGCTCGCCGACCACGTGCGGCGGCAGCTGCCGCCGTTCACTCTTGGAAAGGCTTTCGCCGATGGCCTGTCTGGAAACGGCCTCCACGGCAATCCAGCGGTGCATGAAATATCCTAGGGCCCGCTCTTCAGAAAAGTAGGATATGGTTTCGTCTTCCGTTCCATACGGGTCTTTCTTGCTCAGGTGCAGGCGCGCTTGGTTGTAGGCTTCGTAAAGAGAATCATCCTCGGCCAATATTTGATCGACGATCTGCTCCACCACAGAACGGGATTCTTCTTTGAAGTTCAAGTGTTCTAGATAGGATTCCAAATGCCACGGTGCATTGCGGCCTGCATATTTCAGGAACTGGAACAGCAGATCTGCCCGCCCCATGAGGGGGTCCGAACCTCCCCGGCCGCGGCCCTTGATGTATTCGTAGAGAAAAGAAGACAGCTCATAGTGATTACCGAACTCCCGCAGATCCCCGATCACTCGCCGATGCACTGCCTTCTGCAGCCGTTCCAAAGCGATCTCCCCAGTGTGGATTAGGCCATTGAGCTCGTCCAAAATGGCGTATTCCTCTGCGGACAGACGGCCGGTTTTGGGCTTATAAACAAGATCGTGTTCCACTTCCGCCCACGCATGCATCAAGACAGAGGCCACCTGCACCTCCACATCGCGAAAAACCAGTGCCTTGTTCCCCGACGGCAGTGCGTCTTCCCGGAGGCGGACGCGGTAATGACGCGCCGAATACCCGGCGAAGCGCCTGGGATACGGTGATACATTGGCCTCTTTGGGAAAATCACGCGTCTCTTCCACGGCGAACTGCGAATGCATAAAGGCATCCACTTCTTCTTTGTCGCCGGGGAAATAGAGAGCAATGCGGACGCCGGCGAGATCGATCACATCCGAGTAGATGTCATTGAGCGACTGGTAGCGTCGGTGGGACGCCCTCGTCTTCAGTTTCTGCCGCAGCCGGTCTGGACGCTTGGCTCGATGGGTAACGATGGAGCGGATGCCCATGCGCTCGAGTCCGCTCTCACACTGCTGGGCACACAGGCGCGCAAGATGCTCATACTCCTGCCGTTCCTTGCTGTACTGCTGTAAGAAGTCCTTGATTACGCTCACGTATGTTCACCCTTCTGCTTAGTATGCTGTGATCGGCTGTTGTATGGATATAGTTCGTTAATTCTGTGTGAAAACCTGGGTGCAGCTCTGCCAAATCTGTCAAGGCCAGACAATTGCAATGCAAGAGGGCCTGTGCTAGTATGGGAACGGAAATACAGCCGAGAGAGGGGCAAGAGCCGTGCGCATCACAAGCCGGAGCAACCAGAGAATCAAGGAAATTCGAAAACTGCAGTCTGCCAAAGAACGACGAAGCAGCGGCCAGTGCCTCATTACCGGCCCCCATCTGGTGGTAGAGGCCCTGCAGACCAAGACACCCATCCAGCAGTTGATTTTGGCACCGGAACTGATGGCCCAGCTTCCGCAGCCAGTGCAGGAGCTTTTGGCAGAAGCCGCCAAGGGCATTTCCACCCTGTACACAACACCGGCGGTGTTTGAGACGTTAGGCAGCCGCCGAGACATGTTCTTTGGTACGGCGGCTGTTATTGAGCAGCAGTGGACGCCGCTGGAGCAGCTGCAGGTACACCGAGGTGACATCTGGGTTGCCTGTGACAGCCTGCAGTATCCAGCCAATGCAGGCACCATCCTCAGGACCATGGACGGAGCCGGTGCAGCCGGCATTATGTTTACAGGCGACAGTACTGACCCCTATGACCCGGCAGCCATACGGGCCAGCCAAGGGGCGCTTTTTTCCAAACAGCACAGCCGCATCGACAGCAAGTCCTTAGGTACTTGGATACGCCGCCACGACGTCCACGTCGTGGGCACTTCCCCGTCTGCAGCTGGTTCCTACCGGGAGGCGGCATATCCCCGCCCCTGTCTCCTCTATATGGGCAACGAACAGCGGGGCCTGGGGCCAGAAGAGATGGCGCTTTGCCATGAACTTGTCCGCATTCCCATGGCCGGCCGCTGTGACTCTCTCAATGTGGCCGTAGCTGCAGGTCTTATGCTTTACGAAGCGTTTCACCACAATGCCTAGGCGGTCCACAGTCAAGGCTAATACCTCCTCAACGGCCGTCCTTCTGGCTGCGCCGGGCAGCGTTTTCGGCAATCACCTGCTCTAGATCTTCCCAGGGCATGGGACGATGGAAGAAGTATCCCTGGCCCATGGGGCAGCCGTGTCTGCGGAGAAAACTCACCTGCTTCTGGGTCTCAACGCCTTCTGCTATGACCTGGTGGCCCACGGCCCTGGCCATTTCCAATACCAGGCGGATCACGGCTTCATCGGTACTGCTGTGGCCGACCCGCTGAATGAATGTCCTGTCCAGTTTCAGCAGCTGCAGGGGAAGTTGGGTTATGTAGTTCAATGAGGAATAGCCGGTACCGAAATCATCCAGGGCAATGCGGATCCCAAGACCCTTAAGCCGCTGCAGTCGGCGTGCCGCTTGGTCCATTCCGCCGAGCAGTGCCGTTTCGGTGATCTCCAGTACCAACAGACGGCAGGCATCGGGATACTGTCCTGCCATGTCCAGCAGTTCATTCAAGGCCTGATCGTTGTTGATGGTTTTCGAGGATACGTTGATGGAAAGAAACTGATCTGCGTTTTTCCGCTGCCGCCAGATCTGCAGTTTTGTGAGGGCTTGGGAGAATACCCAGGCATCAATGGCGTGAATTTGGCCGGTGCTCTCGGCCAGCGGTATATACTGCATGGGATCCATGTAGGACTGGCAGCACGGCCAGCGAAGCAGTGCTTCAGCACCGGCAATCCTGTCCGAATCCAATGCGACATGGGGCTGATAGTAGAGCTGGAACTGTTTTTCGTTCAGAGCGCGGCGAATGGCTGTACTCAGGTCCAGCATGTGCTTGTTTCGTTCTTCGATGGCAGGGTCATATAGATACGCAGGCGGTTGTTCGCCTGCTGTTTGGCCTCGTTGAGCGCCGTACCGGCACACTTCTGCAGTTCTCCCACACCGTGGCCGTGGCTGGGATGAAATGCTGCCCCGGCACTGCACGTCATGGCAAACTCATGGCCGTCGACCTCCCAGAGGCCGAAAGCCTGCAGAAATGGCTCGAAACGCCGCCGCAGTGCAGGCTCCTCTGTGATGCCATCCAAAACTATGGCGAACTCATCACCGCCTGGACGGACCAGTATGTCATCTTCGCCGGTGCATGAACGCAACTGCTTAGCAGCATGCCGGAGGAACTGGTCACCGGTAGCGCGGCCGAGGATGTTGTTGATGTCCTGAAAACGGTCCACATCCATCCACACCAGGGCAAAGCAGCGGTTTTCGGCTATCTTCTGCTCCAATGCCTCTTCCAAGTATGCTTGGTTGGGCAGTCCGGTCAAGGTATCGCAATAGGCCAGCCGATGCAGCTGCTGTTCCAACTGCCGCTGTTCTGTCACATCGGTTCCGACGGAAACCACGTAGGTCTCCGCCTGCGAACGGCGGTCCAGGAGCTTGCTGCTGAGGATGATATGCTTGGTGCGCCCGGAAGGGGTGATCCATTGGATTTTTTCGTCGCGGCGCTGGCCTTCCCGGGATAGTCGCTCCAGAAAACCATCGAGATCACCACCGGTCACTTCCCGCAGCCAGTCCGGCCAATCGGCGCCGCTCAATTCCATGGTGTGCCGTGCATCGGCATTGAGGTGCTGCAGCTGGCCGCTGCTGTCCCATACCATTAAAATGCCCGGTGCACTGTCCATGATCGATTGATTGAGGTTTCTTTCATCCCGCAGCGCGTCCTGGGACGCACTTATCTTCTCGTAACCCGCTTGCAGCTCTTGGTAGGCGGCGGTAGCCGTCTTAACGGCTGCGGATCAAGCCATAGAGGAGCAGCGCCGTAGCGGCCACGTAGAACCAGCCTTTAAAACGCTGCAGTACATGGTAGGCGGCGCGGTCTTCGATGAGCCGAAACAAGATCTCATCGGTGACAAGGATCCAAAAGCCGCCAATCAATGCATACAGCAGGGTAATTCGCAGCGATTCGCGTCCTGCGTTGATCTGATCGGGATGGCTCAAGAACCACTCGAGATCCCGTAATTGCCCTTGGAGCCGTCGGTACATGGGATGGATCCTCCTCACCGTTCTGGCCTCGAATGGCAGGCAGACTCGTTTAGCAACTGGTGGCCAGGTTCGAGATCAACGATCGTCGACCGTTTGCTTATCCTTTCCAGAGAACTCTTTTATTCCCTGCTTTATTTAGTATATATAAGGGCGCGAAAAAACCGGGGATCCGCAGATCCCCGGTGCAATGCAGCGCGTTTATGCTATTGACCTATTGGAGCCATTCAGCGACAACATCAGCATTTTCTTCGATCCACTGATGAGCAACTTCCAGTTCGCCGACATCGGCTTCGCGCACGGCGTTCATCATGTCGCTCAGTTCTGCATCGGTGAGGTAGTAGTTGTTGAAGAACGCAACGACATCATCGGCAAAGTCGTCTTCAAAGCCTTCACGGACGACAGTGTGAATGTTTTCAGCGTCCCCGTAGATGTTCTGCGGATCGTCGAGGAATTTCAGATCATACGTGCCGAACTTCCAGTGCGGTGTCCAGCCGGTAACTACAATCCAGTCCTCAGCTTCGTAGGCCTGTCCCAACTGAATGGTCATGGCCGCATCGCTGGAGTCCAGAACGCTGAAGTTTAGGTTGTAGTCGACGATCGCATCGTCGGTAGCCGACATGATACCAGCACCCGGGTCGATACCGTAGATCAGGTTGGCAAATTCCGCTGCATAATCGTTCATTTCTTCAATGCTGTCGATGGGCACATATTCGGGCACGACAAGCCCAATCCGGGCACCTTCGTAGTTGGGGCCTAAGTCTACCACGTCATCACCATAACTGTCCCAATAGTGACCGTGGGTGACCGGTAGCCAAGCAGCCAAAATAACATCCAGGTCACCTTCGGCCAAACCGGTCCACATAACGCCGGCATCGACGGAGATTAGTTCTACGTCCATGTCAAAGTGCTCTTCCATAACAGCACCGACAATATGGGTCTGACTGATGGCACAGTCCCATTCCACATAGCCTATGGTGATGTCCGCAGCCATGGCACCACTGGAAAGGGCCATCATTAGTACCGTGATAACAGCAATGGATAGTTTGTGCTTAAACATGAATCGACTCTCCTTCTTTTTCTCAGGATTTCGTTCCAAGACTTTGGGTGACTCGGTCCAAGAATATCGCCAAGATCACCACAGCAAGACCACTTTCAAACCCCATACCGATGTCAACGCGCTGCACGCCTCTTAACACCATAGAGCCCAATCCGCCGGCTCCAATCATGGCCGCAATCACAACCATGGAAAGGCCGAGCATGATGGACTGGTTAACCCCAGCCATGATGGTGGGCAGAGCATGGGGCAACTCCACCTTCATCAGGAGTTGGCTGGGCGTTACACCAAACGCATGTCCTGCTTCTACCAAATCCTCCGGTACCTGCTTGATGCCCAGTGATGTCAGGCGGATCATTGGCGGCATGGAGAAAATGATAGTGGCCATGATTCCCGGGACTCGTCCCAGGGAGAAGAACATGACCGCAGGAATCAGATACACAAACGCAGGCATTGTCTGCATGAAATCCAACACGGGCCGCACGATGTTGTCGAGAGTTTGCTTTTTCGCTACCAAAATACCTAAGGGCAAACCCAAGACCAGCGTAATGATTTCCGCGGTAAGCACCAGTGCCAGCGTTTGAATAGCGGGGGTCCACAGGTTTAGATTGTGTAACAAGTAGAACCCGATGATCGTAAATATGGCTACGCCTCGACCCGAAACCTTAAAGGCTATGGCTGCAACCACCAGCGTGAACACATACCAAGGAATCGACTCTAGCACTCCTTCAATGCCCATGACCGATGCGTAGACACCGTCGTCAATCAAGTCGAATATGAACCCGAAATTATCGAGCAGAAAATCAACTATCGCCTCTACGTATTCCCCCAGGGGAATTCGGACATCTAACATCTACACCTCTCCCCTTCGTGTCAGTGCTGCGATGATGAAACTGCGAACAATGATGCCTTTGAGAACACCGTTATCGTCTACGACGGCTAAGGGGAAGGTTGCATCACTCGAAGTCTCCAGCAGGTCATGCAGCGTTGTTTCCGGGTGCGTAGTAGGCACGTCTTTAGTGACGACATCCTCGAGTTTCAGCTGTTCCTTCTGTGCCTTCCCGATATCATCGGGAAGAAACCCCCCGACAAGCTTATCGGCGCTGTCGACGGCCAAAATCGTCGAAAGACCGTGACGTTCCATCTTTCGGAGAACTGTGTTGACGCCGTCGCGCCCTAGTCGAGCTGTGGCGAGAGGCTTCTGCATCACATATTCGGCCGTCAAGATCCTGCTGCGATCCACGTTTTCCGTAAATTTGACCACGTAGTCGTCTTCAGGTTTATTCAGGATTTCTTCCGCAGTCCCGACCTGGACAACGACGCCGTCTTTCATGATCGCGATGCGGTCACCCAAACTCAGAGCTTCGTCGAGATCATGGGTAATGAAAATGATCGTTTTGTTCATCTGCCCCTGTAATTTGAGCAGCTCATCCTGCATGTCCTTGCGAATCAGAGGGTCCAGGGCACTGAAGGGTTCATCCATGAGCAGAATATCGGGGTCCGACGCCAGCGCTCGGGCCAGTCCGACCCGCTGCTGCATTCCGCCGCTCAACTGGGCTGGATACTGCTGCTCATAGCCCTTCAGTCCCACGGCTTCAATGGTCTCCTGTGCCTTTTTATGGCGTTCGTCCCTAGAAATTCCGCGCACTTCCAGACCAAAGGCCACATTGTCCAAAATGGTTCGGTTGGGATAGAGAGCAAAATTCTGGAACACCATGCCCATCTTTTCCCGTCGCAGAGCCCGCATCTCCGGCATTGTCATGGTGGTAACGTCATTACCGTCAATTTCGATGGTTCCGCCGGTGGGCTCGTGAAGTCGATTCAGACAGCGAATCAGTGTCGACTTGCCCGAACCCGACAGGCCCATGACAACGAAAATCTCACCTTGGTCTACAGCAAAACTTACACCCGCGACCCCGACGGTGAGTTTATGCTTGTTGAGGATTTCTTCTTTGCCAATGCCCTGTTCCAGCATGGAAAGGCCCCGCTCTGGGTTGCGGCCGAATATCTTGACTAGATTATCAACTTTTATTTTCATTCGCGCAGCCTCCAAGTTCTAATGCCTATAGTACCGGCTTAAATTTATCATGACCCGGCCCGCGAATCAAACAGCGCCTGTACAGCCATGGGCGCTCCATAGGGAGTCACCGCTCCTGAACCGTTCTTAACTGGTGGATATAGCATATTTCGCCGCTAAATGGCGGCATATCTGGTTTGACGGCCGGCAGAATGATCCAGCAATGTTTGTAGGATCTTCCCGTAAATACCTCTAGGAAGGCATAATCCGTCGGAAAACGGTTCTTTCCAAGCTGTGTGTGCAGTTGGAGAAAACTCTATTGTTTATAAAAATTTGTAATTTTACTTCCACGCAGAGCTGTCTTTAATCCTTTTGCTATGCAGCCGCTTGGCCCGTCCCTGCAGAACACAATACAGGAAAACGGCGGCTCGTGGTACTCAGCCCAGTCCCGTTACGCTCGCGGGGAACCTCTGCTGCGCGATAGGTCTTTTTGCGGTGTGTGTAAGAAACCGAAGGTCTGTACTGCCAATGGGGGGAGCCAGACAAGGAGTTTGGCTTCTGTTTGTGGAAGGGCTTGCAATATCGCAATAGGAGGTGTTTCATCCTTGGCACAGTCTTTTTTTGACGTTATCTACGCCAGGCGCAGCGTCCGAAAGTTTCAATCGGCACCGGTTCCATTGGATGATCTGCGGCAAATGGCTGACGCAGCCCGGCTTGCTCCTAGCGGTCTGAATCGGCAGCGGTGGAAGTTCATCTTGCTGGACTCGGCCGAACAAATGCAGTGGTTCTCGCAGTGCCCCCAGGCGGCGTGGACCGCTGAAGCACCGGCCGGCGCTTTGTTCTGCCTGGAACCCAGCACGGAATACTGGCGTGAGGACGGGTCGGCGGCCATTGAAAATTTCATGCTGGCTGCCACAGCCCTTGGCTACGGCAGCTGCTGGGTCCAAGGACAGATTGTCCCCTTTGAAGATGCCATCAAAGAACGGTTTCGTATACCCAACGATTGGAGAGTACTGGCGTTAGTCCCCGTGGGCATTCCAGACTCGCCGTCTGCCGCGCCCCGCAAGAAGACTTTGGATGAAGTGGTTTCTGTCGGCGTTTTTTGAACCACGCAAACGAAGAACGCCGCCAATGCGGCAGCTCCCATCGGCGGCGTTCATGGTATATCCCCTGCGGCTTTCCCGTCAGCGCTCTGAATCGAAGCCTTTGACTGGTATGATACGGACGCTGCGGGCATCTGCCCCTACACGCCCTCTGCCCGCGCATCCAATTTGTCCATGACCATGTCGTAGGTCGCCTCCGAGACCGAGGGCAGGCTTCCTCCGAGGGCTTCGGCCGCAGCTTGGAAACCTTCTTCCACAGCATCACGCAGCATCTCCATTTTGGCGGGATCACCGCCGGCCAGTGCCTCGGCGAATTCGACGGTCCGATCACTGACCGCTTCCGGGCTGTAGGCTGCGCCTTCGGATATGAGGCGCTCTGCTTCTAGCTGCGCTTCGCGATCCACAACGATGTCGGTATCAGCTGCAACGTCGCCCGACAAATACCGCTCCCATGTGTGACCCTGGCGTTTCAGCAGCTGCTCCACTAACTGCCGCAGCTGGCCATAGGCCCTATCGCTCTCCTGCCGCAGCCGTTCGATCATCCGCTGGTCGACACCGGTTTTCTTATCCTGATACGCTGTTGCGGGCTTGTCTACTGACCGGTCAAACTTGTCCCGCCGCTGACTTGTTTGTTCCTTTCCTTTGTTATGTGCAGTATGTTTCGGCATCCTATTCCCCGCTGACTGCGGTGGCTTGACGCTCGGTCCATCGCTAATTCGCATCATTCTGCCTCCTTCTTCTGGAATTCTCTTCATCTTCCGTTATTTAACCATCGGCAGGCAGAACTGTTCGCTTGAATATGGAGGTGCTTTCTTTCACAAGGGTTGCTCCCGGAGGGGAAAAGCACCATTGCCCGGCGCAAACACCGCTGGGCAATGGGACAGGAAGGGACGCGTTGCTTTCTGCGGTCATTCCCGTTTTACACGCCGAATTTCGGCGCGCAGTTCGGCAACTGCCTGTTCTGCTTCGGCGGCTTCCTCTTCTCCTGCACGCTCGCCGTAGCGGGCCCGGTTGTAGAGTTCTGTAAGACGCTGAAGCGCCGGCGGTATGACATACTTATCATGGAGATACTCCCGAAACGCAGATGGGGTGAAATCCTTTCTGCGGGGCTCGATCCGGCCAATGGCCCGAAGGAACTCCCCATAGGCGGCGCGAATGCGCAGAACCGGATCCCCGCCGGCTGCGGATCTCTTCGCAGCCCAATCCTGAAGGGGTTTCGCCCAACCTTTCAGCAGTGCCGAAACATCCCTGCGGAGGGAGTCGGAAGAAAAAACCGACGAGCGTTCTTCCTCCACTCCTTCTTCCTCGTCCAACTTGGGTATTTGCAGCCTGCGAAAAGCCCAGATGAGCAGGATAATTAAGGCAGCCGTACCCAGGGCCCACAGGGCACCGTCCGGCAGTGTCCAAGCCTCGCCGTTGTCCGGAGCGGCTTCCATGAACTCATCGAGTTCCATGTCCTGTGGTGCCCGTTCTTCTTCTTCCATCCGGGGTTCATCGGCGAATTGATCGCTGATCCATTCCATGAATGGGCCGAGCAGCCGAACGATGGGATAAAGCAGCAGCAGAAAGACGTAGGCAGCGGCATTGTACACGGCCCGCAGAATGCTCAGAAATACTTGCGTCGCCTCCACACCCAGAGGAATGCCTCCCACTGCGCCGACAATCAGCACCAGCAGCAGGTATAAACCCATGACCACGAGGATCATGCGGTAGGGAGCCCGAAACCCCTGTCGTTCCATTTCCCGGACGTGAAACAGCAAGACCAGAGCGAAGCCCGCGCCAAAAAAGGCGATCAGTTCCCAAAGGCCGACGGCAATGGCCGTTCGTCCTTGGAGGATCAGAAAAAACAGCATGGCCAAGGCCATCAGCGCAAAATCCGTGGGAAACTCGGCGACGGTGTAATACAGCCAAAAACGCAGTGACAGCACCACAAGAATAAGGATGACGGGCACATGCACCCACAATGACAGGGCACCGATCCACAGCAAAAACAGGTGGGCCGCGGCCATGGCAGCAAGGCAGGTCACCCGCACCGATACCGTGATGCTCTTCTTACTCCAAACTCGTCCCATGGCTGTTCCAGTCAAGACAACCAACGCAATCCATGCCACCAAAAGCGGCCGGTTCCAAGTCTGGCCCAATGCATCCGCTGCAGGATAGAACAAGGGAGTAATGAGCAGGGCCGTAAGGAAGGAAAACAGCAGGGCCGCCAGCGCTTGGCTAAGCGATTTCCAATTGGGTGCGTTCATCCCAGGGCACCTCCCGGTCCAGGAAGAGACGGTGAATACCCGGCAGTTCCTGTTCTTTTGGGCCCAACTGCACCAAGGTCAAATTGTATCGCCGCTGGTAATCGGTGAGGCAGCGCCGCAGCTGTTCGCCGGGTTCACCGGCAATGACGATCACCCGCGAGCCGGGGGGGATACGACGTTTTTCCCGTTCCAGGATGGACGTGAGCTTGCCAATGCTGTATGACTGCATCATGGCTAAGGCCGTCAATACCCGGTCCCGCTGGTCCTGGTGCTGCCCGGGCCGTACAATGGTGCCTCCCCGAGGCCCGCTGCGTTTTTGTGCCAAGTTGGAATAGATCCCGACGCGCCGTTTGGCTTGGCATGCTGATTCGACCAATGACGCGGCAGCCATAATCGACACTTCAACGGCATTTCGTTCCGACCATTCCCACCAAGCTCCCGGGGTGGCCGATTCGAGGAAAATATGCACTTCATCATCCATAGAAGGTTTTTCCACATTGGTTTCCAACTGCTGGTGACGGGCCGATGCTTTCCAGTTGATAGCACGCATGCTGTCTGTACTCTGGTAGGGCCGCACGCCCATGATGTTAAGGGGATCCGTGTGAATCCAACCTTCCCGGGGCCGGCGCCCGAACAGCTGATGATAATCCAGGCCCAGCTGGGCCAGGCTCAGGATCTTAGGAAACACGATCAGATCTGCATGCCCCAAGGCTTCTTCAAGGGTGTTTTCGAACAGGCCAAAGGAACCCGCGTGATACACCCGGCCCGGACCGAATTGGTAATACCCTCTCTGTGTGGGAGTCACGGCATAACGGCGCGTGGCCCGCTGATACCAGCCCAGGCTGAAGACGTCTCGAAAACTAAAATACTCCGCTCCCAGCACGCGCCGCACCACACCCTGGCGGACAAACTCCAGTCCCGCTGGTACTTGGTCGGTGACCCGCAGCCACAAAAGCGGCAGGAATTTGTCGTTGACGACCTCCAACTCGTATTGAACCGACTGGCCAAACTCTGCCTTTCTGCGGCTGACCCGGCGCTGGACTTGGAGACGGTAAAAGGCATAGTTGTTCCAGACAAAGGCCAGGCCCAGTGCAGCCGCGATCAGAACACTGGCAAAGACAGTGAGAACCTGTCCCTGGTAGCCGCCGTAGACCCCGATAACCATGGCCGCAAAGAGAAAAGCTTTAACTCCAGCGCTCATATCCTTCCCCTTCCACAGGAACTTCCACCGCCTGCAGAACATCCTGCAGCAAACCGGCAGCGGTATAGTCTTGGACGGAACTTTCCGGGCGCAGCATAACCCGGTGGGAGGCGACGTACGGGAACAGGTATTGAATGTCGTCGGGCAGGACATGATCCCGCCCCTGTACGAGCGCATAGGCAGCTGCAGCACGCATGAGGCTGAGAGAGCCCCGGGGGCTCAAACCCAGTGCCAAATGCTCCGATCTGCGAGTGGCCGCTCCCAAGCGGACAATGTATGCCAAGAGCGGCGGAGCCACGTGTACACGGGCCGCTTCCTCCTGCAACTGCAGCAGCTGCTCGGGATCCACGGCTGTCTGCAGCGAAACCAGCGGGTCTTGCTCCTTAAATCGCTGCAGGATCTGCACTTCCTCGTCTTCCTCGGGATATCCCATGGAAACTTTCAGCAGAAAGCGGTCCAGCTGCGCTTCGGGGAGTGGAAATGTACCTTCGAGTTCCACTGGATTCTGTGTTGCGATTACGATGAAAGGGGGCTCCAGAGAAAACAACTTCCCTTCCACCGTTATCTGCCGTTCTTCCATGGCTTCCAGGAGGCTCGACTGCGTCCGGGGTACCGCTCGGTTGATCTCGTCCGCCAAGATGACATTGGCATGCAGCGGGCCCGGCCGAAAGACAAACTTCCCTTCTTTTTGGTCATAGTAAAAAATGCCGGTGATATCTGCTGGCTGCAGATCGGGTGTGAACTGGATACGGCTGAAGACCGTTCCAATACTGCGGGCCAGTGCATTGGCCAACTTCGTTTTTCCAGTACCGGGTACATCATCAATCAAGACATGTCCCCGGGCCAGAAGAGCGGTTAAGAGCAGATCTACAACGTTTTGTTTTCCGACCATGACTTCTGCAACACGGCTGCGGATCGAATCAATAGCTGCGTGGATAATGGACAACTCCCTCTGTCAGGAATGATTAATGCTGTGGATTGCACTATAAAGATTGTTCGTATAGCAAGAGGATTTTCCTTCCTTCCTGTGGAAGAAAAGAAAGCAATGAAGAAGGATAGCAACTGCTGCCCCGCATCAGGAGCCACAGCTTTGGCCATATGTACCGGCAGTTGGCTGCCCCCATGGGAAGGTGATTCTATGCATGAACGCAGAAAGCAAACCGTCTGCTTTGGCCTCTGGGTCTTCATCGTAATACTGGCCTGGGGTATTGCCATGGATCAGCAGGCCAGCGCCCATAGCCACCCCGGCCAAACCCGAGTGGTCATCAATCTGCCCAGCCTGACTCTCCGAGTCTACCAGCATGGTCAGGTCGTGGAAGAGTACCCCGTAGCCGTCGGTACACGGGCCACCCCCACGCCTGTTGGCGAAACCAGAGTGAAAAACCGTGTCACCGACCCGGTCTATTACCCCATTAACTGGGGCGAGAAAGACCTGGATCCCATTCCTCCAGGCCCGGACAACCCCGTCGGTACCGTTTGGATCGGCTTGGAATGGCCTGGATACGGCATCCACGGAACAAACAATCCCAATTCCATCGGAACACTGGCAAGCGACGGCTGCATCCGCATGCACAATAAAGATGCTGAAGCCCTGCATGACATCGTGGCCATCGGAACGCCCGTCGAAATTACCTATGAAGTGGTGGAATTGGTCAGTATGGCTGATCCGTGGCCCTCACTCAAAATCCACCCCGATGTGTACAACGAAGACCCCGACTACATTGAGGCTGCGGCCAATATCCTGCAACCTCTAGGTATCTGGGATGCCGTCGACCGCGATCGTCTGGAACGGCAGCTGGAATCGCCGCCCGATGATACAGAAAGCTTCACTGTCCCTCGGAATGAACGCAGCGTCACCGGCAGCAAAGATGCAAGCAGGATGGCGCCGTAACCTCAGCCAAAGAAAAAAACGCCCCGCCTTTCCCCCATGGGAAGGCAGGGCGTTTTTGTTCAACCGTGGATCTAATTGGTTAACTAACGGGTAGTGATACTGCTCGGCTGCGACTCAGCGGACTGCCGCACCATTTCTTGATGCCGCGGATCCTGTCGGGCCGCAGCGTGCAGACGACTGCCTCGAAAATGCAGGCAGATATGGCCCGGAAAGCCATTGTTCCTTATGTTGTATCCACCGTGGGGATACCCGTTGATAGAACCGGCCAGCAGTCGATCACCGATCTTGACAATAACCGCTCGGCGTTCCCAACTCCATGAACCTCCGTAGATCCTGCGCAGAATCTGCGTATCCTCCCGTGTCAATGGTTCGATATCTGCATGGTTTGATCCGTACAGCCTTTTGGCCCGAAATGTCAGTCCCGTTTCCACATCCTCTAAGGTCACCACAGCGCCGACGGGAAACATCCGATCAACTTCGCTCCAATGCAGGTCTTCAACAACCACAGGCTCATACTGGCCGGGAAGGGCTTCTTCCAGTGCCTGCCAGGTCTCGGGTCCCACGATACCGTCTGTGGAAATACCCGCCGCCTGCTGAAAACGCTGAACCGACTGTCTGGTGTCCGAGCCAAACACGCCGTCCACAGAGCTATTCAGGAAGTCAAGGTCGACGAGTCTTGCCTGCAGCGCTTTAACCGATTCGCCCCGGCTGCCTTCACGCAGCACTCCTTCAAGTGCGGGCAGTTCCTCCATGGCGTTATGCGACGCCTGCAGTCCTTCCAAAGCTTCCCAAGTGGCTTCTCCCACCACACCGTCCACCGTGATTCCGGCCAGGCGCTGGGCCTGCTGAACGGCCTCTTTCGTGCGGGGCCCGAATATACCGGAGTTGCCGGCCTCGAGATTGGCTTCCCGCAGTGCGTCCTGCAGTACTTCCACGCCTTCGCCGCGGTCACCCTCACGCAGAAGGCCGTATTGGGCGGCCGTGGGCTGCTCCGATGGAGCCGCTTCCTTGGCCTCTGCCTGCTTGGTCTCATCGACTTCTGCCGCTGGCTCCGGCACATCCGGTTTTTCCGCTGAAGCCGGCACACCGTCGGCCTTGAGCTTCGCCAGCGCCTGCCAAGTGCTGTCGCCGACCATTCCGTCGACGGCTACATCGGCCATTTCTTGGGCTTCACGAACCGCAGCCACCGTCTTCGGGCCAAAGATGCCGCTCGTTCCAGCCGACAGACCCAGTTCCTGCAGCAT
>PUOC01000236.1 GCA_003551965.1 Clostridiales bacterium | reverse complement strand
TGGAATGGCGGAAACTCGGGTTTTGGCGATGTGATCGGCGGTGTCAAGATCTTAGACTGCTGGCGGGAAATGGCCGACGACCAAACCATCCGCCGGGCCCTGCAGGATCCTGTCCGTACAGTGATAACCCCCGAAGGCTGGAAGTACAACTGGAGCGGCCGCGATGAAGACGAGCTGTACTGCCTGCAGAAGGATCCCTATGAAACCCATAACCTGGCGACTTCGCCGCAGCTGCAGCCTTGGATCGAAGAACTGCAGGGCCGCATTCGCCGCTGGCAGCGGCGGACCCTTGACCAGCCCTGCAAACCATAGAATTCTGTGCTTCATTGTCTTCCCGCTGCAAGCACAGAGGGGGACGTCCCGTTGCGGAACGTCCCCCTCTTTCTTGAAACCTGCCTATGCAATGCCGTCTGTACACTTCACACAATTAACCAGTCCACTACTTAGTTCTGCAGCGGCTGCAAAGTACCACCTAAAAGCTGGCTTTCTTCGCCAATTCCCTGCTCTTCAAAGAATCCCGATTGCGCCAGCAAAACATACTTATAGCGTTCCTGCGGAGTGATGCTGCGCTCTTCCTCGGGTTCCGCCTCGAATACATTCAGAAGTTCTCCATCGGCATCGAAAAAAGCCAACTCGATGGCAGCGTTCAAGTTCTCTACCTGCAGCGGTGATGTGGCTGAATGGGCTGTCTCGATAAACAGCACTGTATCGGCTACCACTTCCGCATCAACTCCATTGAAGCCGGTGTTGCGCGCCTCGGTTCCGCTGGCATTGCTGACCGTGAGCTCCACTGCCGTACCGTCGGCTGCTTCTACGGTCAGCGTCTCCTCCGGGAGTCCGCGCACCAGCTCTGTGGCGGGATCCCTGCCCCCAAACACAACTACGACAACCGCCGCTATCACCACGATGACCGCCGCTGCGATGACGTACTTGCGATTGGATCCTCCCTTGGATGTTTCGTTGGCACTCATACATCATACCTCCCCGATAATGAATCAAATTCCCGAGGACGCCCGACGGATCGGCCCGGCAGAAGGCTCCCCAACATGATCAATGTTCGGCAGCTTCCCGGCGGAAGATCGTAACGACGCAATGTCGCGGTCTTCATCGTCCCCTGCGAGGCCTGCTTCTGCAAAGAAAAGACAAACAATCTGCAAAGAATATTTAAACGGCCTCTACTTAAAGCCTTCTGGACGCAGCAGAGAACTCCTTCCTATTGTTAGGATTTTGTTTGCAACTGCAGTAATTTGGTGTTCAGGCCGGTTTCCTTAGCCGTCCGTTTGGGCAAGCGGGAGCCACGAGACACAGCTCTATTCCACACCAAGAAGATGTTGAACAAGCAACCTCTAAAGCGGCGGTCGTCAGGCAGCGGCACCTACCAAAAAAGCCCTGCACAACAAAGGTGCCGGGCCTGTGCTTCCTTGATGGATATTGTTTGCCTACGAGTAGGCGGCCTCGTGGAATGCATTTTCGGCGCGTAGAGTAGCCGCAAAGCAAGCGGCTAGACGATCCAACTTCACGTCATCCTTTTTAGCTCGCCGATTCAACTCGTCCTGCAGCCACTGCACGTGACGATGGAAGTTCACGCCGGTATGCAGGGCAACCCAGCGGCCTAAGGCAGTGTGTTCATCGACCTGCGGCCGAGCCGCGGAGCACCAGGTGAAATACAACCACTCTGCCCCTAACATACAGGCGAGGATATCCTCATACGTTCCATGCTCGGCCGTGTCCAAGAAATGGCGATGCAGCGCCTCTGCCTGTGCAGGCACCATGCCAACCGGTTCCATGCCATAATCCTGGAAAGCACATTGGAAGAACTGCTCCTGTTCCGTGACGAGATCATACAGGCCCGCCGTCAGATAGCGGCGCTCCGCAAACCCCGGCGCCCTAAAAACAGCTGCTCCGAGCGTTCGAGCCGCCGTGTCAATGAAACCATATTCCACCCGCAGGTAGCGGCGGAACACCTTTTCCGGCAGTCGGGACTTTTGCACATCGGTGAAGAAGCGATGCTGCAGAGAATCTTCCCACTGCCGACGTGCCCGCTCCCGGATTTGCTCGGCAGCTGGTGAAGTCATTGTCATCCTCCTCGCCGCGCTTTTTTTGGAAGGGCGACGCTCTGTGCCGACTCCGCCCCCATCGCCGCCAGATCATATCCGGGCACGGCGAAGCAGGGCAGACGCCATTCTAACGCCCGCCAACCGCCAAACACCACACTTGACGGGGTTCCTCAACCATGCTCGAACGACAGCGGTTCGCGCCTGGCCGTCAGCGGCGCAGCCGTGGCAGCCGAATCCGGTACTTGTACCGGTCCGAACGATACACCATATGGTTGTATTCCAGGGGCCGGCCCGATGGCGTGTAGCTCAGCCGATCAAGGAGCAGCACCGGGGCACCTTCGGCAATGTTGAGCCGCGCACTGGCCTCCGGAGGCGCCGACCCGGCCTCCAAGGTCTCTTCGGCCTCGCCGAAGGTGACCCCAGATTCTTCTAGTGTATGATACAGCGACAGACCCGTGGAAAAATCCCGTTCCATTAAGTCAGCCTGTTCGGCGATATCTTCCGGCAGGTATACGGTGTGCATGCCCACCGGTTCATCATCAACCAGCCGAACCCGGCTCAGGAAGAACACCAGAGACTCAGAGGAGGCCAGTTCAAAGAAATCCGCTACCGGCAGCGCAGGCCTTACGTACCCTTTCTCTATTTCCAGGGAACTGGGTGTCCTACCCAAATTGCGAATGTCTTCAGAAAAACTGGTCAGGGCGAACAGATTCTGCTGCAGCTTCTGGGAAGCAACGAACGTACCCTTTCCTTGGATCCGTTCGAGAATTCCTTCGGCCACCAGATCACCAATGGCCTGACGCACCGTCGTACGGCTGACTCCGTAACGCTTCATGAATTCGTTCTCCGAGGGGATCATCTCCCCCGGTTTGAGCATGCCCTTTTCCACCTGATCCCGGATAATGGTCTTCAGTTGGTAATACAGGGCCACAGGCAAATGTCGGTTGATCTCCTTCATGAAGCAACCCCCCAAAAATGTCTACAATGCCTTCAAGGTCTGCCGAACCTTGTCCATACTGGTTACCGCATAGTCCCATCGGACCACTTCCAGCATCAGTATTCCTTCGTAGCTATGTTCCTTTAAAAACCCGAGTGTTTCCGGTACGTTCAAGGGCCCCATGCCCAAGGCACCATGGTCTTTTTCCACCCAATGGCCAGCGTCGTCCCGAACAGTCATCACGTCATGGTAATGAAGTTCACCAATGCGGGGCAAATACCTCCCAAAAACATCCAAAAGTTCTGCATTCTGCAGTATCAAATGCCCCACATCACAGCAAATGCTGGTATCGAACTCCTCTGCCACGCTGAACGGGAACAAATAATCCTCCAACAGGTTTTCGATGGCCAGCCGTTTCGGTTCACAGATGGCCAGCAGATATTCAACCCCCCGGCGCGCCCGGTCCTGCATCGTCTGCAGCAAGCGGTCTTTCATACCCTGGGGCATGGAGGAATGCTTCACTGCCCGATCTTGACTCTCGGTCAAATGCAGAACGTAGTTTTCCACGCGGACATGCTGATCGAAGCTTCTGATGAGTTCACCAAAGTACTGGGCACTGGCCCGGGCCACGGGCTCCGACGGTGAAGAAATATCAATGACCTTAAAGGGCAAGTGGACCGTGTACTGCAGGCCCGTTTGGCGCTGGTAGTGACCGAGAGCCTGCAGTGTTTCCTCCGTGACCAACTGCGGTGCAATGCTGCAGACATTGGCATTGATCTCCACCACCTCCGGCTGGAGTTGTTCGTGCATCCGTTTGACCATTTCCACCAACGACAGGGAATGCATATCCGCCCGCCGGTATGCTTCCAGGGCACCTCCGAATTCGTCGACCGTATTCACGCCGATTCGCAATGCAATCCGCTCCTTCCTGTTTTTGTGCAAAACGCCTCTTTCGCTGCCTGGTCTTGCCGTACGTCACGAGTTCCCACCAAAAGCTGTTTCACATCGGACCGTCACCACTGCGGCCCCGGCACGGGCCCAGGGAGATGGCGAATCTTTGTTCGTCCGTCTACACTGGCACCTTCGGCGCGGGCGCCCATGGGTCAGGTCATCCCCGGGCGTCGCGGATCCGCTTCTGGCGGCGCCCCATCTTCAGGGGCCAACAATCCTGTCTGGACGCGGAGTCTTTCCCTGACCTTCTGCTGCAGGGTGCTGTGTTTCGCAATGCCCAAGCGGTTTTGCACACCGGAGGCATGAAGCAGGGCCGCAGCCGTAACGTTTCCCGCCACGGCAGCCCGCACCGGATCACACGTCTCCGCATAGGCCGTTAAGAAAGCACCGCAAAAACTGTCCCCTGCCCCCGTGGGATCGACAACGTCTGCGTCCACACCCGGCACTTCCGTCCACCGGCAGCGGTCAGCATTCCATACCGTACATCCTTTTGATCCCTGTTTGATCGCCACATGACAGCCATAGCCTTCTAGCCTTTGCAGCTGTTCGGCCCGGGGAAGGCCGGGCAGCAGCGCCTCCACTTCCGCTTCGCTGGGAAGGAAGACATCCACCAGAGAAAGCAGTGTCGAAACCAGCGATGCCGGCCACTGGCCAATGTCATCGAAAGGATCAAAGGTCACCATGGTACCCTTGGCCTTCAATGCCCGGACCAATGCAGGCAGATGGGAAGGCGGAGAGGGGGCAATGTGGACAGCCTTGGGAAACGATGCCGGGAGCAAGGATATATCCAACGAATATCGGCTGCGAAAAGCCGCGGTCGTTCCTTCCGTGCCCGCCGGGACCGAGATGCGCTGCAGATATTGTCTGACGCCCAAGACTCGGGTGCCTGGCCGCAAGCCGCGAAACAACTCCCAAGGTGCATAAATCCCTTCTCTGCGGCTGCCGTCTCTCCCATAGAGCAGCCACTGGAGATAGGCAATCGGGTATTTCTCTATGGACACGCAGTCGGTATTGAGACCAGCCTGCCGCAGTGCAGGCAGCCAAGCGTAGCCGTAACGTTCGGGCGCATAACATGCCAGACCGACTTCGTCGCTCCAAATGCGCGCCGCTATGGCGGAGTGCAGGGCATTACCGCCCCACCGATGGGGATAAACCCGTTCATCGGCAGCCGCCACATTGTCCAAGACCATTCCTCCCATGGTCAGATACTGCATAGAGGTCCTCCCTTATCTTTGGCGCCGTGGAATGCTTTGGCTTCTGTCTGGCCCTTGGCGGATGCCCCGCAGCGGCATCAATTTTTGCCCTGGCCAGTCCATAGCCAAAGAGCGGCAGTTCCTGCGTCGGCTCTCTTCATTGCATCCCCATCGATCTACGTTGGCGGCGGCAGATCGCGCAAATACGGAATAGCCCCGGATACGCCTTCCACTGTAACGGCCAGGGACGCTGCATGCACAGCCAAAGACAGAGCTTGCGCCCATGGGACAACATCCAGAAAACGGGCTAGAGCACCGACAAATGTATCGCCGGCACCCACTGTGTCCACTGCCTTCACCTTCGGGGCAGCAGTCCAGAGAACTTCGCCGTCCACCAATGCAGCAGCCCCGGAGGGCCCCATGGTAAGCACGGGATAGTTTACGCCGCGGCGTGCCATGGCTTCCAGGGCCGCTGCAGCACCCGAACGGGTTGCCGTGTCCACACCGGTCAGCTGCTGCGCTTCTACACCATTGACAGCTAGAATATCTACGGCCTCCAGTCCGGCCTGCGAAATAGGCCCGAATGGGGCAAGGGAAAGCATGACGCGCTTATCGGCCTTTTTCGCCTCCCAGAGCAGGTCTTCTCCCAATTGCTGCGGCAGGTCCCAATGAAACAACGCCGTGCCGCAGGACGCCAAGGGCTCCGCATCCCAATCCAGGCTTCCGGCGGCAAAGCAGA
>PUOC01000102.1 GCA_003551965.1 Clostridiales bacterium | reverse complement strand
TGGATTCCGGGATTGGCGCCGCCGTGAAAAGGAACTGCTGCGTCGGAGCATCCTGGAAGCGCTGGAAGCAGTATATGGTCTTGCCCGAAAGCCCTGGGGCATTCTGACAGGAGTCCGTCCCACGAAGATGGTTCACAATATGTGGGATCGGGGCTTTTCGCTGCAATATATGGACGTCCTGCTTCGGGATGTCTACCGGGTCCAAACAGACCGCCGCCAAATGGTACTGGCGACGGCGGCAAGACAACGTCCTTTTTTCCCCCATAATCCAAACGGTTCTGTGGGTGTCTATATCGGGATTCCATTCTGTCCGAGTCGCTGCGGATATTGTTCCTTTGCCGCCTATCCGCTGGCAACCCACGGGCACCTTTTGGATCCTTTCTTTGAATCTCTATGTAGGGAGATTGAAGCAGTGGGCAATCTCCTGTGTAGACATGACATCGGTGTGGACTCTGTCTACCTTGGGGGCGGAACACCGACGATTCTCGAGGGAAACCGTTTGCGACGGTTGCTTAAGCTTCTGCACCATTGGTTTCAGCCGTCGGACTGTCGCGATTTCACGGTGGAAGCCGGCCGCCCGGAGACTCTTCACGACGATACTCTAGGACAGCTGCGCGAAGCGGGTGTACATCGGGTCAGCATCAATCCTCAAACCATGGTAGAAGCGACTCTCAATCGCATCGGACGAGCTCACACGCCCTTCGAGATCGAGGATGCCTTCCGGCGCGCAAGAGAACACGGCATCCCGCTGATAAATATGGATGTGATTCTGGGACTTCCCGGAGAAACGCTGGCAGATGTGGAGTATACGTTAGGCTCTGTGAAGGATTTGGGGCCAGACCATTTGACAGTCCATGCCTTAGCCAGAAAGCGGGCTGCTGTTTGGAACCAAATGGATCGCTCAGCCTATGGCACGGGGAACGGCCATGCCATGGCTGAAGTGGCTTCGCGGACGGCTAGTGCCATGGGTCTTGTCCCATATTACCTCTACCGTCAGCGCCACATTGTGGATGGCCTGGAAAACGTAGGATATGCGAGGCCTGGAACCGAGTCGCTGTATAATATGATGATGATGGAAGAAAGACAGACGATCTTTGGCATCGGATCTGGCGCCGTGACGAAATTTGTGGCGCCAGACGGTACCGTACGCCGCACGGCAAATCCCAAATGTCCGGCCACCTATGCCAGGGATTGGCGGGTGTTGCTCGAACGGAAACAGAGGCAATTTTCAACCCTGTTGGCAGGCGTTTGACACCGTACGGCTTTTGTCGTAAAATGATGATTGTGATTTTCTGACTGCGAAGGGATTGAGGAGATGTTATTTAGAAAGCTGCGTAATCAAGTGAAGCATATCGTTGTCGTCGTCGTGATTGCGTTTGTGGGCGGTTCCCTGTATATTGGCGGAACTTCCTTTTTTGGGGGAGAGCAAACCCAGGTTGCGCAGACAGCCATTGCAACGGTGAACGGCCGAGATATCTCGTACCAGCAGTTCCAGCAACAGTATGTCAATGAAGTACAGCAGCGGGAGCAAGAGGACGGCCGGCTTCGCGGGACGGAAATGGAGTCGATTCGCTACCAAGCCCTTGAATCGCTAGTGGGCAGCGTACTACTGACGCAAGAAATTGAGAATCGCGGCATCGACGCTCCGTCATCGGAGGTGGAAGACCGCTTCGAGCAGATCAAGTCGCAGTTTGAATCTGAGGAACAGTTCCAACAGCAGCTTGAGTTCATGGGAATTAACGAAAATCAACTCAGGGAAGCCGTGAAACAGGAAGTCAGAATGGACCGTCTGCGGCGGGAAGTGGCCGGGGACATTGAAATTCCCGAGGAAGAAGTGCGCAAGGCCTATGAACAAGTGGAAGTCAGCCATATTCTGATCCGTCCGGACGGTGCCGATGACGAAGCTGAAGAAGCTGCTCGACAGCGTGCCGAGGAGGTTTATGCGGAAGTAACGGCAGACAATTTTGCTGAGATGGCTGCCGAGTACAGTGAGGACACGGGAAGCGCTGAAGAAGGCGGAGAACTCGGGACCATATCTCGGGGTGAAACGGTGGAAGAGTTTGAGGAAAAGGCCTTCTCCATGGATGTGGGGACCATCAGCGAACCGGTAAAGTCTAACTTTGGCTATCATATTATCTATGTTACGGACCGGAGAGATGCAGAAGGAGAAGAGTTTGAGGAACAGCGCAGCATGATCGAAGATCAAATCTTCCAGGAGAAGTCCCAGGATGTTATTTTGGATTGGTTTTCTGATCTCCGTGATGAGGCGGATGTCAATATTCGCGATGACGAGCTGAAAGCACATCACCTGCGCCGTCAAGATAAGTTGGAGGAAGCCGAAGAATATTACCTTTCGGCCTTGGAAGCCCAACCGGAAAACGGGTATTTGTATGCTTCTCTAGCTAAGATGTATACAGAGATGGAACGTTTGGAAGAAGCACGCGCGAAGTATGAAAAAGCTGTGGAATATATCAGCAATGATGGTCTTTTGTTCATGGAAAAGGGAGACCTGCATCGGCAGCTAGAGGAGGACGACAAGGCCATAGAGGCGTATCTGAAAGCATCATCCCTAGAGCCGAATGATCTCTTCTTCCAGCTTCAGGTGTACAATCATGTAGCTGAGTTGGGCCGCTGGGAAGAAGCAGAAGAAATCGAACAGCGGATCACGGAAATTCAAGAGCGGGGTGTGGATCCTGCCGAGCAGATGATGCCCCAACAGGATCTCGAAGCCGTTGAAGGCCTGGAAGATCTTGAAGCGGTGGAAGACGACCTGGTGGATGAAGAGGCCGCCGAAGAGTTGGACGTGGAAGACGTTCCCGGGTTGGAACTAGAAGCGGAGCCGGAAGCTGATGAATCGCCGGAACTGGATACCGACTTGGAGTTGGATACCGAAGAGGAAGATCCCGAAGGCGGACTGGATGCCAATGATGAAGACGAAGGCAGCAACTAGGCAATCGAAAGGACGCAGTTTGCGTGATACCGGATGCGAGTGGTGGTCAGCCGCCACTCGTTTCTGTGTACGAGGAGGTATGGACTGTGACGATAGCAAGGCCAAGGGGCACCAACGATATCTTGCCCGGTGAATCAGAACAGTGGCAGGTCTTAGAAGAGGCGATCCATCGAATCTGCCAGGCCTACGGGTATCGGGAGATCAGGACTCCCATATTCGAGCACACGGAATTGTTCGAGCGCGGTATTGGTGAGACCACGGACATCGTCAGCAAGGAGATGTATACCTTCAGCGACAGGGGCCAGCGCAGCTTGACCCTTCGCCCGGAAGGAACTGCACCGGTGGTGCGTAGTTTTCTGGAACACAAACTGTACGGCCAGGCCTTGCCGACGAAACTCTATTATGTCGGCCCCATGTTCCGCTATGAACGCCCGCAGGCTGGACGCTATCGCCAATTCTACCAATTCGGCGTCGAGGCCTTTGGCTCTGGGGATCCGGCATTGGACGTGGAGATCATCGCCATGCCCATTCAGGTGTACAAAGAGCTCGGTCTGGAAACGTTTGAAGTGTGCATCAACACGATTGGATGCCCCGACTGCCGACCAGCCTATCGAGAAGCTCTCCGCAGCCACCTGGCCGATAGCAAAAGTCAGCTGTGCCGAAGCTGTCAGACGAAATATGACCGCAGCCCAATGCGTATCCTTGACTGTAAAGAAGCAACTTGTCAAGAGCTGACAAAGGACGCGCCCTTGATTCTTGATTACCTGTGTAGTGGATGCAGGGATCATTTTGCCGAGGTAAAACGCTATCTGGAGCTGCTGGAGGTTGACTTTGTCCATGATCCGCGGTTGGTGCGCGGTTTCGACTATTACACAAAGACCGTGTTCGAGATCAAGGTAGAATCGTTGGGTGCGCAAGATGCAGTGGGCGGTGGTGGACGCTATGACAGATTAGTAGAGGAAATGGGAGGGCCACCCACGGCTGGTGTGGGCTACGGTGTCGGGATGGAACGGGTACTGCTGGCCTTACAGCAACAGGCAGGCGATGCGTTAAAGCCTTCCGGCATGGACGGTTTTCTGGCCCAGTTTGGAGGAGCAACAAAGGAACAGGCCGTGGTCTTGGCTCATCGTCTGCGCGCTTTGGGACTGAAAGTGGATTTGGATTACCTGGATCGCAGCCTCAAGGCCCAGATGAAGGCAGCTAATCGATCCGGGGCCCGTTGGGTGATGATCATTGGGCAGGAAGAGTTAGAGAACAACCAAGCCAGGATTCGTTGGATGTACGACGGGACGGAAGAAGCGGTGGATTTCGACACGGCTGCACAGTATTTGGCCGCAAAAGGAAAGGAGCCCATTACGCAATGACAACATGGAAGCGAACACACACATGTGGGGAGATCAATGCGGCTTTGTCCGACGAAACCGTTGTTGTCAATGGTTGGGTGAATCGGCGTCGTGATTTGGGCGGTCTCATCTTTGTTGATCTGCGGGATCGATGGGGTGTTGTTCAGGTTGTGTTCAGTCCCGAGGTGTTCTCCGCAGAGGAGTTCGCAGCTGCGGAGACGCTGCGAAGCGAGTTTGTTGTCTCTGTAGAAGGAATCGTGGCCCAGCGGCCCGAGGGCCAGGTAAATCCAGCTATGGCCACCGGTGAAGTGGAGATCTATGCGCGACGTCTGTGTATACTCAGCCAGGCACAGACGCCGCCGTTTCATCTAGATCGGCCCCTGGATGTGGATGAGACGCTGCGTTTGAAGTATCGTTATCTGGATCTCCGCCGTTCTGATCTGCAGAGGGCACTGCGGATCCGTCATGAGACGGTGCAATACGTCCGGGACTTTCTCAATCAAAACCAGTTTCTCGAGATTGAAACGCCCATGCTGACAAAGTCTACGCCGGAAGGGGCACGGGATTATCTTGTCCCAAGCCGCGTACATAAGGGAAAGTTCTTTGCCCTGCCGCAATCGCCACAGATGTTCAAACAGTTGCTTATGATTGGGGGCTTTGAACGCTACTACCAAATTGTGCGCTGTTTCCGAGACGAAGATCTGCGGGCTGACCGCCAGCCGGAATTTACACAGGTTGATCTGGAAATGTCCTTCGTAGATGCCGATGATGTGATGAAT
Source organism: Clostridiales bacterium (assembly GCA_003551965.1). Lineage (GTDB taxonomy): Bacteria > Bacillota > Limnochordia > Darwinibacteriales > B1SED10-159 > B1SED10-159. Next base: position 17,326 of record PUOC01000102.1, on the reverse strand, counting down.
CTCATGGAGCAGATGATGCGGGGTTTGATGAAGCAAATTCTCGATGTAGATGTTCCGGACCCGTTTCCGAAAATGGATTATCATGAGGCCATGAACCGATTTGGTTCAGACAGGCCCGATACGCGCTTTGGCATGGAACTGCGAGATCTTACTGAGCAACTTGCCGCAAGCGAGTTTAAGGTCTTTTCTTCAACTGCAGCCAAAGGCGGTGTAATTAAGGGCATCAATGCCAAAGGATGCGGAGCAGAGTATAGCCGCCGGGAAATCGATAGTTTGGTGGAGAAGGCAGTAGGATGGGGTGCCAAGGGCTTGGTGTGGATGAACATCGCTGACGAGATCAAATCTCCGACGGCCAAATTCTTAAACAGTGACGAAATCGATTCCGTTGTGCAATCGTTAGAAGGTGAGAAGGGAGATCTACTGCTGTTGGTAGCGGACACCTTTGAAACAGCCTGTGACGTGCTCGGCCGAATGCGGTTATTTTTGGCGGAGACGCTGAACGCAGTGCCCCAAAACCGCTACGATCTGCTGTGGGTTGTGGACTGGCCGCTGTTGGAATGGGATGGAGACAGTAAACGTTATGCAGCGGCGCACCACCCGTTTACCGCTCCCAAGGATGAGGATGTGGAGCTATTGGGGAGCCGGCCCGGCGAAGTCCGTGCAAAGGCCTATGATCTTGTTCTAAACGGTGTAGAACTCGGTGGCGGCAGTGTGCGGATTAACAATACGAAACTGCAGGAACAGATGTTCCGGACATTGGGTTTCTCTGCGGCGGCAGCCCGGGAACAGTTTGGGTTTTTCCTTGATGCATTTCAGTACGGAACGCCTCCCCACGCCGGTATTGCCCTGGGTTTGGACCGCATGATTATGCTGCTTGCGGGCCAGGCTTCCATCCGTGACGTCATGGCTTTTCCCAAAACGGCCAGTGCCGTCGATCTCATGGTAGACGCTCCCAATGCAATATCCAAGGCCCAGTGGGATGATCTCGGCCTGACTTCGGCAGCGAAGGAACGCAAGAGGTAGAATTACCATAAACCTGTTCTATAAGCCTGTTTCAGTTGCATATAGTAGGGGATTGTGATATGATCGACTCAGATGAAGAGATGCCTTGTGATTCACCCTGCTGTGTTCGTGGTCAAGCTGGTTTCGTTATGAGCCAACACCATAACAAAGGGAATTCGGCTCTGTCAGTGGAATACAAGCCTCCTCTGTGTGGACGTAGGAAGCTGACAGGAGAATACCCACCTGCATGAGCGCAGGTTCATTCAAACCAGCATTAGCGGCACGGTGGGGAGATTCCCCCCTTTTTGAGGGGGGTCTTTTTCTGGAGAGGAGTTTATGGTCAATGCCCCATCCGCTGGCTCGGTTGGAACTTATGGTCGGCAGCCACGCTCTGGTCCGTTTGGCCGCGAAGCATGTGGCGGTCTTTGGAATCGGCGGTGTGGGCGGTCATGCAGCAGAGGCCCTCTGCCGCAGCGGCGTGGGTTCGATTACGATAGTGGACTACGACACCGTCGCTGAAACCAATATCAACCGCCAGCTGGCAGCGCTGCATTCCACCATTGGGCGCAGCAAAGTTAATGTTCTGGCCGAGCGATGCAAAGATATCAACCCCCAATGCCAGATAAACCCCCTCCAAGAGTGTTACTCTGAGGACAACAGTTCGCAGCTGCTTAGCGACGAGTACGACTTCGTGATCGACGCCATCGACATGGTATCGGCCAAAACGCACCTCATTGAACGCTGCCTAGAAAAGAACATACCAATCATCTCCAGCATGGGAGCAGGGAATAAGTGGGATCCAACACAGCTTCGGATTGCGGACATCTCCGAGACCCACACCTGTCCGCTGGCCAAAGTGGTCCGCCAGCGCCTCCGCAAGGACGGCTGGCATGCCGGACTTACCGTAGTATTCTCACTGGAGCGACCCGCAAGACTGTCTGCGCTGGAGAGGTTGAATGACAGCTGTACAAGAGCGGCCGATGCCCCCATGGGACAGGCTTGTGTCCCCGGGAGTACACCGTTTGTTCCTCCGGCCGCAGGATTGGTTGCGGCCAGCTATGTAGTCGGCGAATTGCTGGGGTAGAGGTAGTTTGGTGGAGGGTCTGCCATGGATTTGTTCAACCACGCAAAGCACGAAGGGGTGGAACCCTTGGCGCTTCGCATGCGTCCGCAAACACTTGACGAGTTTGTCGGACAGGATCATATCGTGGGGCGGGGAACACTGCTCCGCCGGGCCATTGCCAATGACCAGCTCAGTTCAGTGATATTCTATGGCCCGCCGGGAACCGGGAAGACAACTTTGGCTTACGTTATTTCCAAAAGCACCGAGGCAGAGTTTATCCAAGTGAGCGCGACAACTACGGGCGTCAGTGAGTTGAAGCAGATCATCGCTAAAGCGATCGAGAGGCTGAAGTACTATGGTCGGCGGACGATCTTATTCATTGACGAAATTCAACGTCTCAATAAAGGCCAGCAGGACATTTTGCTGCCAGCACTAGAACAAGGGCATGTCATCTTGATCGCTGCCACAACCGAGAATCCTTACTTCGAAGTAAACGGTGCTCTCTTAAGCCGTTCCCGTATTTTTGAGCTGAAACCGCTGGAACAAGACGAACTTCGCACCATTGCAGACGAGGCTTTGCGTTCGCATAAAGGACTGGGCGATTACAGAGTTACGGTCGATGAAGGGGCCATGGAGCACTGGCTTAAGACATGCAGCGGCGATGCCAGAGTTCTGCTGAATGCCCTCGAGTTCGCAGCACTGACAACCGACCCAGACGGGGACGGTGTTCGCCGCATCGGAATCACCGAAGCCGAAGATGCAGTGCAGGCGCAGCGGATCCAATATGACAAGACCGGTGATAATCATTACGACACAGTATCTGCTTTTATTAAGTCGATGCGGGGCAGTGATCCCGATGCAGCACTGTACTGGTTCGCCCGTATGCTGTATGCCAATGAAGATCCGCGGTTTATCGTGCGGCGGATTATTGTCCACGCTTCCGAAGATGTAGGCTTGGCCGATCCCGTTGCCATGATGTTAGCCCATGCGGCGGCCAATGCTCTGGAGTGGTTGGGTATGCCGGAGGCAAGGATACCCATGGCCCAGGCGGTACTGTATATTGCCGCCGCTCCCAAGAGCAACAGCGTGGTCACGGCTGTGGACGCAGCCATTGGTGAAGTGCATAGTTCTCCGGCCAAGCCGGTACCGGATCATCTGCGGGATGCTCACTATCCGGGAGCGGCTGCACTCGGCCGCGGCGTGGCATACAAATATCCCCATGACTATCCCCAACACTTTGTGGAGCAGCAGTATCTGCCCGACGGAATCAAGGGAGGGTATTACCGTCCCAGCCAAGAAGGCCGGGAACAGCAGATTCGCCAGCGGTTAGAGCAATGGCGAAAGAGACAGGATAAATCTTGACTAAAGGCTACCCCATTCCATACTAACGGGATGGGGTTTTTGTTTGACACCCAAAAACCCATATGCTATCATAGAGGAGAATTAATTCCTAGCAACTTACTCGGGATTGGGAAGGGGACGTCAAAATGCGCATTTCTACCCGGGGAGAATACGGTGTGCGCGCCATGTTTGACTTGGCAGTGCACTATGGTCAAGGTCCCATTGCCTTGAAGGTCATAGCCGAAAGACAGGCAATATCCGAACACTATTTAGAGCAGCTGATGGGCAATCTTCGCAAAGCAGGATTGGTCAGCAGTGTCAGGGGTGCCCAAGGCGGTTATCAGTTGGCCTCCGCTCCCGAGAAGATACCAGTGGGAGATATCATCCGCACACTGGAAGGTCCAATCGCCCCCATGGATTGCGTTGAAGAGGACGCCAGCGCCGGCTGCCGGCAGTTTGAACGTTGCGCCACACGGGTCCTCTGGGAGCGTCTGCGGGATAGCATGGAACAGGTGCTCGATACAACGACATTGGAAACCCTCATTGAAGAAGGGATGCGGCTGCGGGCCAAAGACGATTCATTTATGTATCACATCTAGCACTGAAAAAGGGGGAGGTATCTCCATGGATCGCATCTATATGGATCACGCAGCGACGACGCCCGTTCGGCCTGAAGTGATTGAGGCCATGCTGCCCGCTTACAAAGAGACCTTCGGCAACGCCTCTAGTGTATACAGCTGGGGCCGGGAGGCCCAAAAGGCGCTGGATGATGCGAGGGCTAAGACAGCAGCTGTCTTGGGCGCTGAGTTCAATGAGATCATATTTACCGGCGGTGGCTCTGAAGCCGACAACCTGGCAATAAAGGGTACAGCCTGGAAGAACAGGCATAAAGGCAAGCATATCATCACTTCTGCCGTTGAGCACCACGCTGTATTGGATACTGTGAAGTGGCTTGAGACCCAGGGGTTCGAGGCTACCTTTCTCTCGGTGGATGAGGACGGTATGCTGGATCCGCAACAGGTCCGAGACGCTATCCGCGAAGACACAATTCTCATTACCGTGATGCATGGAAACAACGAAATGGGTTCCATCATGCCGGTGGAAGAGATTGCTGATATAGCCCGGGAAAAAGGTGTTTTGTTTCACACCGATGCTGTACAGACGGTGGGTTCGCTGCCCATCGATGTCAAAGAAATGGGCATGGATATGCTGTCGCTGTCGGCCCATAAGTTCTACGGGCCGAAGGGAGTAGGCGCCTTATATGTGCGTAAAGGGGTGCGCTTGGATTCACTCATTCACGGTGGTGCACAGGAGCGCAACCGCAGAGCGGGAACCGAGGACGTGCCGGCCATTATTGGACTTGCCGAAGCGCTAGAACGGGCAGATGAGGAACGGGATAAGGTGATTCCTGAGATAACAAGGCTGCGGGATCGCCTTTTGAAAGGACTCGAGACGATACCCGAGACCCGTGTCAACGGTCATCGGAAAAAACGGCTTCCCAACAATGTCAATGTCTGTTTCCGCTATATTGAAGGGGAATCCCTGCTGTTGAATCTTGATATGATGGGAATTGCTGCGTCTAGCGGTTCTGCTTGTACGTCCGGTTCTTTGGAGCCGTCCCACGTACTGTTGGCCATGGGACTCAGCCACGAAATTGCCCATGGGTCTCTACGGCTGACTCTCGGCCGCGAGACGACAGAGAACGAAGTAGATTACGTGTTGGAACAGGTTCCTGCTGTGGTGAATCGCTTGCGGGAAATGTCGCCTCTGTATCACCAGTAGTGCCAAGGGAAGAAAGGGGTTATATCGATGTATTCCGACAAAGTGATGGATCATTTCCAAAACCCCCGTAACGTGGGGGAGATAACAAATGCCGATGGTGTAGGCGAAGAAGGTAATGTCCGCTGTGGAGACATTATGAAGCTTTGGATAAAAGTGGAAGATGGTGTGATCGTCGATGCTAAGTTTAAGACCTTCGGATGCGGTGCCGCCATTGCCACAAGCTCTATGATCACAGAGATGGTCATTGGCAAGACATTGGACGAGGCCGAGGAAATTTCCAACACGGCCGTGGCGGAAGCGTTAGATGGACTGCCACCGGTGAAAATGCACTGTTCTAACTTGGCGGCCGATGCATTGCAGAAGGCCATAGATGACTACAAGGCAAACAAACAGTCGGCGTGAGCGTGCAGAAGGACAGGCCGTTTGCTTAGCGGTGCGGGGCATGGATGATGCTCCGTTTCTTTTTTTGCTGCCCATGCATCCATCGTGACGGTTCAGTTGACAATGGGACCGGCGGTGGATTAAGATAGGACTAACGAGCATGTAACGGAGGAGGTAAGCCTTTTCGGCGGACCATATGAAGCGACTAACAGCAGACGAATTACGACAGCAGTATCTTCAGTTTTTCAAGGACAAGGGTCATGCGGTTCTGCCTAGCGCGCCGCTGGTACCCCACGGAGACCCGACTCTCCTTTTGACGGGGGCGGGTATGATTCCATTCAAACCGTATTTTCTTGGCCACGAGCAGCCCCCCTATACAAGGGTGACCACCTGCCAGCGCTGCCTCCGTACCGTGGACTTTGACCATGTAGGCATGACTGATAGACATGGTACGTTCTTTGAGATGCTGGGCAATTTCTCCTTCGGGGACTACTTCAAGGAAGAAGTGATACCGTGGGCATGGGAATTTGTCACGGAGCACCTGGAACTTCCGGAGCAGAAACTTTGGGTCAGTATTTACCACGATGACGACGAGGCCTTTGCCATTTGGAATGGAACCATCGGTGTGCCCGAGTCCCGGATCGTCCGTCTGGGCCGTGAGGATAACTTCTGGCAGATCGGTGTAGGCCCCTGCGGCCCCTGTTCAGAGATTTACTTGGATCGGGGAAGGGAACACGGGTGCGATGACCCCCACTGCAAACCGGGTTGCGACTGCGACCGTTTTCTGGAGATCTGGAATCTTGTTTTCATACAGTTTTACCAAGATGAACGGGGTGAACTGACGACCCTTGAAAGGAAAGGCATCGACACCGGAATGGGAATGGAGCGCACGGCGGCCCTGCTTCAGGATGTAAAAAGCATCTTTGAAATCGACGTAATTCGTCCTGTTCTTGACACGGCAGCTGGGCTGGCCGGCGTCGAATACGGCAGTGATTCCCGGGCCGATGTATCGCTGCGAGTCATAACGGACCACTGCCGCGGCATTACGTTCCTTGTTCACGACGGCGTCCTGCCATCGAATGAGGGCCGAGGTTATGTTCTGCGTAGGTTGCTGCGACGGGCGGCGCGCCACGGACGGCTGTTGGGCATTGAGGGGCAGTTTCTGAACCGAATAGTCGATGTAGTCCTCCGTCAGATGCGCCCGGGGTACCCAGAGCTTGAGGGACGCGAAGAGTTCATTAAAAAGGTTGTGGGGCTTGAGGAACAGCGCTTCCACGAAACCTTAGATCAGGGAACGGCCATATTGAAGCAGTTAATGGAAAAAGAAGGAAAAAAGGGCAGTACGCAGATTTCAGGCAGAGATGCCTTCCGCCTATACGATACCTTCGGTTTTCCGCTGGAACTAACCCGCGAGATGGCGGCAGAGCAAGGTTTCAGCGTCGATGAAGACAGTTTTGCGGAAGCAATGGAGGCCCAGAGACAGCGGGCCCGGGCTGCCCGCTCGGAGACGGGCTATCTGGGTGAACAGGTAGAGGTTTATAAAGCCCTGCAGGACCAGGGGGGCAGCGAGTTTGTGGGGTATACCGACCTGCAGACCGACACCAGTGTCATGGCGTTGGTTCGGGACAACGAACCAGTCGAAGCCGTTGGACCCGATCAACATGTGGTGGTTGTGTTGGCAGAGACACCGTTCTATCCCGAGGGCGGCGGCCAGGTAGCAGACCAGGGTGTGCTCATCTGGGAGCAGGGACGGGCGGAAGTGAAAGATGTGAAACGGCCTTTGGAGGGTGTCGTTGCCCATCATGCTGTGATCAAGGCAGGAACTTTGGAAGTCGGAGACGGAGTCCAAGCCAGGGTGGCCGAAAATGAGCGCTGGGACACGGCTAGACACCATACAGCCACCCACCTATTGCATAAAGCACTGAAGGATCTTCTGGGCGACCACGTCAATCAGTCGGGTTCCTATGTTGGCCCGGACCGGCTTCGTTTTGATTTCACGCATTTGGAAGCACTGACCGGCGAAGAGCTGCGTGCCGTGGAACGGCGCATCAATGAAGTGATCATGTCCAATTACCCCGTCGAGTCATCGGTAAAAGACCTGGAAGCAGCCAAAGAGATGGGAGCTATGGCGCTGTTCGGGGAGAAGTACGGTTCGGCTGTTCGGGTGATCCAAATTGGCGACTATTCGCTAGAACTCTGCGGCGGGACCCATGTTCCCGCTACGGGTAGTGTCGGACTGCTCCGGATTGTCTCCGAAGGCAGCGTAGCTGCTGGCGTGCGCCGAATTGAGGCGGTCGCAGGTCATCTGGCCCTTGATGTGCTCCAGGAGATGGATGCTGTTTTGGAGCAGACAGCCTCTGTCTTGAATACTGCTCCTGAGAGCTTGGCCGACGCCGCATCCCGGGTCGTGGAGCAGCGGCGAGGTTTCGAGAGAGAGCTGCAGCAGCTGCGTCAGAAGTTGTCCGCCAGTGCAGCAGATGATCTCGTCCAATCGGCCGAAACCATCGGCGATGTTTCTTTACTGGTATCGGAAGTAGATGCCGGAGACATGGAAGAGCTGAGGAACATGGGAGATTCGCTGCGCAATCGCCTGCAGCCGGCTGTGGTGTTCTTAGGTACTCGGAATGGCAGCAAGGTGAACTTGGTTGGCATGATATCCAAAGACATTGCCGGCCCGGAGCTGCATGCGGGCGACGTAGTGCGCACAGTGGCCGAGATATGCGGCGGCGGCGGGGGCGGACGACCTGACATGGCGCAGGCCGGTGGGAAAAAGCCTGACAAACTGCCGGAGGCGTTATCTGAAGCGGCGAAAATCTTCCGAGAGCGTTTGGAGGGAATCCAAGGCCGTGTGGAGAAATAGGAACCGAGCAAAGGGTAGACCATAAAGGGGGGGCCAGCATGGAGCCAACATCAAAAACGACTGTTTTTCGGTATGGTTCCGATGATCGCTCAGAATCAGTCCGAAAGACACTTAAAGAAGTGCATGCGGCTTTGAACGAAAAAGGGTATAATCCCGTGGGTCAGATCGTTGGTTACCTCATGTCTGGAGATCCAACATTTATAACCAGTCATCGCAACGCCCGCAACTTGATTGCAGCTATCGAACGGGATGTCATTCTTGAAGAGCTGATCGTTCACTACCTGGAGAATAAGTAGCCCGCAGGGGGCCGTGTTGGCTCCTTGCTTCTTTTTTCAGGGGTTTTTCTGACAGGCACTGCACGGGGGTGAGTGGTCTGCAGTATAGAATGTTGGGCAGGACGGGGATGAACGTATCCCGCCTTTGTTTCGGTTCCCTAACCATAGGTCCCTTGCAGCGCAGCATCGGTATTGAGAGGGGAGCAGACGTGATCCGCTGTGCTTTGGAGCACGGTGTGAACTTCATTGACACCGCCGAGTTGTACGACACCTACGCTCATATTGCCGCAGCGCTTGCCGGTTTTAGTGATCATGTTTATGTGGCCTCGAAATCTTACGCTTTCGAGGCCGCGTCCATGGATAGGGCCGTTGCGGAAGCAAGGCGAGCTTTGGGCCATGACATTTCGCTGTTGTTCCTTCTCCACGAGCAGGAGTCCATCCACACCATCCGAGGACATTGGCCCGCGGTGGAGTATCTGCTGAAGGCGAAAGAACGGGGTGATGTGCAGGCTATCGGAGTGTCGACGCACCACACGGCCGCTGTCGAAGCCGCTGCGGAAGTGCCTGTGTTTGATGTGATATCACCGCTTATCAACCGCAGCGGAGTGGGCATTCAAGGCGGCGGTGTGAAGGGCATGCGGCAGGCATGCATGAAAGCATACAGAGCAGGAAAAGGCCTTTATGGTATGAAGGCTCTAGGCGGCGGTCATTTGCTGGATCAGCCGGCGCAGGCGTTTGACTTCGCTTTACAGCAGGACTGGTTGGCCTCCACTGCGGTGGGCATGAAAAGCTGTGAGGAAGTACGATGGAATGCAGCGTTCTTTTCCGGAGAGCAGCCTGGGCCGCCGCTGGATCTTGAAGACCGTAGACTGCATATAGAATCTTGGTGCACCGGCTGCAGTGCGTGTGCCGCAGCCTGCGGACAGGGCGCCGTTACAATGCAGAATGGTCGGGCTAATGTCGACAGCAGAAAGTGTGTTTTCTGCGGATACTGCGGTGCTGCCTGTCCCGAGTTTGCCATCAAGGTTATATGATATCTGGAGTGGGCTTCCTTGAGAATATTGGGATTAGATTTGGGTGAGAGGACGATCGGAGTGGCGGTCAGCGATGCTTTGGGATGGACTGCACAAGGTGTCACAACCATTGCGCGCAGTGGAAAAAAACAGGACTTGGTCGAACTGCGGCGTCTGATAGAGCAGTACCAGTGCAATAAGGTTGTCCTGGGTCTGCCGCGCCGCACTGACGGTTCCGAGGGGCCTGAGGCGGAAAGGGTTCGAAAATTTAGCAGGACATTGGCAGGGGTTTTTGGTATTCCAGTGGAACTGTGGGATGAAAGGTTTTCTACGAAATCGGCCGACCAAGTGCTCATCGGCGGGGATGTAAGCCGGCGAAAGCGGAAAACGGTTATTGACAAACTGGCTGCCGTGATAATACTCCAGAGCTATTTGGATGCGCACTCTGGAGATGCAGAAGGAGGAAGTGGAGATGGCTGAAGAGCAACAGCGGATAGTGCTTTTGGATGATGAGGGGCAGGAGCATGGTTTCACCATGGTCGATTCATTGCAGTTGGCCGACAACCTTTACGTAGTCCTGCTTCCGGAGACGGATCCGGAACATGGTGCGGTCATATTCCGTGTGGATACGGATGAAGAAGGCGAAGAGCGTTTATCGGAGATCGAAGACGATGACGAATTTGACCGGGTCGTGGAAGCATTGGAACAGGATGACGAACCCGGCGACGATGAATTACAGTGACGCGTTAGCTGCGCGTATACGCCCTGTTAGCAAGGGATGGGTATGACGACCGCAGCGATGGATTGGCTCCGGCGCGAGCTGTGTTGGAGGTGGCCGCTGCATGGGTGAACTGCAACACACCAAAATCCCAGCACGAATCAGACGGGCCGCGAACTATGTGGCCCGTTTTCTTTTCTATGGTCTGCTGGCGGGTATTGTGGCGTTTTCTGGTCTTATGCTGTGGGCGCAGCAACCTGCGTCCCGTGATCCTGCAGCGCCTGCCGTATATGTGGAAATTCCTTCTGGCGCCGGCGCGGCCTTGATCGCACAGCAGCTAGAGAGTGCCGGGATCGTGCGCGACCAGCAGTTGTTCCGCCTGCTTCTGTGGGTTCGCGGTGCTGAAACGTCTCTGCGGGCCGGCCGTTACCAGCTGCAGCCGTCACAGCATCCCATGGAGATTATCACTGTCTTGGAAGAAGGCCGGTCGGTGGCTGAACAGGTTGTGATCCCCGAAGGATACAGCATCGAAGATATTGCGGCGAGGCTTGCTGCCCTCGGACTCGTGGATAAACAGCGTTTCATTCAAGTGGCCCGTGATGGTGCTTTGGCCTATGGTGGTGAAGTGCCCTTCGATCTTCCTGTCGCGACCCTGGAAGGATATCTTTTTCCCGACACCTATCAATTCCATAAAGGACAATCGGAGGAAAGCATAGTCCGTCAAATGACCCAGCGTTTCCGGCAGGTAGTGGAACGATATGTTGAGCCTTATCTCGATACGACCGCCTTGCATCTGCATGAAGTGATTACGCTTGCTTCCATTGTGGAAAAGGAAATTCGCTATGATTTCGAACGGCGTAAGGTGGCGGGTGTCTATCTCAATCGGCTGGACATAGATATGCCGCTGCAGGCGGATCCCACCGTTCGCTACGTGATGGAAGAAGATCGAACCCGGGTTCTGTACCGCGACTTGGAGATCGAATCTCCCTACAATACCTACAGGAATCGAGGACTGCCTCCGGGACCGATTGCCAGTCCTGGACTGGCTTCGATACTGGCTGTCTTAAACCCGGCCGATGTGGACTACTTCTTCTTCGTGGCCCGGGGGGACGGCACGCACCAGTTCAGCCGCACCTTTGAAGAGCATGTTCGGGCCAGAAGGGAATTGGGGTATTGAAGCTATGGCTTAGAGATCGGCAATAGTCGTGACGGGGGCAGGAACGAGACAAATTGCGATTGGGGTGTGCGCAATGAAAAAACCGGAAGTGTTGGCGCCAGCCGGAAACCGCAGCAAAGCTGAGGCAGCCATCGCCTTTGGCGCCGATGCGCTGTATCTGGCCGGCAAACAGTACGGTATGCGGGCTGGGGCCGGTAACTTCTCCCAGTCGGATTTGGAAGACACGCTATCCTATGCCCGCCAGCGGGGAGTGCGCGTATATGTCACTGTCAATATTTTCGCTCACAATGAGCACTTGCAGGAACTGCCCTCCTATCTAGAGTACCTTGATTCTGTGGCCGTGGATGGTTTGATCGTTGCCGATCCGGGCGTGTTTCGCCTAGCAAGGCTGCATGCTCCTCATACGCCGCTGCACATCAGCACCCAAGCCAATGTAACCAATGTGGAAGCTCTGCGTTTTTGGCATGCATTGGGTGCCAAGCGAGTGGTGTTGGCGCGAGAGTTGGAACGGGAAGAGATCAAAGCAGCAGCGGCTGCTGGAGCGGCTGAGGTAGAGGTGTTCGTACACGGCGCTATGTGCATGGCGTACTCGGGCCGCTGTATGCTGAGTAAGACCTTGACTGGACGGGACGCCAACCTGGGAGCCTGCGCACAGAGCTGCCGCTGGTCATACCAGGTGGTGGAATCTTCTCGGCCGGGAGAATATTTCCCGGTAGAGGAAACGGAAGAGGGAACGTATCTGTTTAATTCAAAAGACCTATGCCTTGTGGAACAGGTGCCAGAGTTGATGGAAATGGGTGTAGATAGCCTCAAGATCGAGGGTCGAATGAAGAGTGTATATTATACGGCGGCTGCCACCCGCGCCTATCGTCTGGCTGTGGACCACTGTGCAGCGGGAACATGGAACGATGATGTGGCGAAGCAACTGCGCTGCGAACTGTCAAAGGTCAGTCACCGCCGTTATTATACGGGCTTCTATTACGGCGATCAGCCGGGAACGCACTGGGGTTCGTCATCATACGAACAGCCCTATGATTTTGTGGGCGTCGCGACGGGGTGTGATGCCGGGCAGTTGTCCGTGGACGTGCGCAACCGCCTGCGCAGCGGCGATGTTGTCGAAATTCTACAGCCGACCCGTCCGGTGCTGCAGTACACAATACCGACGATGCGGCGGACCGATACTGGCGAGAATGTTACGGAAGCCCATGCAAACACTGAAGTGACAATGGCGGTGGAAGTAGAAATACAGCCCCGCTCAATTTTGCGCCGGAGTAGGGCCTAAGGCGTACATTGTTCATGGGAGGTGACAGCCATATGAAACCTCCCGTTGCGGTGGGCGACCACTGCACCTTAGACGTTACCGGTCTTAACCACCAGGGTGAGGGAATTGGCCGGGTCCATGGTTTTGCTGTCTTTGTGCCGAAGGCGATTCCCGGTGATCAAGCCGATGTAGAAATTATTTCGATCAAGAAGCAGTACGGGCGGGCCCTGATACGACAGATACGGCACCCATCTCCCTATCGCGTGCAGCCGCCCTGTCCTGTCGCTGAGCGCTGCGGTGGATGCCAACTGCAGCATGTGGATTACAGCTGCCAGTTGGAGTTGAAACAATCTTTGGTTGTGGATGCCCTGGACAGAATCGGTGGGGTTAAGCAACCCATTGAACCAGTTGTGGGGATGGATTATCCATGGCAATACCGCAATAAGGGGCAGTTTCCTGTGGCCGGTGAGACCGGAAGCCCGCGTATCGGGTTTTTCGCGCCCCGTTCGCATGAGGTGGTTACCTTTGATCGCTGCCTGGTTCAGCCGGACGCGATCAACGAAACCCTGGACATCATCAAGACGGGAGCTGCTCGTTTTTCCGTTGCCCCGTACAGTGAAGACAGTCATACCGGTGAACTGCGCCACGTGGTTATCCGCAGTGCCCGGAATGGGGCGGAGCGGATGGTTATCCTTGTTAGCCGCAGCGACAATCTGATTAGAAACAAGGAGTTCCTCGGGTATCTGACCGAGGAGGTTCCAGACCTTAAGGTGTTGGCTTGGAACAAGAACTCCCAGCAGACAAATGCCATTTTCGGCAGCCATACTGAGATCCTGGCAGGTACCAATGCCATTGTTGAGCGTATTGACGATTTGGAGTTCTTCATCTCGCCGCGTTCGTTTTTCCAAACCAACACCCTGCAGACCCAGGTTCTCTACGAAGAGGTGCGGTTGGCGGTGGAGGCGGGCCCTAGGGATGTGGTCTGGGATCTGCACTGCGGTATCGGGACCATTGGGCTGTATGCAGCCCGTGATGCTGGAAAACTGGTGGGTGTTGAACTCATTACCGAGGCGGTGGACGATGCCAGGCGCAATGCCAATCACAACGGTATTTCTGCCGATTTTGTCCAGGGACACGCGGAAGATGTCATTGCAGGCCTTTCCGACTTCCCAGATACCGTCATTCTGGACCCACCCCGGAAAGGATGCGACAGTCGTCTGCTAAGACAATTGGCTGAAAAAAAGGCTGCCAGAATTGTCTATGTCTCCTGCAATCCCGCAACACTGGCCCGTGATGTGAAGTTCCTGGCGGAGAATGGTTACACCGTACAACGGGTCCAGCCGGTGGATATGTTTCCACATACGGTGCATGTGGAGTGTGTGGTTGTGCTGGAGCGGTGAAAGGCCTTTGTTCCTAGGGTGTTGGGGTTTTGGGCCTCGGGTGGGCTGAATGGTGAAAATGTCGGTTGTTTGGTCAGTGGAAGCATGTGTGGCAACGGGGACTACATTCCAGTGTCTTGAAGATTGTGGGTCGGGGAGAGAATGATATAGGGGTCGGCATATGCCTTCCGGTTGGCGATGGTTGACGGCTTCGACTTGAAACTAAAGGTCGTAGGAAGACGAAGAGAACCTCGGGAAACATCGGGCAGACATATATCACGACATAGACGTCGTTTGTGAACAGGTATACGACATTGGGCAAGGAGGTTGCTTCCATAGACGAACTAAATGGGGTCGAGAGAAAAGAGATAGCGTCAGGATTAGCAGATAGATATTTCTCCAATGGACAAGAGTTTGAGCTGATTAACGAAGGTCCATATTCCAGTGTGTATCGAGTCAGCGGGGAAAATCGAGTATTGAAGATATCTGCTGAGCATCGGGTAGATTTGGAGGAGCTCTTTTATCAAGTCCTAGAAAAGTATCACGTGCCAGCGATTGAGAATCAGAGATTGAGCAAACATGCTCTTTGCCTAGAGGATATAGTTGGTTCTGATAAGTGGCGCCTGGCCAGCAAGGACGATGTTTGTAAAGGGGTCATAGGCCAAGCATGTGCAAAGTGGTATCAAGCCTTCCATAGTGCCGGCAGAATAGAGCTTCAAAAGAACGCTGCCATTGGTAGACTTTTAAGCTGGGAATATGATGTAATCAGTAGTGAATCTCTAGATTATGCTGGGAAGACATATTCGCTAACTGGTGTTCGTAGTTGGAATGAAGCGTGCGAGATCTCAGCCCAGGCAATAGCTTATTTAAGGCCGATGGTCGATACCTTTACTTATAATGATTTCTTTTATGGTAACTTGGCCGTGTCAACCCAGGGAGAGCCTATGGTTACACTCATTGACTTCGATCACTCTGGTAAGGGTTTTGCTGAGAGTGATTATAGAAATGTATCGTATAGCCTATGCGGAGAAGCCTTAGAGAGCTTCCAAGCTTCAATCCCGGTCAATTGTAAGCTTTTAGCCATTGACCAATTGATGTCAGTGCTGGCCGCGTTAGTTCTTGCATCTCGAAGACAACAGACGCCAAAGTGGGCTCTACAATTAGTTGAGAGCGTTAAGACACAGGAGTTTTCTAATAGCGTTGATGAAGCAAAGTTCTTAATGGCGAGGGCATAATTGAGCGGTGCCAGCGACATATGACGAACTAGACGATCCAATACCGGTGCTGGGCGGGCGGTACAAAAATCGCTTTTCCGACGGCAAGCTGACGCCTCCATCTGGGGATGTGGGGATGGAGCTTAAAGACCATAGCAGCTTGGCACCCAAGGCGCAGTCTCTCAGCCATAGAACCATGCGCTCTCCGGCGCAACACGCTGCTCCTGGATACTCACGTGCGGTTTGAGAAGGCTCATCATAGGAGGTCATACCGTTCCGAGGGGGTTCGCACAACACGAGGTCGCTGATGTCGACTACAACTGGGTGCAAATTGGAGCCTCTCTTATGGGAGTGAACTGATCCGCTGCCTCGTTGGACAAGCCATCCACACTGCGAATCCAATCTAACCCCACCAACCAACTCCCCCAGGGAGGTCTATGCCTGAATTGTTGCGAACTAATTGACAGTATTGGCGATCTCAAGGCAGGTCTCTGAGCGCAGCGGAAGAGTCAGTCATTAGTAGAGAATCCATAGCCCGGATACCAAAGGACGGAGATCATGGCATGCGGATTAAGGCGATTGATTTTGTGGCATGTGCATTCGAGGAGAGTTCCACAATGAAGGAGGCTGTGAGTTTCTACCGCGACATCCTGGGGGTTACTGAAGACTTCGTGCTTGGCGACGGTGAATCCGGCAATTGGACGGAGTTTGACATGCACCCTGTGGCTCTCGCTCTCGTCAAATCGGATCAGTTCGCTGGTAAGCCAGCCATTGCGTTGGCAGTGGATGATGTGTACGAAGCCATCACCGAGCTCCGTGCAAAGAGCGTTAAGGTTTCGGTAGAGCCTCAAGACTGCGGCCCCTGCTATATGGCGGGTATTGAAGACCCGTGGGGGAATCCCGTTATCCTCCATGCGAGGAAGGACGGTACGGTGGGTTAGGCCCTTGTGTTTGAGAAACTCCTGATGATGTTTTTACTCTTAGTAGTGGGGCAAGGACAAGTCCGTCTTGATGTGCGAACACATTGTGCAGAGTTAGCCAAGATGAGCAGTTGGCTATCTTGCAGATAAGCCGATGAGTATTGCGCGGTTGAATGTCCGGGAGGACATTCCTGGCGGTGTCTGCACCGGCGAGTGCCGTTGTCTGACCGAGGCAGATCCAATGGGCGGTTGTGTCACAGCGCTGGCAAATTGTTCCTGTTCGACGAACGTGAGGACTACAGGCTGATATCCATAGCGTTCTCCCCAGTCCGGGGGCAGTTGTTTGGCACACAGACGCAAGATTTTGGGAGCCAGATTTTTGGATTTTGTCCATGGAAGAATGAAAAACCGAACATTGTTGCCGATGCAATGGCGATAACTCGAGCGGCTCGTTCGAGATACATTGGGTGCAGATCCGGTTTCATGACCGAGATCTTGATAAGGGAGGGTCTCTGATGTCGAAAAGCGAAGGTCTGATTGTTGCCTTCTACGGCGATGGCCGAAAGGAGGAACAACGTTCTGAAGAATCCCGTGCGCACACACTGGAGTTTCATTATACGAAACAGCACGTCGGAGACTATGTATCCGAAGGTGCTCGGGTATTGGAGCTAGGATGCGCAACGGGTCATTATGCCCAGCACTTCGCTTCTGCATGCAGGGAATATGTTGGAGTGGACCTTGTCCCTAGCCATGTCAGGCGGTTTCAGGAGACCATGACCTGCCATGGGATCTCCAACGCCTCTGCTATGCTAGGCGATGCCAGGGATTTAAACGATATCGCTGATCAAAGCTTTGATGTTGCGCTCTGCCTAGGACCCATGTATCATCTTGATACCGACGGCCGGGCGAAAGTTTTCGCCGAATGCAGGCGCGTCACCCG
>PUOC01000088.1 GCA_003551965.1 Clostridiales bacterium | reverse complement strand
CGACTACGAACATAACGAGGACATGTCTGTATGGACTTTCCATTTCCGCCAGGGAATGAAGTGGTCCGATGGCCATCCATTCACGACAGCCGACATTATGTTCTGGTACGAAGATGTGCTGCTGAACGAAGATCTTACCCCTGTGGTGGGAACCAATTGGCGCAGTGAAGACGGCGAAATCGTGGAAGTGGTGGCCCTCGACGAATATACTCTCGAGTACCGTTGGAACAATCCCATGCCGTATTTCCCCAACCAAGTGGCTCACAATGCATGGGACTTGTATCCTAAGCACTATCTCAGCCAATTTCATCCCAACTATGCGGACTACGATGAGTTGATGGAAGAAGTGGAGGATGCGGGCTTTGAGGAGTGGTATGAGTACTTCGGCAACCGCAACCAGAGCGAAATGGGAACACCTATGCAGCCTGATCTTCCTACTTTGACCGGATTCAAGATGGAAAGCATTTCCTCGGACCGCCGTGTGTTTGTCCGTAATCCGTATTTCTGGAAAGTGGACCAAGAGGGCAACCAGCTGCCTTACATGGATCGACTCGAGACGCAGATCGTCAGTGACCGTGAAGTCCTCAGCGGTATGGTCATCAGCGGCGCGTTGGATTTTGCTGCATACCAGAGTGATATCCGCGACTACCCAATGATGCGCCAGTATGCTGATGAAGGCAACTACAACGTCAATTTGTGGCAGAGCGCCATGAACGATTCTATCTATATGTTCAACATGACCCATGAAGACGAGCAGCTGCGGGAAATCTTCCAAGACGTTCGTTTCCGCCGGGCTATGTCCTTGGGCATTGATCGTCAAGAGATAAACGAGATCATCTACTACGGTCAGGGAAGGCCCGCACAATATACGGTGCTGGACATGACGATGCACTACAATCCCGAATATGAACAGGCGTATATTGAGTATGATCCCGATGAAGCCAATCGCCTTCTTGACGAAATGGGACTTGATGAGCGCGATGCGGAAGGATTTCGTCTGATGCCCAACGGTGAGCGGTTGATGTTTACCATTGAGTACTTCGACAATGAAACGCCGAAAGGGCCTAACGTAGAGCTGGTAGCACAGCATTGGGCTGATCTAGGTATTGACGCCCGCAGCCGGTCCATTTCCGGCGAACTGCAGGGGCAGAGAGCACCGGCCAATCTGATGGATGCCACGATATGGCATGGCGACAAAGCCACCGATGTTCTCTTCCCGTTTCAAGCCCAGTTCTTTGTTCCGGGTAGCCCAGGCTGGGAGCGCACCAAATGGCCTCTTTGGGGAACCTGGCTTGACACCGCAGGAGAAGAAGGCGAGGAGCCTCCGGAGCAGATCAAGGAACTCCGCGGCTGGTGGGACGAAATGATGTTCTCGCCGGACGACGACCGCCGGGCTGAACTGGCAGATAAGATTTTGGGTGCTCAAGCCGAAAATCTTTGGACCATTGGTACCATCAGCTACGCTCCATTTCCTGTGGTAGCCAGTAGAGACATGCGCAACGTTCCGGAACAAGGCTATTGGACTTGGGACTCCCATTGGACACCGGCCTGGAGTCCAGAGCATTTCTGGCTCGATCGGTAACCGGCGTCAGCCATAAGCTTGCTGTATGACCGTAGGCCCCTAAGGAGATATCAGGCCTCGGGGGCCTGCTTGCACTATCTTTAGACGAGCACAGGGATGACGTTATGGCGGTTTGCTTCTCTTGTCAATGTACCCAGCGACTGCAAAAGCCGCAGGCAGGGGCGGCCGACCATGCCCTATGCGCCCTGTGCTGCTTGGGCAGTTAATTAAGTGCGTTTAACAATTATTTGGCAGCAGCAGGACGTATGGTTGACTGGGCTTAGGGGAGGTGGTTGATGGCAATAGATGACTCACCTGTAGAACGCTGCTGGGTTCGGGATAGTCGCGGTTCTGGTTCAGAGTGGACGTTCTCGAATGGTTTTGGCCTCATTTAATCATCCTCAGCAGTGGTGCGCTGTCGTGCTGTTAGAGGGAACATTCTGCTCATGCAGGGAGGGATAACATGTTATCGTACGTAATTCGGCGCTGTTTGATCATGATTCCGACACTGGTCGTCATTTCCATGATTGCATTCGGCGTGATTGACCTTCCGCCCGGTGACTACCTGACATCCTACATTGTTCAGTTGGAAAGCCAAGGGGCGCAGGTTACAGAAGAACAGGTAGAGTCGCTTAAGCGAAGGTACGCTTTGGATCAGCCGCTGCCCCTTCGTTACGTCAACTGGATCTGGCGCATTATCCGCTACCAGGATTTCGGCCAGTCTTGGAACTGGAACCGGCCGGTGGCAGGTCTTTTGGCTGAGCGCCTGCCCTTTACCATCGCCATTTCCCTTACCACATTGATTTTCACGTATGCAGCGGCTATACCCATCGGCATTTATTCTGCGGTTAAGCAGTATTCATGGGGGGACTATTTGTTCACCACCATTGGATTCTTGGGATTGGCGATCCCGAATTTCCTATTGGCGTTGGTGCTGATGTTCATTTTCTACCGATATTTCGGAGTGAGTATCGGAGGGCTCTTCTCTCCGGAATATCGAGACGCGGCATGGTCTTTTGCTAAATTCTGGGACATGATGAGTCACCTCTGGGTCCCAATCATCGTTATTGGAACAGCGGGTACAGCGGGCCTGATTCGTACCATGCGTGCAGTCATGCTCGATGAGCTGAGCAAAGACTATGTGCAGACCGCTCGAGCAAAAGGCCTCAAAGAAATTCGCGTCATTCTCAAGCATGCCGCCCGTGTCGCCATTAACCCGATCATCAGCCTTGTGGGATGGACGCTGCCGCAGATCATCTCCGGCGAGGCCATTGTGGCTGTGGTGCTGAATCTTCCCACCACTGGGCCGCTGCTGCTGCAGGCGCTGCTGACGCAGGATATGTACCTGGCTGGAAGCTTTATCTTCATCCTCAGTGCTTTGACGGTCATCGGTACGCTGTTGTCAGACATTCTGTTGGCTTGGATCGATCCCCGAATCCGTTATGATAAGGAGGCTTAGATATGCTGACCAATACTACCCTGCCACCCGAACCGGAATCTCCCACGGCAGAAACTAGTTGGGAGGACGTCGGCGCGAAATCCCTGTCACAGGGGCAGTTAATGATCCGGCGTTTTCGGCGTCATAAGTTGGCCATGGGCGCCATTGTTGTTCTGCTGATATTCTATACGGTAGCCTTATTCGCAGGTTTTTTTGCCACGGCCAATCCCGTGCAGCGGAACTCAGCCTATATCTACGCTCCGCCCATGATTCCGCGCTTCATCGATTCCGAAGGCAACTTCCACCTCCGCCCCTTCGTCTATGGCCTGGAGTCCACCGTGGACCCAGACACTTGGGATCGCATTTACAAACCGGACCATGACGAAATCTATCCCATTCGGTTTTTCGTCGAAACCGATGAGTACAACCTGCTGGGCCCGATCAACGCCAGCCGGCGTTTGGTGGGAATAGAGTCGGAAAACCAACCGCTGTTTCTGTTCGGGACGGACTCCCTAGGCCGCGATGTGTTCTCGCGTGTGATTCACGGAACGCGAATTTCGCTTTCCATTGGTCTGGTTGGGGTGTTCCTGAGTCTTGTCTTAGGACTGCTGATCGGTGGTGTATCGGGACTGCTGAGTGGAGGTGTGGATCTTGTCATTCAGCGTATCATCGAAATTCTAATATCCATTCCACAGATTCCGTTTTGGATGGCATTGAGTGCGTCACTCCCTGCCCATTGGTCGCCGATTCAAACGTATTTTGCCATTACGGTGCTGCTGTCACTGCTGGGATGGACCCAGGTTGCCAGGGTGGTGCGCGGGAAATTCCTGTCCCTGCGCGAAATTGACTTTGTGTCTGCCTCGATTGCCATGGGTGCCAATGATTTCTGGGTTATCGTTAAGCATTTGATCCCCAACTTCTTCAGCTACGTTCTGGTAACGATTACGCTTACCATTCCCGCCATGATTCTCGGCGAAACAGCCTTGAGTTTCTTGGGTATTGGACTGCGTCCGCCTGTTGTAAGCTGGGGTGTACTGCTTCAGCAGGCACAGAACATGCGTACAGTAGCTATGCGGCCTTGGCTGCTGGTTCCCGGAATTTTTGTCATCATCGCTGTTATGGCCTTCAACTTCGTGGGCGACGGCCTCCGGGACGCGGCTGATCCTTATTCGTCGAAATAGGGCAGTTAGCCGGCATGATTTCTGGCTTAAGCAGTCTACTACCAAAGGAGGAATGATTCTGTGGCCAATAAGGACTTATTGCTAAGCCTGGAAGACTTGAAGACCCATTTTTTCAGCGAAAACGGCTTAGTAAAGGCCGTTGACGGAGTAACCTTTGACATCGAACGCGGTGAAAGCGTAGGCGTGGTCGGAGAAAGCGGTTGCGGAAAAAGTGTCACATCGCTTTCGATTATGCAGCTAATTCGCCGGCCGCGAGGAGATATTGTCGGCGGAAAGATATTGTTCAACCCGGAAGATGGCAGTTCCATTGATATTACCAAGTTATCTCCGGGCGGCCGTCAGATGCGGTCGATCAGAGGAAACCAGATCTCTATGATCTTTCAGGAGCCGATGACTTCGCTGAATCCTGTTTATACGATTGGAAATCAGATCATGGAAGCTGTCATGCTCCATCAAAGGTCCACCAAGAAGCAGGCCAAGGAACGGGCCGTTGAGATGCTGACGAAGGTGGGCATCCCGGCTCCGCTGCAGCGGGTTGACGAATACCCGCACCAGTTCAGCGGCGGAATGCGCCAACGAGCCATGATTGCCATGGCGCTTTCTTGCGACCCGGAGTTCCTGATTGCCGATGAGCCTACCACCGCCTTGGACGTTACGATTGAGGCGCAGATTCTTCGCCTCATGAAAGATATTCAGCAGGACTTTGGCGTGTCGATCATGATAATCACCCATGATCTCGGCGTCATCGCCGAAATGGCACAGCGGGTCAATGTGATGTATACCGGCAAAATCGTGGAGCAGGCCGTTACCGATGATATCTACCACAATGCCAAGCACCCTTATACCCAAGGGCTGTTGCAGTCGATACCAACCATTGGAAGAAAACAGCGCCTGACGCCTATTCGCGGTTCGGTGCCGAATCTTTTGACATTGCCTTCGAATGTATGCTATTTTGCTCCCCGCTGCCCGCATGCGATGGAGATCTGTTCGAAACAGGAGCCACCCTTGTATGAGATAGATGAGGGCCATACGTGCAAATGTTGGCTATACGAGGGCAGTAAGGAGGTTTCCGCATGAGTGATATGAGTGATAGCCAAGTTATCCTAGACATTCGCGGCTTAAAAAAGTACTTTCCGATTAAGAAAGGTATCTTCCGTACCACCGCTGGTTGGGTACGGGCAGTGGATGGAGTGGACTTCTTTATCCGCGAGGGAGAAACCCTGGGTGTTGTTGGTGAAAGCGGCTGCGGCAAGACCACCACCGGGCGCTGCGTCATTCGGCTTTTGGATCCCACGGAAGGCACAGTCAATTTTCGAAAAGACGGGACCATGGTCAACCTGGCAGACATGACCCGCAAGCAGATGAAAGAGATCCGGCGGGAAATTCAGATTATCTTCCAGGACCCCTTCTCTTCACTGGACCCGAGGATGTCGGTGCTGGATATCATTCGTGAGCCGCTGCGGGTTCACGACATCGGTGGCCGCAAACAGCACATTGAAAGGGTCGGTGAACTGCTAGAACGTGTAGGTCTCCGGGCCTATCAGATGGATCGCTATCCCCATGAATTCAGCGGCGGCCAGCGGCAGAGGATTGGCATTGCGCGCGCACTTGCCCTAGATCCAGAGGTGCTGATTTGCGACGAACCGGTATCGGCTTTGGATGTCTCCGTACAGGCCCAGGTTCTGAATCTGCTTTCCGACCTGCAGGAGGAGTTTCACCTGACGTATATGTTTATTGCCCACGATCTTTCCGTCGTAGAGCACATCAGCGATCGGGTCATGGTTATGTATCTCGGGAAGGCCGTGGAAATGGCCAACTCAACTGAGCTGTACAAAAACCCAAAGCATCCGTACTCGGAAGCATTGATGATGGCCATTCCCATTGCCGACCCGAGGCTGCAGACCAAAAGAGAACCGCTAGGCGGAAATGTGCCTGACCCCGCCAATCCTCCGGAAGGTTGCAACTTCAACACCCGTTGTCCCTATGTACAGGATATCTGCTATAAGGAAGAGCCGCCCCTGGCAGAGACGGCGGAAGGTTCGGATCACTTTGTCGCCTGCCACTTCGCAGCCGACCTGTCCCTGGCCGGCTGGGAGTCTCGGCGAAGCACGGATGAATCGGCATAGTTGGTTTGCGAACAAAAAACGGTGAGCATCCTCCCATGGAGGGCTCACCGTTTTTTTGGCAGGGGAGGCAGAGCATTTATCCCGGAGACAGCTCACCGTTTTTGACCATCTCGTCGAGAGCATTGCCGTCGTGATTCAAGGGCAGTTCAATCCGGCATCGCCTGCGAGCCGATTCCCAGGCGGCGAACATGGGTTCGCTAGCCAGTAGGGCATTGGCCGCACATAGTTCGGATTCTGTTCCGTTTTCAATGGCGGCGACGACGTCTGCAATGGCGCGTTCTACATAGCCAGGCCCATGACAGTGGTCTTCTCCGCAGTCCACATCTTCAAACTGCGATCCACCTCTTTTCCGGATCTGCAGCACCGATCCGTCCCAACGGGGACCGATCGCGATCTCCCCCTCGGAACCGATGATACGATGGTGGCATCCCACAAGGTTTCGGCCCAGTCCGGTGCTCAACAGGCCGAAAACACCGTTCTCGTACTGCCAGATGGCTGAAGCTTGGTTTTCGTTGTGGACATTAAACACGAAGTTTTCTTCTGTATAGTGTACTTGACCGAGAACCCATTGCACGGGGGTATGATCATTGAAATAACTGCACATGTCCCAATTATGCGACCCATAGTCGTAGACATCCCCGGCTCCCCATTGCACCTGTTCTAGTTTCCCGATTTCACCCGCGTCCAAGAGCTCTTTGGCTTGCCGAAACGGTGCACCGAAGCGGCGCTGGTGGTTAAACGTCAAACGGACACCATGTTCTGCAGCCGCTGCAGTCATACTGCGGCATTCACCCCAGGTAAACGCCATGGGCTTTTCGCAGTGAACGGCCTTGACACCGGCCTGGATTGTGTCCATGACCAACTGGTAGTGCGAATGGGGCCAGGTGCAGATGCTGACCAAATCCAATTTTTCCTGACGCAGCATGTCGTGATGACTGCCATAGGTTCGAGGTATACCGTAGAGGGTGGAGAAGCGTTCAACGCGCTCGGGTACGATGTCGCAGCAGCAGGTCATAGTGACACGGTCGCCTAACAGTTGATAGCCCTTGGCATGCTGGTGAGCCATTCCATAACCCATGGGGCCGGCACGGCGTTCGTCACCGGTACCAATGAAGCCGACCTTCCATTGCACAAGCATTCCCCCTAGTGTTAGATTGGCGCAATGCGGTGTTCATCGGCCGCAGTTATGCAGGATGGCGTCCGGCAGACGCACTGGCTGCCTCGACAGGGAAGAATGGTAAAAGGCCTTTACAACCTGTAGGGCACGAAGTCCGTCGCGGCCACTCACATAGTCCCGCCGATTTTCCGCTACCGCTTGGTAAAAGCGTTGGATCAGGTCTTCATGTCCCAATCCCCAATATGATTTGTGGATAATCGACTGGGATCGGTCCGATGGAGTTGCCATTGGCTCTCCATTTACGATCAGGTCTTCCCCCCGCAGGGTGATAGTCCCTTCCAAGCAGTGCAGTTCAACTTCCACCGGGGCATTGGTGGTGTAATCATTGGTTGCAAAAAACACGCCTGTCTGCCCGCCGGCAAATTGCAGATACCCGCTGGCCATGTCCTCCACTTCGATCGTGTCTGCCAGTGCACAAGTGGCTACCTGGCCTTGGACCGAGGTGATGTCTCCCGCGAGCCATTGGATCATGTCAATGGTGTGGATCGCTTGGTTGATTAAGACGCCGCCGCCTTCGGATTCCCAGTGTCCCCGCCACCGTTCGCTGTTGTAGTAGGCGCGATCCCGATGCCAAGGAACAATGGCTTTCACTCCCAGCACGTCACCGAGGTGATTTTGCGCAAGCAGCTCCTTGGCCCTCCGGGCGTTGGGATTGTATCGATTCTGAAAAACAACTCCTAGATGCCGTTGACAGCTTTCTGCCGCCGCTATCATCGCCTCGGCATCCCGCACCTCGGAGGCTATGGGCTTTTCACAGAGCACATGTTTTCCGTGCTTGAGAAATTCCAAGCCCATAGTGTGGTGCAGATGGTGCGGCGTGCAGATATGTACAACGTGAATCGAGTCATCTTCCAAGATCGATGTCCAGTCACTGTACCACTGGCAGGAATACAGTTCAGCAGCTCGCTGGGCCCGTTCGGGCCGATTGTCGATTACGCAGGCCAGCTCGGACTGTTCCGTGTGCAGCAGTGCGTTGGCATGCAGTTTGTAGATGCTTCCACATCCAATAATGGCCGCTCGCAGCATAGTAGGCGTAACTCCTCTCTGATAATCAGCGTTCACGGTGATGGTTGCGTACAATGCCGCCGTGAACATGACCCCATTAGACTTTCGTTAAGTTCCCTAATTTTCCTTCCCGGGACAGTCACTTGCTTGGCCGATCAGTCATCGGAACCAACAAGGGCTCCGGTGAACGTTTTTGGCAGACACCACCTATTGATCTGCAGGTTGTTGAAATAAGAAAAAGGGATTTACTGGAATTTATAGAAGAAGAAAATTAGATAACAGACACCGTCTAATGCAGATACGAAACTGCAGTGCTGTGTGGGCATGGAAGCCCGTGGGGCTTAGGCGCACGTGTGTCCGCCGGTGATGCAGGCGTGTCGGTGTCTGATAGGGAGGGATGCCGGCGAGAGCTATCCAAGAGTTGATTGTCTTCCGACGAGCGAAGGCAGAACAAGGTTGAAGGCTGTGAGTGTAGGGTGGAGAAACAGCTGTTTGCTGCGGTTGTTTTCTTCCATCCCAGGTTTTGAGAGGAGGAAGAAAGTGAAGAGTTTTTTCGTGTTATGTGTTGTGGCTGCATTGGCCTTCGCAGGAGCGGCCGGCGCTGTAGAGTATTCAGAGCCCCCAGAGTTTGAATCCCGTGTGGCAGAAGGTGATCTGCCCCCCGTCGAGGCACGGTTGCCCGCGGAACCGTACGTGGTCGAGCCGAATGAAGAAATTGGCCAGTACGGAGGAACACTGCGGACAGTGTCCATCGGTACTGCCGTAGGCGAAGACTATATGGTCTTTGATGTCATGGCAAACCTGGTCAAACCCAGTCCCGACGGCAGTGAGATCATCCCTAATGTTGCGGAAGAGGTCAGTCCCAACGAAGACATGACGGTCTGGACCATTCGGCTGCGTCCGGGCATGCGCTGGTCGGACGGTGAACCCGTGGTGGCTGACAACATCATGTTCTGGTATGAAGACGTGCTGCTCAATGAGGAACTGACACCTACCATCAGCGCTGACTGGCAGGCCGCTGGCGAAGTAATGGATGTCGTGGCCATCGATGAATACACCGTGGAGTTCCGGTATGCAGATTCCAAACCCGGTGTCGACCACTTTCTCGTTCATCAGGGTTGGCCGTCTTTGCTGATGCCCAGTCACTTTCTGAAAGACTATCATGCAGATTACGTGGATTCCGATGTACTGGACGAACTTGTTGCTGATTATGGATATGATCATTGGTACCAACTGTTCGGCCACAAGAACTCCCGCTGGGGGCAGGTCCCGACAGAACCCGGCCTTCCCACAATTACAGCCTACAAAATGGTGGAGAAGGATTCGTCCCGGAGAATTTGGGAGCGCAACCCCTACTTCTGGAAGGTCGATTCGGAAGGTAACCAGCTGCCCTATATTGAGCGCATCGACAATGAGAAGGTAGCGGAGCGGGAAATGGTCAATGGTATGATTATGAGCGGTGACGTGGACTTCGCCGCATTCAATACCGATATCCGCAATTATCCCCTCTTTCAGGAGTATCAGGAGTCCGGCGGTTACCGCACCGAACTCTGGACTTCGGGCATGGGTACAGATGTAGCCTTTATGTTCAACCAAACCATCGAAAATCCCGTCCTGCGGGAAATTTTCCAAGACAATCGCTTCCGTCAAGCCATGTCGCTGGCCATTGACCGGGACGAAATCAACGAAGTGATCTATTTCGGGCAGGGAGTACCGCGTCAGTACACAGTGCTTCCAACCAGTGACTACTACCGCGAAGAGTTCGGGTCGGCCTATGCCGAGTATGACCCGGAACGAGCCGGAGAGCTACTGGACGAAATGGGCCTTGACCAAAAAGATGCAGAGGGTTATCGCCTCGATTCTGAGGGGAACCGATTTACCTTCACCCTAGAGTACTACGATGCCGAGACGCCGAAAGCACCCACCGTTGAGCTGGTCATGGAACATTGGCGGGAAATCGGAATCGATGCCCAGAGTCGGCAAATTTCCGGTGAGCTGCAGGGCGAGAGAGCCACAGCCAACCTAATGGAAGCAACGCTCTGGCACGGCGACAAACTGGTCGATGTCCTTTTCGGCTGGGGAGCTACACCGTTGGTGCCCGACGTGGTCACATGGAGCAGTTCTGTATGGATTGAATGGTCCCGTTGGGTGCAGACCGGTGGTGAACAAGGGGAAGAGCCCCCGCAAGACATTATGCAGTTGGTGGACTGGCACGACGGGTTCCAGTCGGCCACCACAGACGAAGAGCGGCGTTCCTATGCCGTGAAGATTCTTGAGGCACAGGCCGAGAACGTGTATATCATTGGCACAGTCGGTCTGTCCCCATGGGTCGTCGTTGCAGACCAAGATCTGCGCAACCTGCCCGAGGATGTGCTCTGGGCTTGGGATACCCTCTGGAGTACCACGCGCAATCCGGAACAGTTCTTCTTCGACCGCTAAACAGAATCGTCCCTCTGCGGGACCGGTTTCGCCAGCGAGCTGTCCATGTGCAATCATGGGCAGTTCGCTGTTTTTTCGTGCGGGGAACTTAACAATTGTAGAGAAAGCAGCAGGAATTCGTTGCTGGGCGACGAAGCTCATGCTAAACGGAATAGCGTTTATTGATCACTGGAAAGTTAATAAATCTAATTAATATAACGCAGAATGCCCATGCCAAGGAGGAGTGGCTGTGAATCGTATAATCATAGAGAACGGAACCGTGGTAACGCCGTTTCGGACCATAGATCAAGGAGGCGTGGTCATCGAGGAAGGGGTCATATCCGGTGTTTTCGCCGGGGGTTGGAACGGTCCCCGGGACGGCGCCGAAGTCGTGGATGCAAAAGGCCAATATATCGCCCCCGGTTTCATTGATATCCACACCCATGGAGCAGGCGGCAGCGATTTCATGGACGGTACCTTAGGAGCGTTTCAGGAAGCAGCCAAAACCCACCTCCAGCACGGAACAACGACTTTGGTTCCCACCACTCTCACCAGCACCATGGCTGAGCTCTACAGTACTCTTGATCTCTTCGCCGCCGCTAAGGAAAGCATGGGCGCGACGGGGCCTAACTTGCACGGCATTCATCTTGAAGGGCCTTATTTCAGCCTCGAGCAGAAAGGAGCACAGGACCCCCGATACATAAAGGACCCGACGCCGGCAGAGTATATCGAAGTACTGGATTACAGCAGTGAAATCGTACGTTGGACCCTAGCCCCGGAGGTCCCTGGAGCATTGGCAATGGGGCGGGAGCTCAGAAGAAGAGGGGTCGTCCCGTCCATAGGCCACTCCAACGCCGTCTATGAAGAGGTGTTGGACGCGCTGGCCAACGGTTTTGAGCTGATCACCCATTTGTACTCGGGGATGTCTGGTTTGATTAGGATCAAGGGTTATCGTTATGCCGGGGTCATTGAGACGGCCCTGCTGAGCGACGCCCTGACAGTGGAAATCATTGCCGACGGGCACCATCTTCCTGAAAGTCTGCTGAAGCTGATTTACAAGTGCAAAGGAAGCGATCGAATCTGTCTCGTGACCGATTCCATGCGCGGCGCCGGCATGCCTGACGGAACCTATCGCTTAGGCAGTCTCCAGGACGGCCAGGACGTATTGGTCGAAGAAGGCGTAGCCAAATTGCCTGACAGGACCGCGTTTGCCGGGAGCGTAGCCACGGCCAACCGATTGCTGCAGACGATGGTGGAGACAGCGGGCGTCTCCATACAGGAGGCCGTGGTGATGCTGACCGCAACTCCTGCCCGGGTCATGGGTATTGCCGACCGCAAAGGAGCTCTAGCCGAGGGGCTGGACGCGGACATCGTTGTCTTCGACCGTCAATTTCGGGTCAATAGGGTGTTCTGCGGTGGAAAACCCTTACCTTGCCCCAGCGGAGCCCAGTGATTCAACAATAGGAAGAGGTTGATTGAGCCATGAGACCAAGCAATATCCGGGAGGAAAACATTCGGCAGATATTAGAGCTGCTTCGGATCTCGTCGGAGCCCTTATCCAGAGCCGAAATTGCCAGGCGGCTGAACCTGAGCGCTCCCAGTGTTTCCGCTATCGTGCAGGTGCTTTTGGAAAAGAAAATGCTCTACGAGGTTGAAGCCGAAAGTTCCAGCCGCCTCGGTGGGCGGAAGCCGATATGGCTGCGGCTGCGGGAAGATTGCGCCTATGTGATGGGTATCCATATTGACAGCCGTACCATTTCCTTGGTGGTCAGCGATGTCCATGCCAGCGTTATGCACGAACATGTGGTGGAGTACGACCAAGCCGCGGTTGACTGCGTGCCGTTTTTAGTGCAAGAAATAAAGAAACTGCTCTCCGACCGGGGCATTGGCAAAGGAGCGCTGCTCTCCATTGGAATCGCTGTTCCGGGAGCATTTGACGTGAAGTCCGGCGTCATCACATTGGCGCCTAATATTCGCCATTGGGAAAATATCCCTCTGGCTGTGGAGCTTGGGCAGCAATTTGACTGCGATGTCCTGATCGAAAACGTAGTCAACATGGCCGTGGTGGGCGAACGTTGGAAGGGAAAAATCCAGGGCCGCCAAAATGCCGTCTATATCAAGATTGACCAGGGAATAAGGGCCGGTATACTGATCCAGGGCCGGCTTTATAAGGGATTTTCCAATATGGAGGGAGAAGTGGGCTTTAGCATAACGGATTGGCGCAGTGTTACCAGAAGCTCCAAGGATTACGGGGCCTTGGAAAGCATCTGCAGTACCCTTGCTATCGAAAATCGGGTCAAGGAACGCCTGCAGGTCAACATGACGTTTGGGCAGATCGTGGATCAGGCGGAGAAAGGGCAGCAGTACATGCGGGATATCCTGTTGGAAGCCTCTTCTCATATCGCTGTGACCGTGGCTAACGTTGTCAGTGTTCTCAACCCGGAGATTGTTGTGATCGGCGGCCAGTTCTGCGAAGCGCAATCAGTCGTGAACGATCACATCTTGTCTCTGATCGAGCGTGCGGTTCCTAACATGCCCGAACTGGTCTTCTCGGATTTGGAAGAAACTGTGTACTGCTTAGGAGCGGTCCACATGGCACTGGACGGCATTGAAGATCGGCTGGTAGAACGGATCATCCTCGAAGACGCGGATCTTTCACGGCTCCGGGCATAGTGTCTGGCAATGCATAGTGGTCGAAGTGGTTGCGTCAGTGTATGTAAGAAAGCGGCGTATGCCGGAGGAGGGGAACCATTGGTGAGAAACGTCGAAGAACTAGAAAGCTATCTGGCATCGCCTTCGCAGGCTTTGATTGCTGATCTGCGCAGCTGTTCCGGAGATATCCTGATTCTCGGCGCGGGGGGGAAAATGGGGCCTAGCCTGGCGAAATTGGCCAAGGCAGCGGTGGATGAAGGGCGGTTGAACAAAAAAGTGATTGCTGTTTCCCGCTTCTCCACCGACGGACTGCGTCAGGAGCTGGAACAATGGGGCGTTGAAACGGTGGCAGCGGACCTGCTGGATAAAGACCAGGTGGAGGCGCTGCCGGATGCAGCGAACGTGATCTTTATGGTTGGGCACAAATTTGGTACCACCGGCAGAGAATATTTCACTTGGGCCATGAACACCCATGTTCCTAGCCTTGTGGCCAGCCGCTATCGCGGCTCCCGTATTGCCGTGTTCTCTTCAGGCAATGTTTATCCCTTTGTGCCGGTTTACTCCGGGGGTGCCGTTGAGGAAACGCCTCCGGAGCCCGTGGGCGAATATGCCCAGTCATGCTTGGGTAGGGAGCGGATTTTTCAATACTACTCCCATCAATTCGGCACGGAAATGGTCCATCTCCGGCTCAATTACGCCATTGATCTGCGCTACGGAGTTCTGGTAGATCTGGCCAACCAAGTGAAACACGGCAGGCCTATCGATCTATCGACAGGCCATGTCAATTGTATCTGGCAGGGGGATGCCAATGAATATGCTCTGCGGTCGCTCAGGCTCTGTCTACCGCAAGGGGGACGGGTGCTGAACATGACCGGCCCCGAGACGGTGTCCATTCGATGGCTTGGCCATGTGTTTGCAGAACGCTTTGGTACAGAACCTCTCTTTGAGGGTGAAGAAAGCGCACACTGCCTCTTGAACAATGCGGCGAAGATCCATCAAGAACTGGGTTACCCGAAGATACCTCTAGGGCAGATGATTGATTGGACGGCCCAATGGATTGCGCAGGGCGGTCCCCTGCTGGGCAAACCCACGCATTTTCAGGAACGAAAGGGGCAGTTCTGATATGGCCGTACAGTTAGCTGAGGAAGTTGAGGCAATCCTACACAGCGGAACAGTCATCCCCGCGCTGCCCCTAGCCCTAACCAGGGACAGGAAATTCGATGAGCGGCACCAGCGGGCGCTCTGTCGCTACTATACGGCCGCTGGTGCCGGAGGATTGGCCGCGGGGGTCCATTCAACGCAGTTTGCCATACGCGATCCCAAAATTGGGCTTTTTGAGCCGGTGTTGGAGCTGGCCATGGAGGAACTCCGTGAAGCGGAACGATGGAGTCCGCTGTGCAAGATCGCGGGTATATGCGGGCCTACGGAGCAGGCAGTTCGCGAAGCCCGCATCGCTTCTGATCTCGGCTATGATCTTGGACTGCTCAGCATGGGCGGACTGGGCGATTGGGACGAGGAGCAGTTGTTGGAGAGAGCCCGCATCGTCGGTGAAGTCATTCCTCTCTTTGGGTTTTACTTGCAGCCGAAGGTGGGCGGCCGTGTTCTGAGTTACGGTTTCTGGAGGAAGTTTGCGGACATCCCCCAGGTGCATGCCATAAAGATCGCTCCCTTTGACCGCTACTTGACCTTAGACGTGGTCCGGGCCGTCTGTCATTCCGGGCGCGGCGACAGCATTGCTCTCTACACGGGAAATGATGACAATATCGTGGCAGATCTGCTGACAGAATACGCCTGGGAGCAAGGAAACCAAAGGGTTTCCCGCAGAATGTCGGGCGGCCTTCTCGGCCAGTGGGCGGTGTGGACGCGGCGGGCGGTGGAATTGCTAGAGGAAATTCAGTCGGTCCGAAGCCAGGGCGTCATCCCATCGGCTTTGCTGCAGGCGGGGGCTGCCTTAACCGACGCGAATGCAGCTGTCTTTGACGCAGCCAACGGTTTCGCTGGCTGTATTCCAGGTATCAACGAAGTTCTTCGCCGGCAGGGATTGCTCTCGTCCAACGCCTGCCTGGATCCGCAGGAAGTTCTATCGCCAGGCCAGGCCGAAGAAATAGACCGGGTGATCGACACTCACCCTAGGTTGACCGATGACGATTTTGTGCAGGAAAATCTCGACAAATGGCTTGCATAGCTGTTGCTGCCGGGGTGGATTGGAAGATGACATGGGCCATATACGGGCACAGTACGAAAGCAGGAGGGTTCAACGATGCATGCAGAGATGGAAACGAACAAGGATCAACTGGCGGTCAAGATCTACGCCGATCGGGACGCCATGGGCAGGGCAGCCGCTGGGGATGCAGTGGACCGCTTGAGGGCGCTCTTAAAACAGCAGGAACACGTGCGGATCATGTTTGCTGCCGCACCGTCACAGGCCGAATTTCTCGAGCACCTGACCACGGCCGCCGACGTCGCTTGGGAACGGGTGACTGCCTTTCACTTGGACGAGTATGTGGGCTTGCCGGCCGAACAGCCCCAGCGCTTCGGCAATTTCTTGGATCGGCATATATTTGGAAAGGTCCCCTTTCGGGCAGTCCACTACATTGATGTGCCCGGAAGTCCGCAGACCGATGTCTTGGCCCGCTATGCAGCACTGTTAAAAGAGCACCCGCTGGACATGGCGTGCATTGGAATTGGCGAAAACGGACATATCGCGTTCAACGATCCCCACGTAGCCGACTTTTCCGACCCGGAATGCATTAAGGTGGTCGACCTGGACGAACAATGCCGAAGGCAGCAGGTCAATGACGGCTGTTTTGCGCAGTTGGACGACGTGCCGGCACAGGCTTATACGGTGACCATTCCAACCATTCTGTCGGCAGACTATATCTTCTGCATGGTTCCGGGGGCTGCCAAGGCCAAGGCCGTGGAGCGGACCGTAAACGGGCCTATTGAGCCCGATTGTCCTGCATCGGTCCTGCGCAGCCATCAGCGGAGCTGCCTCTATCTTGATGCAGAGGCGGGCCGCCTGGTACTGTAGACGAGCCAATGTCAACACGAAAGGATGATGACAGTGTCGAAGAAAGTCCGTTTTGCCATCGTAGGTGCTGGAGTCATTGGACCAACGCACGCCAAGGCCATTGATCTGCAGCCCGATGCCGAACTGGCAGCGGTGTGCGACGTCATTCCCGAACGGGCGGAGAAGCTGGCGGCCGAATACGGGGTCAGCGGTGTGTATGACGACTGTGCTGAAATGCTGACGAAAGAAAAGAATATTGATGTGGTCAGCGTCTGCACCCCCAGCGGCCTCCATGCGGAAATTGCCGTGGCCGCTGCCAAAGCAGGCAAACACGTCCTTTGTGAAAAACCCCTGGAAATCACCGCCGACAAGATGACGGCCATGATCAACGCCTGCCAGGACGCGGGTGTGAAGCTCGGCGGGGTCTTCCAGCGGCGTACCATGGAGGCGGCCATTCTTGCGAAACAGGCCATTGACGAGGGGAAATTAGGCAAGATGGTTTTGGGTGATGCCTACCTCAAATATTACCGCAGCCCCGAGTACTACAAGAGCGCTGGCTGGCGGGGAACATGGGATATGGATGGCGGCGGCGCTCTGATGAACCAAGGCATCCACGGAATTGACCTTATCCAATGGATGGCAGGCGAGGTCGAATCGGTCTATGCCAAAGCCGATGCCCTGGTCCGGGACATTGAGGTTGAGGATACGGCCGTGGTTGTCATGAAGTATAAGAATGGGGCCCTTGGGGTTATTCAGGGAACGACTTCGGTATACCCCGGATTGAGCACCCGCTTTGAACTGCACGGTGAGTGGGGCACCATCATATTTTCGGATAAGGGCATGGAAATGTGGAAGTTCCTCGACAGCGACGAAGCGATGCCCGAGGTCAAGGCCGGCTACGGCGGCAGCAGCGATCCCAGGGCCATTTCCGACGACGGTCATTACCTGATTGTGGACGACTTTGTAGAGGCCGTGCTGCATGATCGTGAACCCTTGGTCCCGGGCGACCAAGCCCGAAAGGCAGTGGACTTGCTTTTGGCCGTGTATGAGTCGGCCCGCACGGGGAAAGAGGTGAAGGTGTTATGAGCGACCCGATTCGCATTGGCATGATTGGATTGGACACGTCTCATGTCACCGCCTTTGCCAAGCTCCTTCACGATGAGAACGAGGAGTTTCACGTTCCCGGCGGCCGTGTGGTTGCAGCCTATCCCGGCGGATCGCCGGATATGGAGATGAGCCGCGACCGGTTGCCGGGATACACAGAGACGCTGCGCGATCAATACGGTGTGATCATGGAAGACAGCATGGAGGCCGTGGCCGACCAGTGCGACGCCATCTTGCTGGAATCAGTGGACGGACGGGTTCACCGCGAGCAGTTTGCCAAGGTGGCGCCTTATGGAAAACCTACATTCATTGACAAACCCTTCGCCACCAGTACCGCAGATGCACTGGAAATTGCCCGCTTGGCCCGGGAGTATGACGTGCCACTGCTGAGCAGCTCTGCCCTGCGCTACAGTGATCCTCTGCAGGCCGCCATCGCCGAGAAAGGCAGGCAGTTCATCGGTGCCGATTGTTACGGTCCTATGGCTCTGCAGCCGACCCAACCGGGTATGTTTTGGTACGGCGTCCACATGACTGACATGCTGTTTGCAGCGCTGGGGGCGGAATGTGTACAGGTCCGGGCAGTCAGCAATGATTATCATGACGTGATTGTCGGGACATGGCGGGATGGACGGCTGGGTACGGTGCGGGGCAACCGCAGCGGTAACCGCCAGTTCGGCGCCCTGCTCCATGGCGGTGACGAAACCAAATGGGTGGACGTGGCCAGTGCCCGCAGGCCGTTCTATGCCAGCCTGCTGGAGGAGATCCTTGCCATGTTCCGGACCAAGGAATCCAATCTGCCGCTAAAGGAAACGATACAAGTCGTTCAGTTCATGGAATGTGCCAATCAAAGCCGTATTACGGGCAAACCAGTGGAATTGGAGGAAGTGCATGGACTTTAAACTAGGGATCATCAGCGATGAAGTTTCCCAGGACTTGACGCAGGCGCTGGATTTGGCGGCTTCCTACCGTCTGGATGCTGTGGAGCTGCGTTCTGTAGAGGATAAGTTGGTCCACGAATATTCTGTCGATGGATTGCGCAAGATCCGCGCCCGGGTACAGGCAAGGGATATGGAGATCTGCGCCCTTTCTACTCCGGTATTCAAGTGCAGTCTGGACAATGCGTCCGAAGTGGAAACACACCGCCGCATATTGCAGAAGGCACTGGAGGCGGCGGATGTTCTCGGCGTTGATATCCTGCGCGCTTTTACCTTTTGGAAGCAAGGCTGCTTTGAAGACGCACTGCCGAAGATCGTTGAAGAATTCGGGAAGATCGAGCCTGTGGTGCGGAGGGCCGGGAAAACGCTGGTGGTTGAACCGGATCCCTCTGTGTATGCGAGCAATGCCGGCCTGCTTCGGCAGGTACTAGAGCAGATCGACTCGCCCCATGTACAAGCGCTCTACGATCCTGGCAATCACCTGTTTGACCCCCAAGGCGAGGAACCGTACCCCTATGCCTATGAACATCTGCAGCCATACATCCGGCACATTCACCTTAAGGACGCGCTGAAGAAAGATGGTGACATCACAGCGGTGGCCTTGGGCGACGGTGAAGTCGGCTATGAGAAACTGCTGCCTAGACTAAACCAGGACGGGTTCAACGGCTATTTGGTGGTCGAAACCCATTACCGGCTGAACCGGGAAATGGATGAAGAGGAACTTAAGCGTCCCCAGGGAAGCGGCTTTTCGGCGGGAGGCTGGGAAGCGTCCGAGCAGTGCCTTGAACGCTTCCGGGCATTGTTGGAGCGACTGGGCATGGGCTAGATGGAGGAGGAAGCATTTGATGACTGCACCGGTTCGCTTGCTGTTGGTGGGAATTGGAGGGTACGGCCGGACATATGTGGACGCCCTGCTTGATGCCGCGGAGCGCAACACATTTGCCCTAGTGGGAGCGGTCGATCCCTTTCCGGAGAGCTGTCCGCGATTGGAAGAGTTAAGGGCGGCTGGAACTGGCCTTTATGCCAGTGTCGAAGAGTTCTACGAAGACAGCTGTGCCGATCTGGCCGTGATATCGTCGCCGATTCACTTCCATGCCCGGCAGACCATGTACTGTCTGCGACAGGGCAGTCACGTGCTGTGTGAAAAACCTGTCAGTGCCACGTTGCAGGAAGCGCGGGCCATGGGAGCGGCGGCAGGCGAAGCCGGGCGCATGCTGGCCATCGGTTACCAGTGGTCCTTCAGCCAAGCTGTGCAGGAGTTGAAGGAGGACATCGGCAGCGGCATGCTGGGCAGGCCAAGACGGTTTCGGACTTTGGTGCTGTGGCCCAGGGACGATGCCTACTACAGCCGGCCTTGGGCGGGGAAGTTGAAGGACCCGGACGGATATTGGATTCTAGACAGCGTCGCCAACAACGCCACGGCCCATTATCTGCACAATATGCTTTACGTGCTGGGAGACAAGCCGGAGCGCAGTGCCGAGCCCAAGTGGTTGGAGGCAGAGCTGTACCGCGCCCATGACATTGCGTGCTATGACACCGCTGCCTTTCGCATCATGACGACAGGCGGCTGTGAGCTCTATTTCTTTGCCACCCATGCCTCCGAGGAAAGCAGGAATCCAAGTTTCATGTACGAGTTCGACGGTGCGCAGGTGTCCTATGGGCAGCTGTCGGATCAAGCTTCCTTTCAGCATCACATTCGAGCCCAGTGGGATGACGGAAGCAGCAAAGACTATGGCGATCCTAACGCCGACAAGACCCGCCATCTTTGGATGATGATAGACGCTGTGCGGAGCGGATCGAAATTAGAGATCTGCGGTGTAGACGCAGCATCAGCCCATACGCTGTGTATCAACGGCAGCTTGGAAGCGGTCGGCACCGTACCGGGTTTTCCGCAGCAGTACATCTGCTATGATTCCCAGGCGCGCCGTACGTATGCACCAGGACTCGGCCGCGATCTTACCCAATGCTGGCAGTGGGGCTGCCTTCCCAGTGAAGCGGGCTTTCCGTGGGCGCAGAAAAAAGTGAAGCAGGATCTAAGGGGTTACACGGCGTTTGCTCCCAAGCTTGGTTCCTGCTGACAGGAAAGGTTGCGATTGCATGCAGGGTTCGCGAGAGGCCATGCGTTCGTTTTATCAGTCCCATCTCGATCGTCAAATACTGCCGTTTTGGCTGCAGCGCTCCCACGACGAACAGTATGGAGGTTTCTATACCTGTTTTGACAATCTAGGAGAAAGACTGGTCAGTACAGACAAATATGTGTGGTCCCAGGGGCGGCTCATCTGGGTATGGTCGAAGCTGGCTGCCAATCGCCCCGCGGAACGGCCACAGTACCTCCGGTTGGCGCGCTCGGGTGTAGATTTTGTCTGCAAGCACGGCATTCTCGAAAACGGCCACTGCACATTTGTAGTCAGCCGCGAGGGCCGGCCAAAGGAGGCGGAACCGGGACAGGGCTATGAACCCAGTACCTACGTGGACTGTTTCGTCGTCATGGGATTGGCAGAGTATGCCAAGGCGGCCGGGTCGCAGCGGATCTTAGAGTCGGCGGTGTCATTGTATCAATCGATTCTTACGCGGATGGAAGAAGACCGATTCCGCTCCGAACCCTATCCACTGCCGGCGGGCTGTCAGAGCCACGGCATGAACATGATCGGACTGAATACGGGGCAGATCTTGGCCGATGCATGTGCTTCCCTTGACGATTCCAATCTGGATTGGATCGAGAGCAGTACTTCCGGCTTCGTTGATCGTATCCTGGGACGTTTTTTGCAGGATGGCCTTGTTCTGGAAATACTCGGGCCTAACGGGCAACCGCTGCACTCCGTCCTCAGCCGCTATGTCAATCCCGGCCATGTTCTGGAAGATATGTGGTTTATCCTGCAGTACAGCCGTCGGACCGGTAACGCAAGGTTGGCAGCAGAGGTGGGCGAGGTGATCAAAAGGACATTCGAACTTGGCTGGGATCCGGAGTATGGCGGGCTCTACCAATTCATCGGCGTCGATGGCCGCCGTCCGTCGCTGACTGCACAGGACGACCCAGCGGATCCTATGATCCGCAAGCTGTTGGAGAACTGGGATATGAAGCTGTGGTGGCCGCATGCAGAGAGCTTGTATACATTGCTGCTGGCCCATGACCAGACGGGGGACCGGCAGCTGCTCAAACTGTATGAGCGGTTGGCCGAATACACCTTCTCGGTGTTTCCCAACCCCGACCCGGATGTTAAGGAATGGGTGCAAATCCGAGACCGCCAAGGAAGGCCCCAGACCAAGGTGGTGGCTTTGCCCGTGAAGGACCCCTTTCACATCAGCCGCAGCCTGCTCATGATTCTTGACTTGCTTGGGGAAGAGCGGAACAGCTGTGCGGATCCTTAAGCCGGCAGCACAAAGGGCTGCTTTACCCGTGAGGTGATGCGCGGAATGGATATGACTCGATGTGTTGACAGGAGGGGCAGGGGGAGTTACACTAAATGTAACACACTTAACCGTTAGTTATTTTTTGGCACATTAATTATTTAAGTTAACTAACCGCTGTTGCCTCGTATCTCTCTGGAGGAGGTGATACATAGCTGGCGTAGATTTCTTCGCTCTGCGTTCTTGGCGTCCGCAGGGCCAACCGATGTGGCGTAATGAGACGGAACGAGAAAACATCCAAACGGAAGGGGATACGTTCTATGAAAGCCTTGTTAGCTCCGAAGTTTTTGGTTTTGTTGACGGCTGCGTTTTTGGTTATGACAGCGGGTGTAGGTGCTATGACCTACAATGAGGCACCGGATCTGGCAGAGCAGGTTGAAGCCGGCGAACTGCCGCCGGT
>PUOC01000155.1 GCA_003551965.1 Clostridiales bacterium | reverse complement strand
TTGGGTATGGCCACTCCTATGAAGGCCATGAATGTGAAAAGATAATCTCCAATCGAATACTGGTGGGTAGCCGAGAAGATCCCAATGGGGATGGCTACAATCCAAGTGAAGATCAAGGTCACCAGGGAAACAATGAACGTCAGTCCCAGCCGATCCCAGATCAAAGCATTAACCGGGCGGTTCCATTCAAAGGACTGGCCGAAGTCACCCTGCAGCATCCCGGTAACCCAACGAAAATACTGGACATACACAGGCCGATCCAGACCGTAGCGCCGATTCAGCGCCTCAATGGTCGCGTCATCTACTTCGGCCCCCGCTGCCTCCAACTGCGATATATAGGTGGAGAGAAAGTCGCCCGGCGGTAATTGGATAATGATAAAGGCAATAATCGAGATCACGATCAGAGTAGGAATCATCAATAATGCCTGCCGGGCAATATACGTGAGCACTGCTGCAACCTCCTTTCAAAACCAACAATGGTGACCGCAGGACAGGAAGAAGCAGAGGAGGCGGAGCCTTCCGCCTCCTCTGTCATTGTCCGTCAGCCTAGAAATCGGTGAAGAAGAACTGCTCCGGCTTGAGATGTCCGATCATGACCAGAACCCAGTCTCTCGTTGCTTCCGAGGGTACGTTGCGCAAGTTTTCCTTGGCAATCACGGGCAGTGGCGCATTGCCTACCGTACCGATATAAAGCAGATTGGATACACTGGTCTCTATGATCTCGGTGCCGATCTCAAGGCGTTTCTCATCATCGACTTCCGTAAGATAATCGTCATAGCGTTCCATCATCCAAAGGATATCACCGTCAGGTTCCTTGCCTTCTTCGCCGTCGGTGAGCCACCAGCGGGCATATTCCAAAGCGCCGGTGGAGCGCCCTTCCGCCGATGGGAATACATAGTTCGGAGCGATGAAAGGATGCAATCCGCGGCCGTATGCCCAAATCACGAAATCCATTTCCGTGGTCATGGACTTTTCGAAGTGAATGGATACACCGATGGGCCGCACAGCAACATCGATACCGAGATCGCGCCAGTTGTCGGCTACGAAATCGACGATATCATCGTAGGGGCCGAATTCGTAGTGCGTCGGGTATTCCAGTACAAACCGAAGCGGTTCACCGTCGGGACGCAGACGGATACCCTCGTCATCCCTCTCGTCCAAGCCGATTTCGTCCAATATTTCATTGGCCCGTTCCGGATCGTATTCCGCATACATCTCCGCAAACTCTGGCTTAAAGTAGGGAGCGTCGTCCAGAATCGTTGCCTGCCGTGGTTCGGCCAAACCCATGAACGAAAACTCGTTGATGGATTCGCGGTCAATGGCTTTGGAGAGCGCAATGCGGAAGTCCAACGTGTTGAACAGCTCGTTGAGTACTGGATCTTCGTGGTTCAGATTGGGTGCCAGCTGCAGCTGTGAACCAAGGGTGGAATTCCACAGCAGCGTGCGGTAGTTTCCTTCGCCTTCATGCTCACGCAGGAATGGATAGTCAGGCAGCGTCATGTTGGCAAAATCAAAGTCGATCTCGCCGCCGGCGACCATCATATTGAGCACTTCGCGGTCTCCCACAATCTGCACCGAAACTTCGCAGATATAGGGCAGCTGCTGTCCCTCTTCATCCACTTTCCAATAGTAGGGGTTGCGTTCCCAGTATTGGATCTCCCGTCCGTGCAGTTCGGTGGTGGGATGCCAGGCTGTTATCACTGGAATGTCGGGGTTAATCCGGAAATCCCGAACCTCGTAATAGAAGTCATACCAGGCGTCGAAATCGTGATCCTCAGCCATTTCCTGTACCTGGTCTTCACCGACGTAATCCGGGTGATAATCTTTCAGGAAATGCTTAGGCTGCGTCATGATCGTCGGGAAGGACGCGCCCCCTGACTGGAATGCCATATTGTCCAAAAAGGTCATATTGGGTTCCTGGAGAATGAACTCAAAGGTGTAATCGTCAATGATGTTCAACTCCACCGGTTCACCGCCGGACCTCAGCCACCCGGGAATGGCGGGCGTGATCTCGTCATGAAGCAAGTTGTCTTCATACCAAAACTCGATGTCTTCCGTGGTAAATGGCTCACCGTCTGACCATTTCACACCTTCACGCAGATAGAAGGTGTAGACCAAGCCATCCTCGGAGACTTCAAAGTCCTTAGCCAGATTCGGAACGACGTCAACGCCGTCCGTGCACCAGCTGACCAATCCTTCACTGTACAGACCCGAGTGAATCGTCCCCGTAGCAAAGGGGTCCATCATAGCCAAGCGCATCTGGCCGCCATATTCTCCTGTTCTCTCAAAGGTGTCAATTTCCAGTGGTTCCACCGGCAGCCGGTCTTCGACCGGCGGCAAGTCCATATCGTCTAGCATAGGAGATTGCTGGTAGCCAAAGGCTCCGCTGACGCTCAACAGACCAATCAACCCTGTGATAAAAAGTATGCGACTGACTCGACCTAGCATTTTCCTACCTCCCTTGGAATTTCGAACCGTTAGTCGTAAACTAAGTGCTGTGTCCTGCGGCTTCTGAATTCCTCAAGGTCTCCTGCCCATTCTGCCATAATGTCTTCCGGTGTCTGCCCATCATCCATGGCCCGGCGCAAGTATTCGCTCCCGGTCAGGAGGTCGATGAAAAGCCTCCGGCCGGTGGTAAGATCTTCAAATCCTTTCCAGGCAAATTTGTCCGGGTCCTGGCGACGAACTTCGTAGATCATGTGTACCCCTATTTCGACTGGCTGCAGCCGTTCTGGATCGGTCACATGTACTTCAACACCGCGGCATACTTCCTGTTCATGCTTGGAAAACATGGGCAGGAAACGTGCTGGTCGAAACACCACCCCCTTCAAAGAAATGCCATTGAGTGCGTCGGCCAGCTGTATTTCGTCAAGCCAGGGACTGCCTATAAGCCGGAATGGCTTGGCGGTCCCCCGCCCTTCCGAACACGAAGTGCCTTCAAACAAGCATGTGGCAGGATAAACACACTGTGTTTCAAAACCGGGCATGTTCGGAGAACTCACCCACAGCAAACCCGTTTCGGGGTACAACATGTCCCGCCTATACCCTTCCATGGGTACGATCGTCAGCTCCGTATCTAAACCTGCTTCGGCGCGGTACATAGAAGCCAGTTCGGCAGCGGTCATACCGTGGCGGACGGCCAGGGTATGAAATCCCACAAAGGATTCAAAGCCCGGTTTCAGAACACCACCTTCCACCTTCTGCCCGCCCAGGGGATTCGGCCGGTCGGTCATGACCACCGGCTTATTGTTCTCCGCTGCCGCCTCCAGACACAACGCCATGGTAGAACTGCCCGTTGTGTAGCGACAGCCGCTGTCCCGGGCGTCTATGAGCAGCACATCAATGTCATGAAGCATTTCCGGCGTAGGCTTGAATGTTTCACCATAGAGGCTGTGTACAGGTACGCCGGTATGTTGATCCACTTCATGCCCCACACGCACGCCCGCCTGGGCCGCTGCCCAGAGGCCGTGTTCCGGAGCAAAGATGGCTTGCAGAGAAATACCGCTATGTTCATGGAGCAGCCGTATGAACGGCGTTCCCCGTTCATCCACGGCGTTGTAGTTGCCGACAAAGCCAACCTTGGCATCAGCGGGCAGATATTGCGACGGCTCCCGAAGCAGCCGGGTCATTCCCAAAGTCAACTTCGGTTCCGCTGCCTTCCACACTGTCGTCACATTGTACACTCCTCAGCCGTCCGCGGTGCTATGGATCAATGCACCCCTCGGAGGACGAATTTTCCCAAGCCCGTCAATGTAAGGGCATTTCCTCGGCGAGCGTTTCCACCAATTGTTCATCAGCCGGCACGCCAGCCAAATTCAATGCCAAGAGCACGGCCCCGGCATGGACGGGAAGAACCGGCTGTCGTCT
This sequence comes from Clostridiales bacterium, assembly GCA_003551965.1. Taxonomy (GTDB): domain Bacteria; phylum Bacillota; class Limnochordia; order Darwinibacteriales; family B1SED10-159; genus B1SED10-159. Next base: position 2,058 of record PUOC01000155.1, on the reverse strand, counting down.
TACAAGCGGTATTCCATCCTCAGCTGCCATTGCTAGGATGATGTCCAGATACTCCGGTTGGTTGGCAAATCCCGATCCCACAGCATACAAAGGCGCCTCATGCCCGGAAAACAACGCGCTGTGGACCCGCTGGATACCAGCTGTCATGGCCGCAGCACCCCGTCGAATAATCGCTGCTGCTTGGCTGTCGCCGCTGTGGGCTGCAGTGAACACGTGGGGAGCCAAGCCTGCGATGGCAGCCGTTGGGCTTTCCTGCCGGCGCAGCCACCGGGACACCATGCGCATCTCGCTAACACCACTGAAATCCAGGACCACCCTGACAAGCCGTGTCGATTCTCCTCGACCATCCGCCGCCTGGGCCGCAAGACGAAGTGCTTCCCTACTAATATCATAACAGCTCCCTTCGTCATCAAACAAGGGGCCCCAGCCGCCGGCCAAACACCGGCCGCCCAATCGGTTTTCGCCATAAACAAACGAGCCGGTCCCGCACGATGCCACTATACCCTCATCCATGGCTCCCGCAGCAGCCCATGCACAGCGAAAGTCACCTTCCACCACAACCCTGCCAGTACAACCCAGCTGGCCGACGGTCCTTTGGAACATTTCCCGGCTCCCGGGATCGAACTCGGTACCGGCCATGGCCAGATAGGCGGCACGGCAGTGGGCCATCTGCAGGCCGGTCTGCTTCTGAAGCTGTTCCAAAGCACTTGCAAGACGGTCGATCAGCTGCTGGAGTCCTCCTGCATTGGGATTGGTCGGTCCGGTTGTCACGGCCCCCAAAAGCTTCCCGGACAGGCCAGATGCATTACAACGAGTCTTGGTTCCGCCCCCGTCTACTCCTAGGACCCACGGCAGCTGCTGCTTCATTCGAATCGGATCCGATGAAGAAACTGCCGCCGCAGTTTTTGGTTATGCTCATCTGCCCCATCGAGATTGGTACTGATGCTGATGGGCGGAATTTCGCCCTGCTCGAGATAGCGCTGCATAACGGTAAGCATGATCATGTTTACAGCCGCAGCTCCGGCAATCGTGGACATGGGCCCGGCATGCAGCTGCGTACCCGGCAGATCAATGACGGCGTCGCCCATGGGCGTCCGGTTGTCAATGACAATATCTGCAAGATCCGTAAGTTTCTTGCCACTGGAATGGCGGCTGGACACCTGGCTGCTGTGATCAACACTGGTCAGTGCCACCACCTCCAGTCCCGACTCTTTGGCCTTCATGGCTACCTCAATGGGCAGCGCATTGCGGCCTGAATTGGAAATCACAATCACAATTTCGCGGGGCTCCCACTGGTAATACCGGAGCAGGCGCTCCGCATAGCCTTCGCTGCGTTCCGCCTTGCCTTCAGACCGGTCCACGATCATACTGATCGGCACCAACTGCCCGGCTCGAGAGAATACCTCCCGAGCTATCATCTGCGAATGGCCACTGCCGAACACATGCAGCACCTGGCCCCGCAGCATGGAAGCGGCAATGCTGTCGGCGGCCCGATCGATGGCTTCTTTCTGGGTCCTATAGATGTCCTGGACGCAGTGCTGAGCTCTAATCACATACTCTTCGGCTAAGCGCATCTGGAGACCATCCTCTCCCATATTCCAAATCCCCGAGGTCTGCAGGCATTTACAACTCCTTTTTCATGACATCAAAGCGCCGCGTTACGCGAAATCCTACCCTCTTGTACAAATGCCCCGCTGGAGTCGTCTCCCCAGTCCAAAGGAACCATGCCGAATGAACACCCTTGGCTTTCATGGCTTCCAAGCACTGACAGAGAAGGATTTTCCCGAGCTGCTTTCCCCGCTCATCCGGGTGTACTCCAAAGGGCCCGAAGCGATCGGGAACACCTTCATAGCCTCCAAACATCGCAAAGCCCCGAATTTCGCCATCCTTTTCCACAATGGAAATTTGCTCGGGGGCCAGTACGCTGAGGACCCCTTCGCGGATCGCCCTGCCCCAATCTGGGTTGAACGTTTCATTGGCCAGTTGTATGGTTGGATACAGATCTCGGGTTTGGGCCTGCCGGAAACGATAGCCTTCCGCTTCGCGGCGCTCCTTGTG
>PUOC01000112.1 GCA_003551965.1 Clostridiales bacterium | reverse complement strand
CTCTTCCCCTCCACCCCGCACGATATAGTCTACGCCGGCCTGGGCCTCTAGGTGCGCTTCGGTGTCATAGGATACTTCCGGCCCGCCGAGCACGATGACGGTGTCGGGGCGGACCAGCGAATAGTCGGAAACCATTTTCTGTACCAAATCCCAATTCCAGATATAGCAGGATATACCCAGAACATCATGGGGATGCGACAGCAGTTCGGCAGTAATAACATCCAAGTTCTGGTTAATGTTGAACTCCAGGAAATGCGTATCGGGAAATTCCGGCTTCACATGGGCATGCAGGTACCGCACCGCCAAGTTGGAATGGATATACTTGGCGTTGATTGCGGCTAACATGACTTTCAACAGCTTCCACTCCCCTTAACCGCGGTTAAGCGGCAGACTCATACAGCGCGGGCCTCCGCGGCCCCGCACCAACTCTGAGCCTTCAATTTCAATGACTTCGACGCCGCTTTGCTTTAGAATGCGGTTCGTCGCCTGATTGCGGTTATAGACGACCACCACGCCCGGGGAGACGGCCAAGGTATTGGTGCTGTCGGCCCACTGTTCCCGCGCGGCGGTGATGGCATCGGCGCCGCCAGAATGAATCAACTCCACATCACCTGTGCCTAGACAAACGGCCAGAGCCTGGCGCAGGGAGTCTAGGGCCTCTGCCTTGACCCGCCCCTGTCTGCCCCGGGTAAGGCGGTACACTTGGAGCTGTTTTAAAATCCCAGGATAGACCAGAAATTTATCATGATCTACCATGGTAAACACCGTGTCCAAATGCATGAAGGAGCGCCGGGCAGGAATTTGGATCACAAGGACGGTGTCCAGCTTTTCTGTCTCCACCAGGAAGTGGTGCGCCAACCGCTCCACAGCCTCTTCGGTGGTTCGTTCACTGAGGCCGACACAGATGCTGCGATCATGCAACACAGTGACATCGCCCCCTTCGAGGCCGACGGACGGATTGTCTATCTCCCACAGCTGCAGCCCCTGTTCCGCAAACAGACGGTGATATTGCTGCAGCATGCGCAGGAAAATGGTTTCTCGTTTGCGCGCTGTGTTGAACATGGATGCTATGACCAGCTGCCTGCCCAGAACAAATCCGTGGTCCCGGGTGAAATAGGTGCTCGGCAGTGGATCCAGATAGAAAGGATAGCTGTCGGCCGTTAGATCACTTAGGGTACGGTATGTCTTAAACTGGGCCACGTCTTTTTTCGCCAGGCCGGCCGTGAGCATTGTCAAGGTTTCCCGATGCGAGAGCTGCAGCAGATATTCGTTCACCGCTTGACGCACGTCGGGATTGGCCAGCCTGGTGTAGGCCAGGTGTTCTTGGATTGTCCGTTCCTTGACGCCGGGAAGCTCAAATATGTCTTCCATCAGGTCAAGAAGGTAATGCACATGGACACCCCTTTGACGAAGCACCTCGGCAAACCCCTCATGTTCCTGCTGGGCCCGTTCCAGCCATGGTATCTCGTCAAAGAGAAGGCGCTCCAGGTAGCGCGGCACCAAGTTCTCTAGTTCCTGTCCCGGCCGATGGAGTACGACACTCTTGAGCGGATCGGTTTCCGACACAATCTGCCACAAGGAGATCACTCCTTCCATTTCTACAGTATAAAGCAAAGAGAGCCTTTTTGGAAAGGCTCTCTCTGAGAATCTTGAAAATCAGTTGTTTTTGAGCCGCGGATCCAAAATATCCCGCATTCCGTCACCGAGGAGGTTGAAGCCAAGAACGGTCACGACAATGGCGAGGCCTGGGTACAGCGTTACGTGGGGCGCATTGCGCAGTGCCTGCCGGCCCACGCTTAGCATACGGCCCCAGCTGATGGCCGGAGGCTGTGCCCCCAATCCCAGGAAGCTGAGGGACGCTTCTGTGACGATGGCGGTTCCCATTCCCAGGGTTGCCAAGACCACAATGGGTGCAAATCCGTTAATGAGAATATGACGGAATAAAATGCGCATATGGCCACAGCCGATGGCATGGGCTGCCTCCACAAATTCTTCTTCCTTAAGTGCCAGCACTTGGCTTCGAGTCACCCTGGCCATGGCAGGAATACGGACAATGGCAATGGCTATCATGGTATTGACCATGCCTGGGCCTAGGGTGGCCACGATCGCAATGGCCAAGAGTACGCCGGGAAAGGCTAGAATCAGGTCCATAAAACGCATGATCAAATTGTCTGCCCATCCTCCCATGTAACCGGCCACCGAGCCGAGAATGACGCCGATGATCAGTGAAATTCCGGTGGCGATGAGACCAACGGTAAGCGACAGCCGCGTTCCCATGATGATCCTTGCCAATATATCCCGGCCGAGATCATCGGTGCCCAGGACATGATCCTCACCTAATCCCTGTGGTTCCACATAGCGGGTAAACAAATTCTGGGCAAAGGGATCGGTGGGCGTAAGATAAGGGGCGAAGACGGCTGACAGTACCAATGCTCCAATGATGAGGATACCCAGCAGGGCACTGCGGTTCTTGAGAATCTTTTTTACCATATCAATACACCCCCTCAATCATAGCGAATCCTGGGATTCAAGAAGCCATAGCTCAAATCGACAATCAGGTTAACCAGGGAAAATACCAGAGCTAACATCAAAACGCCGCCCTGTACGATGGGAAAGTCCCGCTGGCTGATGGCATTGACAATTAAGCGTCCCACTCCCGGCCACGCAAACACCGTTTCCGTAACGACGGCACCGCCGAGCAGGGCACCAAACTGCACTCCAATGATGGTAACGACAGGCATTAGAGCATTGCGCAGCGCATGTTTAAAGACAACCTTGCGATACGCCAGACCCTTAGCCCGCGCCGTTCGGACATAGTCCCGGTTGAGAATATCGAGCATACTCGAACGGGTCAGCCGGGTCAGGACCGCTGCCATGGCCAGGCCCAAACTGATGGCCGGAAGCAGAACGTGCCGAATTCCCTGCCACAAAGGATCAAAGTTACCCGTAGTAACGGTTTCAAGCAGACCCGGCACCACTCCCACACCACGCCCAAAAAGCGGCAGGAGCGGTGTATGAAGGGCCAGATACGCCAGCAAAACCAGCGCCAGCCAGAACGGCGGCATACTGACGGCCAACAGGGAGACTACCATGCTCGCCATGTCGATGATCGTGCCCCGTTTAACCGCTGCCAAGACACCCAGGGGGATGGCTGTGCAGACGGCCACAAACACGGCTGCCAAAGCCAGTTCCACGGTGGCTCCCATGCGCTGCCAGATCAGAAGGCTCACAGGCACCCCCTGCCGAATGGAGATACCAAGATCACCCCTCAGCGCTCGCCCCAGCCATGAGAAATACTGTTCCGGCAGTGAGCGATCAAAACCGTGCAGCTGCATCAGCCGGTCGTAGTCCTCTTGCGTAAAGTCTTCCCCGAGCAGTACCAATACGGGGTCACCGGGCGCAATATGAACCATTAGAAAGACCAAAACCGATACGCCGAACAGGATTAAAATTAAATAGAACAATCTCCGCAATGCATATTCAAACATAGGCAGACTCCCCCCACCTGCGAAAACCGTCGCGCTCCATGGAAAACGATGACGGAACTCGCCTTCAATGCTTTGTAAATTATAACAGTCCGTGAATAATAAAACAACCCCAAGGATCACAAAGAAATGCAGCAGCCTCAGAAGCTTCAGAAGCCTCTTGCGGAACTTCCAAGCCCCTATTCCTTCAGGCTGTGGAAGGTGCCCCGGTTCCCTTAGTGTTCAAAACACGATCCACCCACGAATTCCCGCAAGATCGAGTTGCAGGGAATATCGCTTTCCGCTTGCATGGCATGGAAATGACTGAGAAACCGCAGCAGCCGCCGGGCTTCGGCGTATGGGCGGACATCAGAGGAAATGGCTGCCAAGAGCGGCTCGGCGTGCCTTTTGAGGACCGCCAGCTCATAGACAAGCGCCGAATTGAACATGACGTCTGCATCTTCTTGAAACGGAAAAATATGCTTCTCCTCGCCTCGGCGCACAGAGGGCCAGCGCTCAATGGTTTCCACGGCACTGTAGCCGCGGAACTGGTAATCCCGCACCATCCGGCGCAGCAGCCGTACGTCCGTGGTGGGAATACGCGTGTGGTCGTCTAAATTGAGATTGGTCAGTGCACTGACATAGATTTTGAACTTACGACCCTTTGGAATCGAAGACGTCAGTTCGTCGTTCAGTCCGTGAATTCCCTCAATAATCAGCGGTTGATCGTTGGACACGGTAAGGGTCCGCCCTGTCCACTCCCGTTGTCCTGTTTGGAAGTTGTATCGGGGAAGATGGATCTCCTGGCCCTGAATCAGTTGACTGAGATGCTCGTTGAACAACGGTACATCAATGGCTTCAAGCGCCTCGAAATCGTAATTCCCATCATCATCCACCGGTGTACGCCACCGCTCTACGAAATAGTTGTCCAATCCGATGGCTACCGGAAAAAGGCCGTTGACACGCAGCTGCACCGAAAGTCGCTCCGCGAAGGTTGTTTTCCCAGAGGATGAGGGGCCTGCGATCAAGATAACCCGCAGCCGATCTCTGTTCTGTGCTATTTCGTCTGCGATCTTGGCCACGTGTTTTTCGTGGTAAGCTTCACTGACCCTAATGAGCTCCCCGCCTTGGTCATTGGTGGCCCGGCGGTTCAGTTCCGCTGCATCTTCTACGCAGATGTTTTTCTGCCAGCGTTCGGCTTCGAAGTATACATTGGCCAGTTTGCCCTGTTCCACGTAGGGCGGTATGACGCAGGGGTTGCTCCGCCGCGGATATTCCAAGATGAAGCCCGGAAGGTAAAACCGCAGCTTGAAGTGCTGCAGGTAACCGCTGGAAGGCACCAAAGTATTGGCCAAATAGTCCTTATACCAACCGAAATGGTATATTGTTACCTCCCGCCGCTGGCTGGATTTGAGCAGACGCACTTTGCTCTCCATGTTCTGCTGGCTGAAGATGCGAATGGCTTCCTCGATAGTCACTTTCTGACGCACAAACGTTTCGTCTTCCGCCGCGATGTCCCGCATGCGGCTCTCAACAGCCTCGATGTCTCGCTCCATGACCGGCCTGTGGTAGTCAATTTCACCGTAGAGGCCGTTGCTGAGCGAATGCTTTACGTGAACTCGGCACTGGGGCAGCATTTCCTTGGCGGCCCGCAGCATTAAAAACACAAGGCTGCTGCGGTACACCCGCATACCTTCGGCGCTGGTTACATGAACCCACTCCAAATCCGCAGATTCCTGCAGCAGAAAGGTCAAGTCCCGGACCATGTTATTGACCCGTACGGCTGTGATAATCCCTCCGGGCTGCGTCTGGCAGTTGTTTTCGGGCAGAAGATCGGATGCAGGCGTTCCTCTGGCCACGGAGTGCGTGACTCCGTTTAGGCAGATATCTACTGTTTCGTGGTTCATAATGGCCCGCAGGCGGCTGCGGCAGCCGCTGCGGTCAACACCTCCGAACAATGGCATGTAGGTTTTCGGCAGACCTGTTCCCCAAGATGCCCAGGTGGTCTAAACTAGGGGCGAAACGCTGCGCGTCAGCGGGGCAAAGCCCCCCTTGAAGTTGGCATAAGCCCATGCAGCGGGTCTGCCTCTCGATGATGGGCCGTCGGTAGACGGCGAAGGTTCTAACAGGGATTCGCTGCCTGCCGTGACGAATCCTTCAGCAGGAATACGTCACCTTCGTAAAGAAATCGTAGGTATTATGCAAAAAAATGGAGGAACGAGCATGCATACTCGAACACAACGGGCCTTAGACGAGTTCCTGGCCTTGACCGCTGTCAATGGCAGAACTCGCCGCGAACGGGCTATCGCAGACGTCTTGATTGGTAAACTGCAGGATCTGGGTTTTACAGTGCACGAAGACGATGCGGGAGAGAAGATCGGCGGAAATGCCGGGAACCTTACGGCTAGACTGCAGGGAGACCCAGGTAAAGTGCCTATCTTACTCTGTGCTCACATGGACAGAGTCGCCCCGGGTGAAGACATCCACGCCAGAGTAGTGGACGGAATCATCTGCAGCAGCGGCGACACGATTTTGGCAGCCGATGATGTGGCCGGCTTAGTGTCCATTCTCGAGGGGGTGCGGAGGATCCGAGAAGACGGCGTTGATCACCCCCCCATTGAAGTTGTCTTCACCGTTGCAGAGGAAGGCGGACTAAACGGGGCCAAAGCCTATGATGCATCGGGGCTTACGGCTGGGTTCGGCTTCTTTTTCGACAGTGCCGCCGATGTGGGGACGGTCATCACACAGGCACCATCCCAGACCAGTCTGCGGTTGATCGTCGGCGGTCAAGCGGCCCATGCGGGCATTGCGCCAGAGAAGGGAATTAGCGCGCTGCAGGCTGCGGCCCGGGGTGTGAGCCGTATGAACCTAGGAAGAATCGACGCAGAGACAACGGCTAATATCGGGATTTTCCAGTCAGGGTCGGCTACCAACGTGGTGCCGGATAAGGCCGTTCTTCAGGGTGAAGTTCGTTCACTGTCCGACGATAAGCGCCGGCAGCAGACCGAGTCCATGGTGGCTGCACTGCAGGATGCCTGCACACATTACGGTGCGGATCTTGACGTCGATGCCCAACGCAGTTATCCCGGCTATCGATTTGATCCGGGCGAGCCGGTCGTTCAGCGGGCAGCGGCAGCCATCGCCGATTGCGGCCTTGCAGTGCAGTATGCCTCCACGGGCGGAGGCAGTGATGCCAATATTTTCAACAGCTTCGGTATTCCATCTGTCGTGTTCGGCATGGGCTTCAAGGATGTGCACAGCACCGCCGAATCTCTGGCGGCCGCTGATTTGGAGCGCACCGTTCGGGTGGCCTATGCACTACTCTACGGTACAGCGGTATGACAGCGGGTTATCTTCCCGAAGGCTTTTTGGAGGACCGCGAGCCGCTTCTAGGAAACCAATTCCCTGAGTTTCTCTGTTCCTTCGGCAGGCCGAGGACCTATGGGCTGCGCGTCAATACCCTCAAGGTATCGCCCGATCAATACCTATCCATGGCCCCTATGCCCCTGGAGCCTGTGCCGTGGTGTTCCAGCGGCTTCTACTACGACGGGAGCCGGGATAGACCCGGACTTCATCCCCACCATGATGCAGGGCTCTACTATATCCAAGAACCCAGTGCCATGGCTGTGGTGCCTGCCATGGATATTCAACCGGGCCAATGGGTGCTGGACCTCTGTTCAGCTCCAGGAGGAAAGGCCTCCCAGATAGCGGCACTGCTGCAGGGCCAGGGCCTGCTTGTGGCCAACGATGTGTACCCGGGAAGGATGAGATCGCTTGCGCAAAACCTAGAGCGCATGGGAGTGATCTATGCCCTTGCCGTGCTTGAACAGCCACATGCATTGGCCAAAGCGTGGCCGCAGCTGTTTGACCGTGTTTTGGTCGACGCCCCCTGCTCCGGTGAGGGCATGTTCCGTAAAGATGAAGAAGCCGCTGCGTCCTGGTCGCGGGAAAAGGTTAGCCGGTGTGCCGCTGAACAGCGGCGCCTCCTGCAGGCCGCCTATACTCTGTTAAAGCCCGGCGGGGTGCTTGGTTATTCGACGTGTACATTTTCCCGAGAAGAAAACGAGCAGCAGACGGAGACGCTGTTGAAGAACTGTCCCGATCTTTCCCTTGTGCGGGAAAAACGGTTCTGGCCCCATCTGCATGCCTGCGAAGGCCACTATTGTGCCGTTCTAGAGAAGGCCCCCGGCAGCCACACCATACAAGGCCAACCATGGCGGCTGCAGGAAAAGCTGTCTGCCGAGCAACGCCGGCACTTGGCCGAGTTTGAGGCCCGCCATCTGCAGCCTGGGACGCTGCCGCCAGAGGGTGCCGGCGTGTGGCAGGTGCGCGGCGATGACGTGTATTGGATGCCCGCTTCCGTGCCCCCGTTGCGCGGGGTTCGTCTGGTTCAGGGGGGACTCCATGTCGGTACGTTGAAAAAGGGCCGTTTTGAGCCGGCGCACGGGCTGGCTATGGTTCTGCGCAGCGGGCAGACGTTGTCAGGCCTCCACTTGGCCGCCGATGAACCCCAAGTCCGTCAGTATCTCCAAGGGCAGGTCTTGCCCGGCTGGGGGTCGTCGGGCTGGGGTTTGGTGTGCTGTGACGGTTTTGGCCTGGGGTGGGCAAAAGAAGCCCAAGGCCAGTGGAAAAACCACTACCCCCGCGGCCTGCGCCGTCCATAGGGGCCCCCTCAAAGAGAGCCGTGCCCACCGGTACTGCCCTCTTTCCTGGCAGCGCGCCCAGGATGGCAGACCTAGCCTGGCCGATAACGCGCCTGCTTGCGGAACTAGCGCACTTCCGCTTCCAGCGCTGCTTTTTCGGGTTCTGGCATGGCCGCCAGCACAACGGCCGTCCCCGCCAATGCCAATGCCGCGGTCAAGGAATAGAGCATGGAATAGGAGCCGAAGCTGACAATAAACCCAAAAAAGAGGCTTGCGGAGGTAAATCCCACATCCAGAGAGTTTACCAAGTAGGCGGCAGCGACCGACCGCTGTTGCGCCTCAACGCTGTCGGTCACATACAGAAACAGCGAGTCAATGCTGGCGAAAAACCCTAATCCAATGGGGATTGCACTCCAAAGAAACCAGCCAGTGGTAGGTGGAAAGGCAAAAAACAGCAGGCCGGCGGCCATGAGAGAAGTACCCGCCACGAGAATGCTGCGCCGCGGGAGCCGATCAGAAACTAAGCCGAATCCCATCCGGGTTACAATGGTCATAATGGACAACAGTGTAAAGAACTGTCCCGGGTTGGCATAGCCGAGCCGCAGCCCGTAGGTGGATGCAAAGGTCATGACGCTGCCGAAACCCATGGCCAAAAGCATATTGGCCACGAAGGGTGCCGCCTGTGCCCGCAGGTCGAATTTCGCCGGTGCATGGGGACTGGTTTCCACCTCCCGGGCATGCCGGAAGACCCAGTTCCACGAGATGACGGCGGCAGCCCCCAATAGGCTGGCCGTGCCAATCCATACGAAGTTTCCATAGTCCGAAAGCAGCAGTACACCCAAATACGGTCCGAACATCAAACTCAAACCGCCTACCATGCCGAATATGCCCACGCCAAGTCCCTTTCTGGACTCACCCACTTGGCGGATAACCAAGAGCTTTGCGGCTGTAATAAAGGATGCTGGGACCAGGCCGTGGTACGCCCGCACAAAAAGAAGCCAGACGAATGATTCCGAGACAAGATACAGCCAGGGCGCGGTGAGAGCTACTGCACCGGCGGTTAACAGAATCCATTTTTGGCCGTGCTTCTGCCCGAAGCGCGCCAAAATCGGGCGGAACGTAAGGGCAGAAATGCCAAAGGTTCCGAATAGAATGCCCACAAGGTGTTCTTCAGCACCTAGCATGGTTAGGTAAATGGGAAATCCAGATAAGAACAGATCCATACCAAAAAACAGAGCCAGCTCCATTAACAAAAGAGCAGCCAGCCCGCCGTATCGGATTGACAAGGCATTCACTCCTAACAAATTCGTGCAAGCGTCTGGTATTGCATTTCCTACGGATCCGCCGGTGGGGTTGGCCCTTCCATCATATCTACAACGGACCAAGGATAGTTTCATTATGGCGGCCGCTGTGCACTGGCTGACAACCACAATAGGACATACCACCGCAGCGGCCCGTTTAGGCCAAGGTCCAGCACTGCTTTGGAGGCCGGTGCGATCCTGCCAGCAAGGCAAGTGGGCCACCGCCGCGGCGGAAATTCGGTCTCTGAATCAGTAACTATTCGCCGCCCTGTGTTTATTCCCTTCTCAACCGGGGATGACTTTGGCAGGAAAACAGGTCTTGGGCTCGAACCAAATACATGATGGATGGTGAGGCTATGCTTACAACGAGCGAATATCTATCGCCGCTGGGCACCATTGTACTGTGGTTCTATCATGATGATCTCTGTGCTCTGCAGTTGCCAGGTACGGATATGGCTGCGTGGGTGGCCAAAAAAATCAGCACTGGCAGCCCGAAACCGCAGAGTATCGAGTTTCGCTACCGGGCGGCTCTGGAAAGCTATTTCCGAAAACGCCAGCCGCTGGAGTGGCCGGGTAGTGTGTACTTTCGCGGCACCGATTTTCAAAACCGAGTCTGGTCAGCACTGATGACGGTTCCCTTTGGGAAAGTTGTTACATATGGCGAGCTTGCCGGGGAAATCGGCACTTCAGCCTACCAGGCCGTGGGCCAAGCCGTCGGCGCCAACCCGATACCGCTGGTAATTCCCTGCCATCGCGTCATCGGCGCGTCCGGCCTAGGCGGGTTCAGTGCCGGGCTGGCCGTGAAGAGGTTTTTGCTGGAATGGGAACGGTCGCTGTCGCAAGTGCCTGGTATGGCCTGATGGTTTGGTGAGCACTAATATGGACACAACTATTGGGAGGCTCCTATACAATGAAGCATGTTTTTGGTTTTGATATTGACGGCGTTCTCACAGACGATGACAACGGCACGGAAAATACTTGGGTTGTGGAGTGCGGCCGCTATTTCGAAAAGGAACCGGTGGTCGCTTCATTTCGCCTTGATCAGGCCCTGGACTTAGACACCGAACGCATCGAGCAATTTTTCCGGGCAAAGGGAGAACATCTGCTGCGGGACATGCCGCCGCGCCCGGGCAGCATCGAGACACTGCGGGAACTCAAGGCCCAAGGACACACCGTGCATCTGATTACCGCCCGCAGACAGGGATTTCGCGATCTGACGGAAGATTGGCTTGAGCGCCACAGAGTACCCTATGATACACTGACCATGAACGATTTTACCGATCGGCCGCTTGGCAAGGGCAAAATTTGCCGCCATTTGGACGTAGAACTTTTTGTTGACGACAATTATGATAACTGTGTGGACGTTCACAGGCACGGTGTATCGGTTCTGATGTATTATGCCAGCCACAACAGGCGCTTGGACCCGCCGGTGCCTGTGGTCCATGATTGGCAAGATATTAGGACCTACATCCGGTCCATCGTCCAGGATTAGACGCAGAAACACTGCAGGCAGCCCCATTTTCAAAAAGGGCTGCCTGTTCGCATTAAGGCGGGCTGTTCTCTTGGTGAATTTGATCCAGTAGATCATAGGCATAGCGGAGGTGGGGAATGACAATGGATCCCCCAACAATCAGCGACACAGACAGCGCTTCCTTGATAGCATCATCCTCCACGCCTTCTTCTGCACAGCGAATCAGGTGGTATGCAATGCAGTCATTGCAGCGCAGAACCGCAGAGGCCGTGAGGCCGAGAAGTTCCTTTTCCCGCACAGTGAGGGCGCCTTCTTGGTAGGCGAAACTGTCAAGCGAAAAAAACCGCTTCGTGGTCCGGTCTCCTTCTTGCAGTATCCTTTCATTGAGCCGTTCTCGAAATTCGCGAAAGCGTTGCAGCGACTGCTCCGTCCCCATGGACTGCCTCCCTTCGTCAACTGTTCAACTCGTCCCGGCAGAGCTCATAGAAATTGCAGCTGGGACACTGACTGCGGTTGTCTGTGAGTGGAAAGCGCTCTTTTGCCAATGGCTGGTTCAGTTTTGGATCCGCCAAATATTCTTTCATTTCTCCCATGCTGGCCAGGGCCTGCTCCTCTGCCCGGTCTAATGCGGCCCGGTCAAAACGGACATCTTCGTGGCCGCCTCGATCCAGGTATTCCAGCCGTCCAAGTATGCGCTCCGGTGAGGTACGGTGTTTTTCCACCAAGTACATGGCATAAAAGGCCAGTTGCTGCCGATGCTCGTCTTCTTGGCTGCCCGTCTTCCAATCGACCAGCACCATACGTCCCGAAGAAAGCCTGTACATCAGGTCGGGAACGGCAAACACCGGTGTGCCATTCATCGGGAAGGTGTCAAAGGTTTCGGCCTGCAGAAGCCGCGGATTTTCTGCCTGCAGTTCTGACATTGTCTCGCACTCCACCAGCTGCTGCGCGCATCGTGCGGCCCGCTCTTTGATCCGCTTTACTACCGTTTCGTCCGGGCCGCTGTTGTAGTAGAACTCATGCAGCATGGTCACACGGTTTGGCCGCTTGACAAATGCACGTTTACGATCACGGCTGTCAATATAGGCACTGCGCAGGGCCGTGCGCAGGTGCTTTTCTATGCCGCCGGGCGATGGCAGCTCTCCTTCCGAGGCCGCTTTGGCGGCAGTCTGTTCTGCGGCAGCATGGACAGCGTCGCCGAGTACCGTGTATAGATTGACTAGTTTTTTGAGCCGATAGGCTCTTTTTTGTTCTTCGGCCGCCGAGTGCTCCCAACCATTGTGCGACCCGTAGTACTGATAGTAATAGCGCCGCTTGCAGGATTGGAACACCTGGCTGCGGGAAAAAGACCAGGACCATTCAGGGTATTCCCTGCGTACATACGTCAAGATAACCACCTCAAACACCAGTATACCACAGAGAACAAGTTTCTCCCTGCTTAGGAGGAAGCTTGTTGTTTGGGATCGAAAGCGTCCCGAAGTCCATCGCCGAGGAGGTTAAAGGCCAAGACGGTAAAGAAGATGGCCAATCCGGGAAATGTAGCTATCCACCAGGCCATACTCAAGAACTTATAGCCCTCGGTGAGCATGTTGCCCCAGCTGGGCGTGGGCGGTTGGGCACCCAGACCAAGAAAGCTTAAACCGGATTCAATCAGGATGACCTGGGCAATAAACAAAGTAGCCTGAACAATGATGGGTGCCAGGGCATTGGGCAGTAGGTGGCGGAAAATAATCCGCGAATCTTTCATTCCCAGTGCCCTAGCCGCTTCTGTGAACTCACGTTTACGCAGGCTCAAGAATTCGCCCCGCACAATCCGGCAGGTTCTTGTCCAATAAATGACACCGATGACGATCATGGTATTGATCATGCTGGCCCCAAACAACGCAATGACGGTTAAAGCCAGAAAGAGGGCCGGAATGCACATCATGATATCGGTGAACCGCATGATTGCATTGTCAATATATCCCCCGTAATAGCCGGCAATAGACCCCAGGATAACACCGATAAACAGAGCCAGCCCAGCCGCGCCGAATCCAATCTGCAGAGACACGCGAGCCCCCCATAAGACTCGGCTGAATACATCCCGACCGTATCCATCGGTGCCCAGCCAATGATCGCTGCTGGGTTCCTGGAGCCGCGACATCAGGCTCTGCTGTCTGTAGGAGTGCGGCGCAATCCAGGGGGCGAGCGCTGCCGATAGAATGATGATAAGAACAACAAAGCCGCCAGCCAGAGCCAGACGGTTGCGCTTGAGCTTTCGCCAGGCATCGTTGAGCTGGCTGGACGGCCGTTCGCTGGCCAGTTGCTTCTGCCGTGTCCGAAGTACAGCTGCCATTATTCTCCCACCTTTCCTTCATCCATCAATCATAGGCAATCCGCGGATCAATTATCGTATACACGATGTCTACCAAGAGATTGACCGTCACCGTAACCACAGCTACGGCCATATTGACTCCCATAATAATCGGGTAATCCCTCTGGAAGACCGCGTTTACAGCCAGACGGCCCACACCGGGCCAGGCGAAGATCGTCTCTGTGAGAACCGCACCGCCGATCAAAGCCGGCAGAGAAAGGCCGATGACGGTGATCACCGAAATGAGGCCGTTGCGAAGTGCATGCCGCAGCACGACGTGGCGGGGATGAAGCCCTTTGGCATTGGCTGTCCGGATGTAATCCTGCCGCAGCACTTCCAGCATGCCCGACCGCGTGAAGCGCATATAAGTGGCCATCTGCACAGAACCCAGTGTAACAGCAGGAAGGACCAGATGATGAAGACGATTGAGAATATCCCTTTCCATGCCGTAGGTGGCCATGCCGGATACCGGGAACCAACCGAGCTGATCGGCGAAGATCAAAATAAACACAATACCCAGCCAAAAGCTGGGAAAGGACACACCTAAAAACGCCACCACCGACATCAGTTTGTCGATGAAAGAGTTGTGTTTCACGGAAGCCAATACACCGAAGGGTATCGACACGGCCAGCGCAAAGGCAAAGGCGGCCAAGGTCAGTGTAAGACTGTTGGGAAGCCGGTCGACGATGATACTTAAGACCGGTTCGCCGGTACGAAACGAGTTCCCCAGGTCTCCCTGCAGCATGGCGGAAAACCAACGCAGATACTGGACTGGTGCGGGCTGATCCAGTCCGAGATTGGCGCGGATGCGGGCTGCCGCTTCCGGCGCAATGTCCTCTCCCATCAGCACCGCCTCCGGGCCTCCGGGAGCTATCATCATAACGGAAAACAAGATGATCGAGACACCGATTAATGTAGGAATCATGATCAGTACACGGCGCATAATATATCGTGACAAATGTCTCACCTCGCAATCAACAGTACACCGGTTCCGGCTGCCCAAAAAAGGCAGCCGGAACCGGATGGTACATCAGGACCCGCCTCAGGGGAAGTCCTAGTCCTCAATCCAGACGTTTTTCAACGTCAGCATGATGCCTTCACGCTGCGGCGTGGGTACCCAGCCTTGGTAGCGGGCATGGGCGACGTGGATCTGGTCGGCGAAGTAGCCAAACACATAGGGCTGCTCCTCTGCCAGTATTTCTTGGATCTCATGGTAATACTCTGTGCGCTTGTCGATATCCATCTCAACCCGGGCCTGTTCGAACAGATAGTCCACCCGGTCGTTGGCGTATTGGGACGTGTTGCGGCCTGGGAACTGCGAAGAATGCCAGACAGTGTAGCCGTAGCCGTCGGGATCAGCGGTACCTGTCCACCCCACAACCACTGCCTCGTAATTCGCTGCCAGCAGCCTATCCACAAAGGTAGGCCATTCCGACAGGGAGACGGTCACGTCGATGCCGATTTCACTGAGCTGCTCTTGAATAATGACCACCATCTGCTCGCGCAGCTCGTTGCCCTGGTTGGTCTCTAGGGTAAACGCGAACTCTTCACCGTCTTTTTCCATCTTGCCGTCGTCGTTTAGGGTCCAACCTGCTTCAGCCATCAACTCAATGGCGCGGTCGGGGTTGAAAGAGAAGCGCCGCACGTCAGGGTTGTAGGCCCACATGGCTTCCGGGAAAGGCCCTGTGGCTTCTTGGCCGTAGCCTAGCAGAATAAACTCTACAATCGCTTCCATGTCGATGGCATAGCTGATGGCCTGACGAACTTTGACATCCTGGAAGAGCGGATTGGTGAGCTGGAAACCCATGTAGGTGTAGGCTACCGTATCAATCTGCATCACATTAAGGTTCGGATCGTCTTCTAGGCGCGGAATCATCTCCGGGGGCGGTTGGGGCATGTAATCCACGCCGCCGCTGCGCAGTTCGGTGACAAGAACAGTCTGGTCAGGAATGACCCGGTAGATGACGCGGTCCAAATAGGGGCGGCCTTCGTGATAATCGTCAAAGGCTTCCAAGACGATCCGGTCGGCCCGGCGCCATTCCACAAACTGGAAGGGGCCCGTTCCGATGGGGTTGGAGTTGAACTCGGTGGCATTGATATCTTCGCCTTCCAAGAGATGCTTCGGTGCAATGCCCAGATCAAGCGCTACCGTGAGAAACGGGGCAAATGGCGTGGCCAAATTAAAGACGATGGTGTAATCGTCAACCACTTCGATGCCGCCAGCGGCCTTGAGTTCTTCAAAGGCGCTCTCAGCCATGTCGGCATGCTCATCGCTGGAAATTTCTTCATCTTCATACAAGCTATCCAGCTCGGAAATGCGGTCGAGGTACTCCTTGGCACCCAGCAGGGAATCGAAGTAAGGGCGTTTGGTCGTAATGGTCTTATAGTCAAGGATAGAAAATATGGTGAATTCCACGTCTGCGGCGGTGAATTCGACACCGTCATGGAACAGGACGCCTTCCTTGAGATGAAATACGATCTCGGTGGCGTCGTCGGATATTTCCCAGCTTTCGGCCAACACCGGCTGGGGTGTGAGGGTCTCGTCGAGACGAATCAGGCTGTCGAAAACCCAATAGTTAATGTCATAGGATGCAGAGTCATTTTCGACGATGGGGTTCAACAACGACGCGTCGGCAATGGAGCCGATAATAATCTGGCCTCCATACCGATCTTCATCGGCTTGGACGGCCGAGGCAGAACCTACGACTAAGAGCAAGACAACGGCCAGCAATGCTAATCTACGCATGGCAATCTCCTTTCATGTCTGCGAATGGCAACGATGTACGAATTCACCTCCATTCGTCTCAGTTACACACCGAATCATGCAAGTCGTGGAAACTAATGCAACGCGATCCGGATCTGTTTATTGTTTGTTTAAAGTTCTATCCTCGGTGCAGTATTCCTGCCAGCTTCGGGACGGAAATCTCGTTTTTTCGTAAGTTTACAATTATGCAACGTTTGAATTCGTAGCAGACAGGTGCTATACCGCCGTCCACCATGGTCTTGGGATGCCGAAGGCGGCGGAGATGATCACAAAAACGGGTCCTCCATTTGGGGGGGCCCGTTTTTGGCGCGGAACAGCCAGCTTTCATGGTCTCGTCTACGAGGTCAAGAGACTGCGATCGCTGAGGACGGCGTCTCTGCGTTTTTCGGCAAACTTTTTGATCAGTTCTTCGACGGTCAATGCATCCCGCTCGCCGCCGGCTAAGTCCATGACAATCTGCCCCGAATCCATCATCAGCGTCCGCTGGCCGATATCGAGGGCGTGGTTGATATTATGTGTCACCATCAGTGTCGTAATCTGCTGCTTCTCTACGAGGCTGCGGGTCAGGTTCATGACCAGTTTGGCCGTGCTGGGATCCAGGGCTGCCGTGTGTTCGTCCAGAAGCAGCAGCCGCGGCTTGTTGATCAGTGCCAACAGCAGTGCCAAGGCCTGCCGCTGACCGCCGGAAAGTTCCTTCACCTTGGAGTGGGGCCGTTCTTCCAATCCAAGCCCGAGTATGGCCAGCTGTTCTCGGCAGTCATGGACCACTGCCCTGGTCACCGCCCGCCGCAACCCCATCCATTGGCCGCGCTTTTTGGCCAATGCCATGTGCTCCGCGATGGTCAGATCGCTGGCTGTGCCGGCGGCGGGATCTTGGAACACCCTGCTGACGAAAAGGGCGCGGCGATGCTCAGGGCGGTCTTGGATGTACCGTCCATCCAGGCAGATACTGCCCTCTTCACACTGCACGGAACCGGCCACGGCGTTTAGCAGCGTTGACTTCCCAGCGCCGTTGCTGCCGACAATGGTAACGAACTGTCCAGCCGGCACCGTAAGGTTGAAATCAGACAGTGCTGTGGTATACCCGGAATAGAGCGAAAATGTCTTGCGCAGACCTTTTAGTTCAAGCATGGTGCTTCACTTCCCTTTCTTCGGCCCCCGGCCTCTCTTGGGCGGCAGCGGCCCGCGTTGGCTCCACTGTCGGCCGGCGGAGGCTCTTTGGCCGCAGGGAATATTTAGACAGCACCAATGCTGCCACGACCAAAGCAGCCGTGGCGAGCCGCAGGTCGGATGCGGGGAAACCGAGCCGCAGGCCCACGAATACCATCGAACGGTAGGCAATGGATCCCAACAGCACACCGGTAATCTGCTTTGCTATGCCGCCGTTTAACAGGGCTTCTCCCAGGATGACACTGGCCAAGCCTGTTATGACAATGCCAACGCCGAGGTTGACGTCGGCGAAGCCATTGTGCTGGGCCACCAGGGCACCGGACATGGCTGTCAGGCCGTTGCTGAGGGCAATGCCCAGCGTATGCTGTACGCCGATATCAATGCCCAAGGCATTGGCCATGGGTGCACTACTGCCGGAAGCGCGCAGAGCCGTTCCCCAATGGGTATTTAAGAGCCAATACAGAAACAGGCCGACGCCGAGAGTTACAGGCAGAAATACAATGAGTGCTGTCCACATTCGTTCAACGCCCAGACCTTCCAGCTGACGAAAAAGGGTGGTCTGGCCCAACAATGGAATGTTGGGCCGTCCCATAATGCGCAGATTGACACTGTACAGGGCTGTCATGACAATGATACCGGACAGCAGCGGAGCAATGCCCAGCCGGGCCGAAAGGGTTCCTGTCACCATGCCGGCTAATACACCGGCGAGGAAGGCCACGGCAATGGTCAGCAGAGGTGGTGACCCACCCATCAGCATGGAAGCTGCCACCGCGGCTCCCAGGGGAAAGGAGCCGTCCACTGTAAGATCCGGTGTATGGAGAATCCGGAAGGCAATGTATACTCCAAGGGCCATGAGCCCATAGGCCAATCCTTGTTCCAATGGGGGAATCCATACCATAGAGATCACCTATTCTATAATCATGTCAGCGGTTTCCAGCCATTCCGGATCAAATTCAACACCCATCTTTTCAGCAGCACTGAGGTTCACTGCTAAGCGCAGAGTTTCTTGGTAGCCCACCGGTATCGTTGCCGGATCAGCACCGCGCAGAATTTGGGCAGCCATCAGTCCGGCTTGGAAGCCGATATCGTAGTAGTTGACTCCCAGGGTGGCCAAACCGCCCTGCTCCACGGCGGTATCTTCTCCTACGATCAGGGGCAGCTGATTGTCTTCGGCCACCTGGATAATGGCCCCATAGGCAGACGCCGCTGTGTTGTCGGTAGGCACATAGATGGCATCGACCCGCCCCACCAAAGATTGGGCCGCCTGCATGACTTCGGCGCTGCTGTTCACTCCAGCCTTCACCAGGGTCAAGCCCAGAGCCTCGGCGGCTTCGTCGGCAATATCTACCTGGACTAGGGAGTTGGCTTCGCCCGGATTATAGATGATACCGACACGGTTTCCTTCAACCAAGCTCTGCAGCAGTTCCAACTGTGCTGCCACCGGTGTCAGATCGGAAACACCTGTGACGTTGCCCCCCGGTTCGGCCACACTAGCCACAAGCCCAGCATCCACTGGATCGGTCACCGCGGCAAACACAATCGGTATGTCCGTCGTTGCATTGGCTGCTGCCTGAGAGGTCGGAGTTGCAATGGCTCCAATTAGATCAACGTTGTTTGCCACCAGCTGCTGACTGATAGCGGCGGCCACCGAAAACTCACCCTGTGCCGTATGGAACTCGAATTCTGCATCACCGAATCCTTCCTGTTCTAGAGCATCCATCATGCCTTCCCGCGTCAGGTCCAGCGCAGGGTGCTCAACGATCTGGATAATGCCAATGGATACCGTGTCGGCTGCCGCTGCACCGGCCAAAGCTCCCAACAAACACAAGACGACGACAACAGTCAAGCGAACTTTTCCTTCCATCCTTCCATCCTTCCCTTCCATGCTTATAATTTAACTACAAAAAGCTCCCTTTAACCGTACCTGTTCACACCATGTGCGCTCTGCCGTCGCCGCGCATGGCAATCGAGGTACAGAAAGGAAGCCTTTTTCCAAAGGAATCATATCATGCATGCCTGCAGTCCGCCTACCATGCTGCACTACTGCCGTCGCTTCCTACATCGGAGTCTGCAGGTTATGAGGTTATTTAGCTTTAGTATACTAACAATTATCGGAAGCGTCAATTGGATTTTCATATCCATGGGCAAGATGCCGTTCTCGGCTGCCATGCCCCTTAACGCTTCTGCAGACCGTCGCCAAGGATGTTGAAACCCAAAACGGTCCATGCAATGGCTGCACCAGGAGCTAGTACCGCCCATGGTGCCACACCGGCAAATCCCTGCGCGTCCCGCAGCATCCGGCCCCAGCTGGGCATGGGCGGCTGGGTGCCGACACCGAGGTAGCTGAGGGACGCTTCGGCCAATACCGCAGCCGCAAACGCCACCGATGCTTGGACTAACAACGGCCGCAGCATATTGGGAAGCATGTGCCGCAGTACAATCCGCACCGTCCCGGCTCCGATGGCCCTGGCCGCTTCGATATAGGGGCTTTCCCGCAGCTGCAGCGTATTGTTGCGGGACAAACGCATAAACGACGGAATGGTGCCTAGGGTAATGGCGGCCATGGCCGTGGTGCCTCCGGGACTCCAGATGGTGACAGCAAGGACAGCCAGCAAAAATGGGGGAAATGCGTAGAGGCCGTCGGCGAGGCGCATCAAACCTTCATCCCACAGCCCGCCGCGCACACCGGCGGTGGTTCCTAGGATCAGTCCCATAGCCAGCCCCAGACCGGCGGCAGCAGACCCTACGGCCAAAGATACCCGTCCTCCAACCATGAGGCGGCTCAGCAGGTCTCGGCCGAGATGGTCGGTACCGAGCCAGTGCGTCTGCGACGGCGGCTGCAGTCTGGCGCTGACATCGATGCCGGTGGGATCCCGGGGCAGTTCCACGAAGCCCCAAAGAACCGCCAGAGTGATGCTGCAGATGATCAATCCGCCCACAAGCAGGTGCAATCGTCTCCAGAACATACGCTCCACCCCCTAATCAAAGCGAATTCTCGGATCCATGAGACTGAGAAGAACATCAAAGATATAATGGAATAAAACGATCATGGCAGCACCTATGACCACAAGGCCCTGGACGAGGGGAAGATCCCGCTGCAGCACCGCTGCCAGGAGCAATCGGCCCAGACCCGGCAGGGCAAATACCTGTTCCACCACAATGGTTCCCGCCAGCAGCTGCGTCAGCTGAATGGCAGCCGTGGTAGAAATGTTCAGTGCCGCATTGCGCAGGCCGTGCCTAACATACACCTGCGCCTTGGGGAGCCCTTTGCTGTGCGCCGTGCGCATGTAATCCTCCTGCAGGACGCCGGCCATACTGGCCCGCACCATGCGTGTGAGGATGGCAGCTCTGGGCAGGGCCAGGGTCAGCACCGGCAGTACCAAGCTGCCCAGGGCTGCGGCCCATCCTTCTTCGCCGGGCGTGCGAAACCCTGCCGACGGCAGTAGGCCCTTGTCCACAGCCAGCCATTGAATCAGCAAAATACCCAGCCAGAAGCTGGGTACTGCCATTCCCAAGTGGGCAGCGAGGCTGATAGCCACCCGCAGGGGATTCAGGTGTCCAATGGCCGTATACAAACCCAAGGGAACAGCCAAGGTTAAGGCCGCTGCCACTGCCAGCATCGCCAGCATCAGAGTGATAGGCAGAGCAGCAGCAATCAAATCTCCCACAGGGCGGGCGTAGCGAATGGATGTACCGAACTCCAGACGGACCAAATCGCCCAGCCACTGCAGATAGCGGGCATGCAGCGGCTGGTGCAGACCTAGTTCCTGCCGCAAAGACTCCAACCTTGCAGGATCCCCTTCCGTCCCCAACACCAGCACCGCCGGATCTCCAGGCAGAACATACAGAGCCATGTAGGTCAGCGTGGCAATCAGCCAGACCGCCGCCACCAGGCCTATGGTTTTCACTAGTACAAATCGCATGGGCGGTTCTGCCTCCTCTGCCTGAACCCTTCAATGGCTTAGCAGTCGGCCGTGCAGGTCAGCGGTGAAGTGAAGCAGCGTCAATGACATACACCGGATAGTTGTGCCAGCCTTGGATGTCACCGTCGGTTACGGCCAGCTGTTCCGGATCCATTAGGAACACAGCCGCTGCTTCTTCGGCCAGGATCCGCTGGGCTTCTTTATAGATCGCCGGCCTTTCTTCATCCTCAGCCTGCATGCCTCTGTCAATCAGATCGTCATAGGCATTGTGGGAGAAGTTGAAAAAATTCCTCCCCGAGCCCGTCTGGTACCGGACAAGGACACTGTGAGGATCCAACCGCCCCGCCAAGCCCACAACCGTAGCATCGTAATCCCTTTGCGTATATACCCTTTCCAGCCATGTTCCCCATTCAATGATCCGCAGTTCCACCTCGACGCCGATGGCCGCCAGCTGCTGTGCGATCATCTCCCCGGTTTGGACGTGGATCTCGTAAGGTGCCGGGAGATCCAGGGTGAAACGAAGATCTTCATGGCCGGCCTGCTCCAGCAATCGTTGTGCTTCTTCCAAGTTTCTTTCATGAATCGACTCCAAATCTTCCGCATAATACCGTTCCATCGCGGGGCTGATGCCGCTGAATACCGGTGTGCCGTGGCCCCAGGCAGCACCTTCAATGATTTCGCTGCGGTCCACCGCTTTAGCCAGGGCTCGCCGGACATCGGGGTTGTCGAATGGTGCACGGTCGTTGTTCAAAGCCAGCAATTGCACCAGGTTCATGGGCCCTGGAATCATTTCCAGCGATGGATCGGCTTCCACTTGATGGCTCAATGCCGGTTCCAAGCGGGGAATGATATGGATCTGGCCGCTGCGAAGGCTCATAATGGCCGAGTTGTCATCGGGATAAATGGCAAAGACAACGTCGGAGAAATAGGGTGTATCCTCGCTCCAATGGTCGTCAAAACGTTCCAGGCGGATATCCTGGTTCGGCCGCCAATGGACAAAACGATAGGGGCCTGTGCCAATAGGCTCTTGCTCAAGATCGTCTGCCCCTTCAGGTATGATTGCGGCAGCTGTTTCTGCCAATGATGCCAAGAAGGGCCCGTGGGGGCGCTTTAATATGACATCGACATAACCATCCCCCGCTTCTACGGTCTCGATGGCATCATACTCTTCGGCTCGACCGGAAACATCGGGATCCCGCAGTCGATCGAGCGAATACACCACATCCTCTTCACGCACAGGCGAACCGTCATGGAAAAACATATCCCGCAGATAGAACCGGTAGTGCGTACCGTCGTCCCGTACCTCCCAGTCACTGGCTACAGCGGGAATTATGCTGCCATCGGGTGCAGCCCGCACCAAGCCCTCATAGATGTTGAACGCGATCTCTCCTGTGGCTGCCGCCACCGACTTGTGCGGGTCGAAACTGTCCGGATCCGTAGGCACGGCGATGCGTACAGTCTCCGCCGCGGCCGGCAGGGGCGTCAATGCGGCGGCGAGT
>PUOC01000182.1 GCA_003551965.1 Clostridiales bacterium | reverse complement strand
GCGGCGTCATTGCGTCAATGGAACGGCTCGACATATCCCCCATCCCTGGAAACGCCTGGAAGAACCGCTGCTCCTGGCGGAGCTGGAGTGGGAACAGGTGGAAAACATGCAGGAAGGCGACGCATCCATGCCGCTTATTCTTGTCCACAAAGACGGCGGCACCCTATTTGCAGTCCTCGCGTTCATGACGGCGGAAGCCCCGGCGGGAAACGGCACAGAGGGTGCTGCAGAGACAGCCGGCACGGCCCCTGCAGGCCACCCCTGCGCCGGTACCTCCCTGCGAGTGAATTCCGAAACAGATGACGTCGAGGTGCTCCGGGAAGTGTTGGTGGAAGTTCTAACACCCGTTGGTGCGATCATGGGGCCCGAACACGTGGAAGTATACGACTCCGAAACCACGGCTGTCGGCGCGGAGCCTTGGAACGACCTGGTGTTTCAGGTAATCTTGAAAGCTTCAGACCGTTAGCCCGCCACACACTGCTCTCCCTGGCTGAACACCTTGAGCAAGGCCGGCTTGGAATGGATTCCCTGCTTGACATGCGCGGAGCTACCTTGGGCTTTATCCGCCAACGGCAGGAGAGGCGAGCGGCTATGCTCGGTCTTCTCTGCTGCATTCTTTGCAGGCCGCTGCCGGCGGGATTTTGTCGGAGGCGGTATTCTGTTAAGACCAAGAGAGAGGGTGATACCGTTGTTCACGCCATAGGCGCATGCCGCAGACAATCACTGTAGCCGTTCGGGAAGATAAGAACTTTCGCAATCAAGATGGGAGGATATACCACAATGTCAAAACGATGGTTCTGTGCAATCCCGGTGTTACTTCTGCTGACCTTGACGTCAACGGCTTTGGGCGCCTATGGCGAAGCTCCGGATCTGGCTGCAGCTGTGGCCGAAGGAACTCTGCCGCCTGTGGAGGAGAGGCTGCCTAAGGAGCCATTGGTGGTAGAGCCGCTGCACGGAGTTGGTGAGTACGGCGGTACGTGGTACAGGCACGGAACCTATACCGACTGGAATGACGTGCGGATGAAGATGTATGGCTTCTCTCCCGTCCGCTGGGTGGACGACGGCCTCGGCATTGAGCCCAACTGGGTTCAGGCCTGGAGCGTGAATGAAGATGCGACCGTTTGGACTCTGTATCTTAGGGAAGGGATCAAGTGGTCCGATGGCGTGCCCATGACCGCTGCCGATTTCATGTTCTGGTGGGAAGACATGGTTTTGAACGAAGAGATGTCCGATCCGATACCGGACATGTTTGTTGCCGGCGGGCAGCCAGCGGAAATACACGCTCCCGATGATTTTACCATCGTCATAGAGTACGCTGGCACTGAACCCCTGCTGCTAGAGCGCATGGCCATGTGGCCCAATGCCGGCATCGGTGAACGCCTGATTGTGCCCAAACACTATTTAGAGCAGTTCCATCCCGACTACAGTGACGAGTACGACAGTTTTGAAGTGTTTGAGGAGAAAATGGAATGGTGGACCAATGTTGACTCGCCGGTTATCAGTGAATGGATGCCGGTGGAACACGATGTGGCTGACCGCTTGGTCATGGCAAGAAATCCCTTTTATTACGCAGTGGACACAGAAGGAAATCAACTGCCGTATATCGACGAAATGGTAACAGAGTTGAACGAAGACGTGGAAGTGGTAAAGCTGCGCTGGATGGCTGGCGAAGCGGATATGCAGCTGCGGCGCTACGTGTCCATGACCGACTTGAGCATGCTGATCGACGGTGAAGCAGAAGGGGACTATGCCGTTAAGCTTTGGGACAGCGGCTCCGGTACCGGACCCATATTCTACTGGAACTGGAACCATCCCGACGACGAAAAGCTAGAGCTGTACCGCATGCCAGAGTTCCGCCGCGCCATGTCCCACGCCCTCGACCGTCAGCGCATGCAGGACATGCTGTATTTTGGCCTCGGCACCCGAACCACGGGAACATTCAGTCCGAAATCCGTTGAATTCCACCGCAGTGAAAGAGGACAAGAGCTCTACCATGAATGGAATGAGGCCTATCTCGAATACAATCCCGAGCTGGCCGAAGAGCTCTTGGATTCCATTGGCGTCGTCGATCAGAATAATGATGGCTGGCGGCAGCTGCCTAGCGGAGAAAGGCTCCAAATTCGAGTGGACTATGACGGCGGAACGTATGAAGATCGCATCCAAGCAACAGAAATGGCTAAGACCGATTGGGAGGCCATTGGTCTGGAAATTAACCTCAACCCCATGGATGGAGCTGCCCTGGGAATCCAGGAACAGCGGGCCGAATTTGATCTCCGTGCCGGCTGGGACCTGGGAGATGGACCAAACTTCCTGGTATTCCCCCAATGGGTGGTTCCTATCGACCTCAGCCGGTGGGCTCCTTTGTATGGTTCCTGGTATCAGGTTAAGCAAGCGGGAGAACTAGGCCGGGATGACCATCTCGCCCCGAGGGATCGCACGCCGCCGCATGAAGAGCCGGCGGTCGACGACCCCGTACGACGGCTGCAGGATCTCTACGACCAGGCTCGTGTCAATCCCCATGAAGAGGAGCGCGATCAACTGGTCTTTGAGATGATCCGCATTCATATTGACGACGGACCATTCTTCTTGGGAACGGTGAAGGACTATCCAAGGATCGTCATCGTCAAGAACAACTTCCACAATGTGCCCGACAGCGAAGATCTGGCCCTAGGGGGTTTCGTGAATCCGTGGATCATGGTGTATCCGGCCATCACACACCCGGCACAGTACTGGATATCACAGGAGTGACAGCTGCTGCCCGTTGGCATACTGGCTGTTAAACGGCAAAGGACGGCTGCAGAGCCGTCCTTTGCTGCCTATGCCCCTAAACCGAAAACTCCGGCCGGAGGCATTCACTGCAGCCATCGCCTATTATAGCCCGCGCCCCCGCTGCCGCAGCCTTTCCAGCTTGCTCTGCACACGGTCTAGCGCGCTCTTGGTTGCCTCCTCATCTACCTGCATGGAAACAATGGTGTCATTCTCCATCTCCACTCGCAGCCAGGTGCCTTCCTTGGCCGCTTCCGGAAGTTCGTCGGCCGGCCAGTGCACCAGCCGTTCTTCTTCACCGACCAACAGCACCGCTGTTTTACCGTCCACAATCCTGTCAATCACCGCTTGCATTGCTGCCTCCTCACTCGGCATAAGCTAGGCCTTGGTCCTTGATATCCTGCAGTCTCGCCGGTCCGATCCCAGAAACCCTTGTCAGATCATCCAGGCAGGAAAACGGCCTTAATTCCATAATCTGTTCGGCCCGGCTTTGCCCGATATGAACAATATCCATTAACTCCTGGAGGGAGGCCTTGTTGACGTTGACCCCCAACGTATCAGGCGCAACCTCGGGCTCTGGCAGAGGCT
The DNA here is from genome assembly GCA_003551965.1 of Clostridiales bacterium. Classification (GTDB taxonomy): domain Bacteria; phylum Bacillota; class Limnochordia; order Darwinibacteriales; family B1SED10-159; genus B1SED10-159. The sequence goes on along the minus strand of PUOC01000182.1, from coordinate 19,236 downwards.
CCGCTGGCGCCTCCACGGCCGCTGTGTCGCTTGGGCCCGCATATGCTGTTTGAACCGTATATGAAGTTCCGTCGGTTTTAATCACAATCGTACCATAAGTATCTGTGCCGTAGAGATCAATGCCCGCGTCCAATACACGATCAACTACCTCTTGGTGGGGATGGCCGTAATGGTTGCCAATCCCCGCAGAGTACACCGCAGTGGTAGGGCTGACGGCGTCTAGAAACTCTATGCTGGTCGAAGTCCGAGAACCATGATGCCCAAGATGGAGGACGTCCGCTGCCAGATCATGGCCGCCTTCAATGATTTCCCACTCCGTCTCCACCTCCGCGTCACCGGTGAAGACAAACGCCGTGCTGCCGTAGACCGCCCGGAAACTGATGGATCCCTCGTGCAGATCACCGGTCAACTCGGCCGGGTTAAGCACTTCAATCCGGAGAGCACCGAGCTCAAGCACCTCTCCAGCCCGAGGCTCATGATAGCCTGCGTCCGATGCCAAAATGGCGTCTAGAGCCCTTTCAAATGTTCTAGTCGTATGTGTATCTCCGGACATCCACACCTCTGTAACAGGAAAGCGTTCTAGCACCTGCGGGAACTGTCCGATATGATCAGCATGGGGATGTGTACCAATCAAGAGATCAAGGGAGTCCACTCCTGCATCCTCTAAATGCGGCACAACGTCGCTGCGCCGATAATCACCCGCGTCCACCAACACCGCAAACTCTGGACCCAAAAGCAGTGAAGCGTCGGCCTGGCCCACATCCAGGAAATGCACTTCCATGGTGTCCACGGCCGCAGCGCTGCCCGCCAACAACAGTACCAGCAGCAGCACAAAAAAGCCCATGCGTGTCCTGAGCATCCTATCATCACTCCCCTCGCCATACGGTTCTTCGAGCGAAGCATCCTTTCCTTCGCGGCAGGGAAATTTGTTGCAAAAGCACGCTGCCGACTCCCGTGTCTTGGTGGACAGTACCAGTTTAGCCGGACTGGATGACGCTTTCCTTTCAGAGAACAAACCAGCGTACGTATGCCGCGGTCAATCCCTGCAAAGGGATCCTGCCACAGACAACGAATACACTCCACAGTCGGCACAAGCGGGGGTACACTGCCCCCGCCTGTTTTACCATAGCCGAAGGAACTCGTCATCACTGGTAAGGCGGGGCGCGGCCCGCTTTCTAGGAGCTGCCCCGGAAAAATGCAAGGCATAAAAATAAAGCATGGAGGGATGACCGTGCAGGGATTCGGATTAGGTCTCAATGGGCTGGCAACACTGTCAACTGCAAAAAGCCGTTCCATCAGTCCAGAAAACTTCACCGGTGAAAAGGGAAAGGCGGCCATGGCCATAGAGGGTACAGGACAAGACTGTGCCAGAGAACTGGGCCAGGGTTGGAAGGTGTCGCCTTCGGTTCGCATTGCCCCCGGTTCCACCTGGGACATGGCGGATATCCAAGGCCCCGGTGTCATTGAAAGCATCTGGGTGACTTGTTTTCCCGACTTTTGGCGGAGTCTAGTACTCCGGTTTTACTGGGACGACGAAGAAGAACCCTCGGTGGAAGTCCCCGTGGGAGACTTTTTCTGCAGTGGATGGACAGAACGCTGCAACGTCAACTCGCTGCCGATTGCCGTCAACCCAGCCGGTGGCATGAACTCCTATTGGCCCATGCCTTTCCGGAAGCGTGCCCGGATCACCATGGAAAACATCGGCACCCAGGAAGCCGTCCTGTACTATCAGGTAAATTACAGTCTGCAGGATGTTCCCGATTCCGCCGCATATTTTCATGCACAATGGCGGCGCAGCAATCCCCTTCCGTACAAAGAAGTGCATACACTGGCCGACGGCATCCAAGGGCAGGGGCACTATGTAGGCACGTACATCGCATGGGGCGTCAATAACCGCGGTTGGTGGGGCGAGGGAGAAATCAAGTTCTATATGGACGGTGACGATGAATTCCCCACTATCTGCGGAACGGGAACGGAAGACTACTTCGGCGGTGCTTGGAATTTCGAACATCCCAAGGGACAGTACGGCGTGTTTTCCACACCGTTCCTAGGGCTGCCGCAGGTTATCATACCCGATGGGCTCTACCAGAGCCAACAGCGTTTCGGCATGTATCGTTGGCATATCATGGATCCGATCCGCTTCAGCGAAGACCTGAAAGTGACCATTCAGGCCCTGGGATGGCGTTCCGAACGCCGTTATCTCCCTCTGCAGGATGATATTGCTTCGACAGTCTTTTGGTATCAGACGGAACCGCACGCCCCTTATCCCGTACTGCCCGATGCCAACGCCTTGGAGGTCATTTAGCCTATAGCCGTTGATCCTGTCTTGCCATGAGCCAATACTCCGAACTCAACCCCGCGGTGTAGCAATCTCGGCCTTTTCGCAGACGAAGGCCCATACACCGTTGGTTTTGCCGGACATTGTTTCATGTCACGCACGGGCAACGGCAGCTGTGGATACATGCAGACCATGAGTCAGGGCAAATGCCGGTCCGCAAAGGCGATGTACTGGTTCCAGTCGTATTCCGTGATTCCATGCCGGCCCCGCCGCACATGATACCCAGTGGCCGCGTCTAGAAGCGGCTGCTCCAAAGGCGGTACATCCTCGGCCTGCAGCCCGGGGCGTCCTAATAGTTCATAGACAGGGCCCGCCCCTTTGAGGCTGAGAAATTCGCCTCGCGGATCGGCCCAAATGTCCTCCTCTGCACTGGCCACATACAGCGGCCGAGGTGCAGCTAGGCCCAACAACATATGCTGGTCCAAGGGCAGCGCATCCTCCCGCCCGTTATATTTCCGGAAGTTAAGGCAGAACCAGTGCGGAAAGCGCTGGTTGATCTGCTCTACCGTCTCGCCGATTCTGCGCCGGCTGATCGCGGCTCCGCCGCAGCCGGAATTATTGGAGACGACCATGGCAAAGCGCTCGTCTTGGGCTCCTGCCCACAGTGCCGTTTTGCCCAAGCGAGAATGGCCGATCACAATGACCCGTTTCCTGTCAATGGCAGGATCCGTTTCCAAAACATCCATGGCCCGGGATAGGCCCCAAGCCCATACCGCAATGGTGCCGCACTGCTCCGGTGCCCGTTCTTCGTCTAGACCATAGAACAGCTGCCAAGCACCGGTCCGCCAATGCTCCGGATCATCCGGTGCCAGATCGCCGCAGTAAATGGTAGCCACCGCATAACCGGCCTCAATGATTCTCTGCAGCGGCCACCGCTTGGCCATGGCACCACGGTTTTCCTCCCGGGCCTTGTGATCGGCAATGCCCAAATCAGGCATGTTGCGAACCCACTGTGTTGTAACCGGAATCCCCGGTTCCGATGATACGGTGTGGTTTCCGCAGAAGTTCAGGCCCAAAAACAACGGGTAGCCCCTGGTGTTTGCCGCCGCAGGCACGTGCAGCAGACAATCCATGGCCGAGGACCTTTCACCCACTGTCATGGTAATCCGTATCTGACGCCTGACTGCTTTCCCTCCTAAGGCCTCCTCCTCGGCCAGCACTTCCTGGCCCACGGAGGCATTAGACGGAGGCGGATGTCCATACACTTCCCGGCGAAACAGGTCCAAGATCTCGGGCCGGCGCTCCTGCCGCCAGACATCGGCGGTGTCTGCAGGGTTGCCGTCCGATGTGATCAGCATATCCGGCAGCGCATATGGCGGCACCTTATGCTCTTCACTGTCAAATGCTCTGCGCTCGCTCGCCATTGTTCACATCCTCCTTCTTTTTTCGTTCTTTCTATCTTATCTGTTCTGTTCGATGGCTTCGATTAAAGTCCTCTGCAAAGAGGAAGACACCCGTTCACGTTGAAGTGACTATGGGCCGGACAATGTCCACCCGCGGAGCATACATTTTGGGGAGGGAACACGGTGAGTAAACGCAATTTTTCGATGGAAGCATATTGGAACCGGACCATGGAAACTTGGGAGCCGGCCCTGGCCTTCCATGGACAGACACAGGCAGAATGGCAGGCATGGAAGGATAAAGCATACCCCAAGTTTGTCGAGCTTCTCGGCACGTTTCCCCAACGGGTACCCCTCAATGCCGGAGTGGAATACGCGGTGGAAGACGGAAATCTGATTCGTGAACGAGTTGTGTTGGATTCGGAACCGTTTATGTCCGTTCCCTGCCAGGTGCTGCGCAGAAAGGACATGAAAGCCGACGGCAGCAATCCGGCCATTCTCTGTTCCCACGGCCACGGCCCCTTTGGCAAGGACCCGGTGGCGGGCATGCGCAGTTCACCGCAGCATGAGCAGAATATCCAAGCCAACAACTACAACTATGGTAAACAGATGGCCGAGGCGGGGTTTCTGACAATTAGTCCCGATCTACGCGGGTTCGGCGAGCGGAACGACGGGCAGGATCCCTTTCCGGGACGGGATTCGTGCAATGTCAACTTCGTAAAAGGCGCCCTACTCGGGCTGTGGACCCTGACAGGGAATATTTGGGATATGCAGTGCTGTATCGATTACCTGCAGACCCGGCCGGAGGTCGATCCGGAACGAATCGGTATGATGGGGCTCAGTCAAGGCGGCACGATGACGACCTTCACGACGGCCTTAGACACCCGCATCAAAGCCGCCGACATCATCTGTTATGTCAATCCCTGGAGCGGTTTTGGCATCCGCGATGCCAACTTCTGTGGTTCCCAGATTGTGCCGTTTATCCACCAATACTTTGATACCCATGACATCGCGGGCCTGATCGCCCCTCGGCCGCTGCTGATGGAAATGGGAATCTACGACACATGCTTTTATATGGAAGACACGGTGAAGGGACTGCATGGCGTCCAGAGGATCTATACCGCGGCCGGCGCTGCAGACAATCTCTGGAGCGATATTCATCCCGGACCTCACTCCTTTGGCGGCAACGTTGCCTTTGACTTCTTCAAACAATACCTCTAACCGATCAGTCTGCACGTAAGGAGGCTTACGACCATCAACGCGATTCGCAAGCTTTTGGAAGACGGTTATTCCGATTTTGCTGCCCGGCTGCAGTACGCCTACAGCGCCATTGAGCGTTTCCAGCGCAACCGGGAAGACTCGGGCGCGGAGCGCTCCATGATTGAAGCTATTGTTTCGGTTAACCAGTATCTCAGCCAGTTCAAACCCTACATTCCCGCTTACAAGCAGCGTTTCTTCGAAATTGTTGAACACCACGACAGCCTGGGCTTGTCCACCCGGGACTTGATCATGACCTTTGACCGAGCCGTATATGAGCTCCACACCCGTTTAGAAAAGGACCACAGACTGGCCGACGATTTGGGTAATTGGAGCCCTCTGATGACGGACCTGCTCAACAACCGCCGCGAGATCGAAGAACTGGCGGACAGAGAAGACGGGCGCGAAGCAGAAGATTTTGTAACGGCCGGCCTCACCGTAGTGGGTGGTTGGGTTCGAGGAGCGGCGCTGAAGATTGAAAGCCGCGCCGACTGGTCTACGGTGGCGCCCGGCTCCATTATTCTGGCCAGAATGACCACGCCTGACATCATCCTCGCCATCGAGCAGATTGCCGGCATTGTGACGGAGCAGGGCGGCCGAGTCTGCCATGCCGCGGTGTTGGCCCGGGAATACGGCATTCCCTGCGTTGTCGGCTGCGGCCGGTTTATGGATGGCGTCGAACAGGGAACGATGCTGGTTTTGGACGCATCGTCCGGCATTTTGCTGCAATCCGGGTGTCAATCATAGACCCCATACCTGAAGGCAGGGGCATCTCGCGGCGTTTGGTGAAAGCTTCGTTGTGCAATAGATACGTCTGCCCCCATTAGGCAGGTGCCTCGGCAGCGTTTGTTGTTAAGTAACGACAAACGCTGTTAAGCTCTTGAGACACATGTCCTTTTCCTTTTTTCGCTTCTGCGTTATCTTTAAGATAAATGAATACGATAAACGCAGAGAAAGGTTCAGATTGAAAGGGGGCTCAGGGCTGTATCCGTTCCTGTTTCCGAAGGTAACCGGAGTTATCAAAAGGAGGAATGACGTGTGTTGCGAAACAATGCAGGGATACTTAAGCTTACGGTACTGACCCTTATTCTTATGGTTAGCTTTGCTCTACCGGTGGCAGCTGATTCCCATTCCGCCGAAGAGCAGATCGTAATTTTGCACACCACCGATGAACACGGTACGATTGAAAATTTCGGCAAAGTAGCCTACCAAGTGGAAATGCTGCGGGAGAAGTATGACAATGTTTACCTGTTCAATGGCGGGGACATATTCTCCGGCGATCCGGTTGTGGACCACTTTGACCCTCCGGGCCAACCCATTGTCGAGTTGATGAATGCCCTGCAGTATGATCTCATGGTTATGGGTAACCATGCAGTGGACTACGGTCAAGATATATTGGCTGAGCACCTTGAGACAATGGATTTCCCCATGTTGGCCGCTAATATGACCGTGGGCGAAGATGCAGGGATCCCCCAGCTGGACGCCTATGCCACGTTCACTACCGAAGCAGGCACCGTAATCAAGGTTCTGGGATTGACGGAGGTGCGCAGTGATACCATGAAGCCGTCTGCAGATCCGCGGTACCTCGGCGGACTGGAATTTACGCTCCCCGTCGATGCTGCACTGGAATACCAGTACTTGGCCGATGAAAGCGATGTATTCCTTGGTCTCCTTCATGCAGGCGATACTGTCGAACGGGCTGTTGCTGAACAGATGGAAGGCATGCACGCCTTAATGGGCGGGCACACCCACTCCCCCGTCGAGGGCGACATGATCGGCGATACGCTCTATACCCGGGCCGGTGCGTATCAAGAGAATCTCGGCAAGGTTGAAATTACCTTGGTTGACGGTGAAGTAACCGACGTCACATCGCAGTTGATTCCTGTCGACGAAATTCCCTACACGTCGGTGGCTATTGAAGATATGATTGCCGGTTTCTACGAAGAACTGGACCTCGACGAAGTCATTGCCGTGGCGGAGTATCCGGTTTACGGCGACCGCTATGAGAGAGATAAAGCACCTGAACGAAAACCGGAAGGCCTTCCCTATCTCGGCGCGCTGGTGACGGATGCCGTTCGCGACCGCACCAATGCCGACATCGCCTTTTACAACATCGGCAGTATCCGCATTCCAAAACTGGAAGGCGAAATTACCATCCAAGACATCTTTGAACTGGATCCCTGGTCCAATACAGCTGCGCTCATTGACATGTATCCAGAACAGATCCGCAGTTTCGTCCACCATTCCACCATGCGCCGTATCGGCGAAGACGACCCGGAATATGTTGTAGACGTCCGAGTCAGCGGCATTGAATACACGGTCGTTGTGGAAGACGATGAGATTCAGGAGATCATCCTAGAGGACTATGACGGCAATCTCCTTGATGAAGACAAGCGCTACACGGTAGCCTTCAATGACTACCTGGGCCTGTCCGGCGCTTATGAGTTCGACTATGATGAAGAATACGCCGAAGACACCTACCGTCTCATAACAGATTTGATTATCGACTATCTCTCTGAAATGGAGCCGGAAGACTTTGACTACGAAGGCGTACTAAGAGAACACATTGTGTATGAATAGGATAACCCTAGTATGCCCGGCTATTCACAGCCGGGCATTTTTCCCCTTGTCGTTTGTTTTTGTTCTCGATATCCTAAAGACAGAACGCAAACAAGGGAAAGTGGAAAGGAGCGGCAGGATTGCAGACAGACATTGCTATTCTTGGAGGAGGACCCGCCGGCTATTACTGTGCACTTCGCTGTGCGGCCAACGGCCTGCAAACGGTACTGGTTGAAAAGGAAACGCTTGGGGGCACCGGATTTCGCTCTGGGTGCCTGCCTGTGAAATTCATACTCGATCAAATCCGCATTCACAAACTAGCGTCCGGAGAGCCGCCGCTGTCGTTGGCTTCTCTTCCTGAGGCCGTAAGCCGGGACATTTTGAAGCGGGGTAAGGTGACAGCCGACCAAGTCAGCCAAACCATGAAGGTCCGTCTAGAAAGCGCCGGAGTGCAGGTAATCGAAGCAAATCCTACCGTCGTAAGCGCTCGTCAGCTCAACATATCGGGAACGCCGCTCCATTTCAAGAGACTGGTATTGGCCTGTGGCACCACGCCAAAACGCCCGGATACAGACGTCCACACAGACAGCATCTTCACACACCGCGAGGCAGTCAGACTCGATAGCCCCCCGCAATCCTTAGTTATCTTAGGCGGCGATGTGGAAGGACTGGAGTTCGCATCATTGTTTTCGGAAATGGGTACGGCCGTCACTGTATTGGAAATGCTCCCTTCATTCCTTCCTGGTACCGACAGGGACATCTTACATCCACTGTGGAAACGGCTGCAAGCCAACGGTGCGTCATTGCATGCAGGAGCTTGGGCAGACAATATAGAAACGGTAAACCAGTCCCTCAGAGTAACAACTAATGACGGCACGGTTCTCCACAGCCAACATATACTTTCCACCATTGGACGGCAACCTGCCCTGCCAGACGGATGGGACACCATAGGACTCACCGTGAATGGAGGGCGTCTGCCAGTGGATGATCAATGTCAAACACAGGTCAAAGGCATCTACTGCATTGGTGACCTCAATGGACGAATGGAAATGGCCCACACCGCCATTCAACAGGGAACTTTTTTGGCGGACTCGTTAGCCCACGGCAGCTCTATCCCATGGGACTATCAAGCTCTGCCTCGGGCCATGTTCACACTACCGCAAAACGCCGGAGCAGGTTCCCAAGAGATTGACCTAGACGCCGCGGGTGTAGTATACAAAAAGGCTGTAGTGCCCCTGGCCGACACGTGGAGGGGATTTAACCAAACTGCACCGGAAAGTTATCTTAAACTGCTGTTTGCCGAAGACGAGACACTGCTGGGTGCATGGGTTGTGGACTATGAAGTCAGTGAACTAGGTAATGTGCTGGCTCTCATGGTGGAGTCGGAGATGAATCGCCAGCAAATCCGGAACCATTTGTGGATCCATCCTACCGTGGCCGAAGCTGCCCTAGAAGCAGCGCTCGACATTTAAGCGACGTCCCGACCGATGCTCATCTCGAAAACACCTCGATACGGTCAGCAGAAGCTCTCACAATAGCTTCTGCTGACCGTAGGGATTCACCATCGATGACAGGAGGGAACCGTTCTTGCAAAAACCCGTTATCATAGACTGCGACCCTGGACACGATGATGCCCTGGCACTTCTGCTGGCAGGCGCGGATCGCTCACTGAATGTACTGGGAGTCACAGTCATTGCCGGCAATCAAACATTAGATAAGACCACGGCCAACACACTTAAGATACTAGAAAAAGCCAACCTGTCTTGGCCGGTCTATGCAGGTTACGCTGAACCGCTGCTGCGCAAGCCGGTAACAGCTCCCGAGGTGCACGGCGAAACGGGGCTTGATGGCCCTGAACTTCCAGAGCCCGTCCGCAGCCCAGAGCCCCAGCATGCCGTGGAGTTCCTTATTGAAGCAGTGCAAACAAGCAGCGAACCTGTTACGCTCATTCCCACCGGGCCCTTGACGAATGTGGCGGCAGCGCTATTGGGAGCTCCTTCTATCTGTGATAATATTGATAAGATCGTGTTTATGGGAGGAGCCGCTGTGGGCGGCAACTGGAGTCCCGCGGCCGAGTTCAACATCCTCGTGGATCCCGATGCTGCCCATGTGGTTATGCAAAGTTCAGTCGAAAAAACGATGATCGGCCTCGATGTCACCGAAAAGGCCTTGATCTATGACAGCGACATCGAAACCATTAGGGAACTAGACAATCCCGTAGCCATCACCGCTGCAGAACTGCTGGATTTCTTTGCCCAGTACCATAGAAAAAAGGGCCTGCCGGGCTCTCCCCTGCATGACCCTCTTGCTGTAGCTGCTGTACTAAAACCGGACATCGTAACCGCGAAACGTCTGCCTGTAAAGATCGAGCGCTTTGGTGAGTACTGCCTCGGCCGGACTGTGGTCGATTGGTATCGCGACCAGTACGAAGACAACAACACCCAGGTCGCTCTGGACATGGACAGACTGCAGTTTATGGATATGCTCTTGGCAGCCCTGCGAAGTTATGGATGATTACTTGCTCTGGCTGTGTCGAAACAGCGATTCCAAGGCAAGCTCTATCTGGCGGGCTTCGCCCCTTACTGTTTCATTGTAACTGGATATGCCTTCTTTGACATCCTGGCTGTATTCGACCACGACGTTGAGAATGGATCCGGCCTCAATGCCCCGCAAGGAGGCTAGGGTGAAGAGTGTGGCTGTTTCCATATCGGATCCTAACACCCCGCGTTTGTGCCAGTGTTCTTCGATTTCATTTTGGTTATCCGTGTAGAGGGAATCATGGCTGTGAATGATCCCCACGTGATGAGTAAAACCCAAATCGGTACTGGTTGCATCAATGACAGCGAGCAGCTTCATGTCAGCCACGGCAGGGAAAGCCGCCGGGACGTATTTCTGGGATGTGCCATCCAAGCGAACGGCAGCGCTGGCCGTCAGTAAATCACCACAACGGATGTGGGACTGGAGCGCTCCCGAACTGCCAATGCGCACGATACGTCTAGCACCACAGATGACCAGCTCCTCAATGGCAATGGCCGTTGAAGCCCCTCCGATACCTGTCGAAGAAATGGTTACCGGTATGTCCTTGTACTTTCCCGTAACGGTTCGGAATTCGCGGTTGTATGCCACTTCTTTCCATGCATCGATATACTCTGCCGCACGGAGCACGCGCGCCGGATCACCGGCTACTAAAACGTTTTCTGCGACATCTCCCGGACTACACAGTATGTGAGGCTGCTGCATCAATAAAACCTCCTAGAGAATGTGAATGTATCACTCGTCGCGCTCCCGCTCTGCTTTTTCTTCTAGACCCACGGGATTTAGCACCAGAATACTGTCGTGTTGTACCTCAATCAGCTGCTCATCCTGCAGTTCACGAAGAACTCTGTTGACGCTGCGCTGCGTTACTCCAAACAGTTCACTGAGCAGGCGTTTATTCGTCGAGATTCTTGCAGGCTGTTCCAAAGCCCTTTGACCGGCTATTTTACCGACGAAATACCGGCAGACTCGATACGTTAAGGAATACAGCATGTCTTCCGCGGTCTTTTTCGACAACTCGTAGAAACTGTCGCACAGGGTCCTCGTGATATAGAGCAGGAACTCGTGGTCTTGTCTTATCCAGCGCATGAAGGAGTCCCTCGGCAGGCACATAATGTGCAGCGGCGTCACTGCTTCGATGGCACAGATAAAGGGATAGCGGCCGAAAATTTCGAGTTCGCCAAAATACTCTCCTTTTCCGTATATCGACTGGATATATCGTTTACCACTTTCAGCCATACGGTAGACACTGGCCTGAACTTCCAAAATAATAAAGAAGTAATCATATACTTCATCCTGTTCGCAGACGATGTCACCTTCCTCGTAGCTGCGAAATTCCCAGCGCTGCATGGTATCTTGCGGACAACCAGCCAACATGTGGGCAACGGCAGGTTCACTCAATCGCTGGATCTTGCTCTTCATCCGTGTCAAGCTCCTTTGTTAATGCAAGTATAAAAAAACGCCGAAAAAAAGAGAAGGACGTATGTCCTGAAGTTGCAAAACGGCCCTGGCACTGCAGGACTTTTGTGCTTCGCTGGACGTGCAGCGTTTTTCTATTGCGTTGCGTGTGTGCATGAATGTTAAGGAATTGGGACAAATGTCCTTCCGTCTTGCCTTGAGTTCCATTATACTACGAAGTGTATCTTTGCTCCATAGATGAACACGATAACTGGAAGTAACCCATTCTTCTTTCCACAGAAAGGGGGCTCAGGTACTTCGCCGTTTCGATTGCTTTGGTTGAAATTTCCTAAAGGAGGAATTCGATGTTTCGTCATTTCCTTGCTCTAGTGCTGGTGACCGTTATGGTAGTTTCAGTCGGAAACTTCGCCGCCGCTGATATGCCGGAGAAACCCGACAAATTGAACATTATTGCCCTGGACATTGACGTAATCCAGTTTGGAGAAGCTGCTCAAGAATTCGAAGACAACTACGGTATTGAAGTGGAGTGGCTGGAATACCCCTACGGTGAATTATGGAACCAGATTACAACGAGCATTGCCGGTGGCGCTACCATTGACCTATTCCACATGAGCAATTCCTGGCATGCGGAGCTGGCAGAGCTTGGTATGGTTCGGCCGCTGAATGACTTCTACACCGACGAAGAATTAGAAGGAATTAACGAAATGTACTGGGACGTAACAGTCGAGTTCATGAAGTCCCACGGTGGTCAGCAGTGGGCCTTCCCTGGTACTGCCGCCTCCGTGTCTTTCTTCTACAACGAAGGCATGCTTGAGGAGCTCGGCTACACGGAGCCCCCCGAAACGTGGGACGAAATGCTCCAGATTTCCCGCGAAGCCATGGACGAAGGACTAGCTAGTTACGGGTTTTTCCCCGGTTGGCTGGCGGCCCATGAGGACGGCATGGTATGGTTCGACATCATGCTCAAACTCCACGGCGGCGAATGGATGACAGAAGACAGAAGCGAGTTCATCTTCAACAGTGAAGCCGGTGTCGAGGCTGTGACTCTGATGAAAGAAATCTTGGATGAAGGACTCGTCCCACGGGCTGCATTAGAAGAGAGCGACTGGGCCAACTACCACTATTTCTTGGCCGGCGATCAGCCCTTCGAGATTAACTGGAACTTTATCTACGGAAGTGCGCTAGACCCAGACCGTTCTGAGATCGTAGATGACATTGCTGTAGCTTTGATGCCCGGAATCGAAAAAGACAGTTACACCGTATTGGGCGGTGGTGGATATGCGGTATCGCCAACGTCCCGTGCGCCCGAATGGGCCGCATTGCTGAGCCAGTACATGCACAGCGAAGAGGGAGCCCGCGGTGTTATGGCTGAGCAGCGCGGTGCCGAAGGGACCGTGGAGAAGCTTTATCACCCAGAATACGATGATGACTTCCCAGCCGAAGAATATCCTCTGCGGGATTTCTTCTATGAGCAGATGCAGTATGCCGGGCTGCGGCCGAGCCATTTTATCACATGGTACTCCGAGTTCAGAGATAACATCTTCACACCCGCCGTTCACCGGGCACTGCTCGGGCAGCAGGATGTGGAAGAGGCTCTGAACCAGGCACAGCAGGAAGCACAGAGAATGTTGGAAGCCGAAGGCCTCTAAAACTGCCTGTGCAGAACCCTTTTGTACTCTTCCCCCTCAATCCTGAGGGGGGAGAGTACTTAGCAAAGGAGGGACGCTCCCATTGAAGATAAAGGAAGTCAGTCAACAGAAGCTAGGCTCCCTCTTAATGGCGCCGACATTCCTATTGATCCTTTTTACCGCCGTTATTCCGATCATCTACGTGCTCTATCTCAGCACCCAAGATATTCGGGGCATCATGAATCGAGGTTTCGTTGGATTAGATAACTATGTAACTATTATTGAAACCGGACGTCTGCAGGCAGCACTCGGTGCCACCTTATACTTCGCTATCGGGGTCATCGTATTTCAGATGGTTATGGGGATGATCATCGCCTTGGCTCTGAATGTCGACTTTCGCGGTAAGAACATGGTACGCACCCTCATACTGATCCCCTGGGCTATTCCCACAGCACTGGTTGGTGTTATGTGGAGCCGCTTCCTTGCAGCCACCGACGGCTACTTCAATGCGACACTGCGCCTTTTAGGATTGATTGAAGGCGAAGTCAATTGGTTTCTCGAACGCAGTTTGGCCATAGGAACCGTTGTTTTGGTCGATTCGTGGAAGTTTACGCCGATTACCGTCATGGTGTTCATTGCCGGATTGCAAGCCATTCCCCGAGATCTCTATGAGGCCGCCCTTGTTGACGGAGCTAACCGCTGGCAGCAGTTCTGGCGCGTCACGCTGCCGATTATGAAACCGGTCATTCTTGTGGCTCTTATCATGCGCACAATCTTTGTGTTCCACGCTTTTGATCTCATTTTCATCCTAACCGGCGGCGGTCCCGGAGATTCCACCCGTGTTCTCTCCTACTACACATACCAAGAAACCTTCCAGTTTCTACGGCACGGGCGAGGAGCCGCTGTGGCCTTCATCTTGTTTGTCCTGACGGCCGCAGTCACCTTGATGTATGTCAAAGCCCTTCGCGAGAAGGACTAACTTGTTTTGGATCGGAGTGATTAGCGCATGGGTGCACAGCCCCTAACGGGATGGCTGAAGGTTGTTCACAGACTTATTGTCGTTGCCGTCGTATTGGCAGTTTTGGTGCCCTTTTATTGGCTGGGCATAATGAGTGTAACGCCCCAGCGGTATATCGCCGGCCGAGCCGTTCCGACCATGGTACCCCGCGAGCCGTCCATGATTGCCTATCAACAGATATTGGGTCTCAGGGAAGTGGAGAGCCCCACCGGACGCAGTGCTGCCATCATGTACCGCCGTTCTCTAATCAATAGCATTGTCGTGGCAAGCACCTCGACTTTTTTGGCCTTGATTTTCGGCACCGCTGCTGCCTACGCCCTAGCCAGGCTGAAATTTCCGGGCAAATCGGCGTCCTACGTCCTCATTCTGGGGAGTCGTTTGTTGGCTCAAGTTACATTGGCTGTCCCCATGTTCATGATATTTCAACGGATGGGCATTCTTGATACCTATCTTCCCCTGATTATCATGAATACATCGTTTTGTATGGCTTGGGTTACCCTGATCATGAACAACTATTTCGATATGATTGATGCCGAAATGGAAGATGCAGCCAGGGTGGACGGCTGCACTCGTACTGGGGCGTTCTTGCGAGTCCTGCTTCCCATGGCTATTCCTGGGATTATTTCCGTTATGCTGATATCGTTTTTGTTTGTTTGGGGAGAATTCCTCTATGCCCTCCTCTTTACCAGTACGGCTGCGGCCAGGACCATGCCGGTCGTTGTTTCGATGTTCTTAGGGCAGTTCGCCATCGAATATCGCCTGTTGGCAGCTGGCCTAGTGGTTGGAGTGCTGCCGCCTGTATTACTGGCCCTGCTGTTCCAGCGCTTTATCGTCAGTGGACTTACTCAGGGCGGCATTAAAGGCTGATACTCAATTGCAATTCTTTCTCCTGTTGGAAGCTGCGGCCATCCTGCCCGCAGCTTCTTGGCGTCTAAAAAGCGTATGGCGGGATCCGAGCTGCTGCCACCGGCACAATTTCATGGCAGTAGGAAAAATTCGCTTGGAGGATAGTAGTATCCCGGGGGCGAATTGGCACCATACGTACATTCTGCCACAACAAGGAGAGAAGGCCGCTTGGTCTACTGACACCTGGCCATAAACAACACCGCTGGGAACGGCCCTAAAAGCGCTGCGGCAGAGCAGTCAAACACAGTACATGGAGGTGTTTTCAATGCGTTTTATTCTATCGATGTTCCTGATACTCCTACTTATCGGTGCTGCTGTTGTCCTCGTACCGGCCGGCGGCATATATTACCTGACCGACTCCGATCGCTTACTGGATACTTTGGCGGAACGCGAGGTATATACGACCCTTGAACGCCAAGCTGTGGAAATGGTGGGCATAGAAGACGAAGCAGCGGCGTTTTTCCTCAACTCGGTGGATATGGCCGCGTATTTGGAGGCCGAGGCCGAACGGGTGCTGCCTGCATACCTTGCCTACCTGCGAGGCCGCTCCGATGCACCGGAAAAATTCGATCTGCGTCCCTTGAAAGAGCACATCCGGACGCAACTGAGCGACCAAGACACTTACATGGAGCTGATGCAGCGCCACGACATGGAAGAGTACGAGCGACTGCAGGAACTGCCGGAAGATGCCCGCCGGGACAGCATCAACACCATGGTGAACCGGCACATCGAAGAACTGGCTATCCCGGAAGAAATTGTCTTCGCCGACGTTATCGACACAGAGGCCATTGGAGGTTCTACGGCGCCGTACGAAGCACTGCTGCGGGCTGTCCAGCTGTCTGGCCGTTGGTTTGAACCATTGGCCATTGCCACAGCCGTAGCCGCCGTTCTCTTGCTCTTCCTCCTCGGAGGCCGTGCCTTCTGGGCCTTTGGTTTCATCTGCCTGCCCATTGGCCTGCTGTATTTCGCTCTGTATTTCATCATGGACCGGTTTGTTCTCGCCCAACTCCTTCGAGAACTGCAAGAGGACGAAATGCTGCGGCACCTCATGGACCTGCCCCAGCTAGCCGTGGACTGGCTGGGACGCATCGGAACCGGGTATCTGGGGGTCGCCCTGGCCTGCCTGCTGCTGGCTTTCCTGTTTGGACGCCGGCGTCGAGAAACCGTGTGAGGAACGAAACACAGCGCATGAGCCATATCTCGGCAGCCACTTCTGCGGCTGTATGTCCAGCCGTGTTCGGAAAGGCCGGCAGTGGCATCGTCTCACGGGCGACACGCACGGATTCATAACCAAAAAATGGAGTGAGAGCGATGAAGAGGAAACTGGGAAGATCCGAACTATTGGTTAGTGCCATGGGCCTGGGCTGCTGGGCCATAGGCGGCCCGTTCTGGTCTGGCGAAAATGCCGTAGGCTGGGGACAGATCGACGACCAGCAGTCCATCAAAGCTGTCCAACGGGCATTGAGTCTGGGAGTCAACTTCTTCGACACGGCTGATGTATATGGCGGTGGTCACTCGGAGGAAGTACTAGGAAGGGCTCTCAAGGGATACAAGCGGGATACCTTTGTAATAGCGACAAAGTTCAGCAACACCTTCGATGCCGAAAAGAAGCAGATCACGGGAAATGACGCATCTCCGGCGTACATCCGTCAGGCCTGCGATGCCAGCCTTAAGCGTCTGCAGACCGACTACATCGATCTGTACCAGTTCCATAACGGCGGCTACGACAAGGACCGGGCGATTGAGGTACGAGAAACACTAGAAGAATTGGTGGAAGCTGGCAAGATCCGCTATTACGGCTGGAGCACAGACGATCCGGAGCGGGCTGCGGTGTTCGCCGAAGGACCGCACTGCGTGGCCGTACAGCACCAGTTGAACGTATTCAACAATGCTTCGGCCATGGTGCAGCTGTGTGAAGAGTTAAACCTTGCCAGTATAAACCGCGGGCCTTTAGCCATGGGACTGCTGAGCGGCAAATACAGTGCTGCATCTGAACTGCCCAAAGATGACGTCCGCGGCCAGCAGGCACCTTCGTGGATGCGCTTCTTCCAAGAAGGCAAGCCTCTGCCTGCGTGGTTGGACAAGCTAGCTTCCGTACGGGACATTCTGCAGACCGACGGAAGGACCCTAGTGCAGGGCGCGCTGGCCTGGATATGGGGCTGTAGTGAAAACACGATCCCCATCCCGGGCTTTAAAACCGTGGAACAGGTGGAAGAAAACGCGCAGGCCATGGAATTTGGGCCTTTGACGGAAGCGGAAATGGAGACCATTGAACGGATCCTCGAACGACCCTGATCTTTGCGGACGCCGACCCTCCGTTGACCGTGCCCTTGACAAGAAGCAGTGCAGGGCCTCCACTGGTCTACCAGCGGAGGCCCTGCACTTTTTCCCGACTTTTGCAGTTCGACACCGTTCAAACCACCTGAGAATCCAGCAATATCAAGGATTTCAGGTGGTTTTTCTTTGTAGTGGGTTGTATATATGTCGTATATATGGTATAATGGTCTTAACAGCATTCGGAGGTGTGTGTCATGAGCTCAGTGCAGGTGTATAAAAGCGGCAGACATCGATACGTTAGAGTCATAGAATCCTATCGGATCCCCGGAGAAAAAAACCCACGGATCCGGGTTCTGCGAAACCTTGGTCGAGAAGATGAATTGGAGGCGAGAGAACCCGGAATCGTCGAACGACTCAAACGCGAACACCAAGCCTCTCGCCAGGCCGATCGCACAGCTAAACAAAACTATGCGCTTGAAAATATCAAGTCGCTCTTGGAACAACGGACAGACAGCGCTGCAGAGGGCTTTCCATTAGTCAATTATGGGGTCAAAGCCTACCAGAAGCTTTGGGACGAGCTGAAATTAGACTACTTCTTCGACTACCGCCAGAAGAAAGACTCAAAGATTGCCTTCAAGGTCAAAGACCTAGCATCGCTTTTAGTCTATAACCGGCTTCTCGATCCTGCATCCAAAAAGAAGACCTTCGAGCTTCAAGACCAGTTCCTGACCAAAGGATCTGAGCATCTGGAGGAAATCTATCGGGTACTCCCCTTCCTCGCAAATCAAAAGGACAATCTGGAGAAACATCTGAACAAACAATTGGGAAAGCAGATGGACCGTTCCCTCAGTGTCGCCTTCTATGATGTCACGACGTACTATTTCGAGTCTGTCAGAGCGGATGCCCTCAAGAAGTTTGGATACTCTAAGGACAATAAAGTCAACCAGGTTCAGGTCGTGATGGGATTGCTCATCGATGATCAAGGCATCCCCATCAGCTACGAGCTCTTCCCAGGCAACACGAATGATTTTAGAACACTGGAACCGGTGATGAACCATCTCAAGAAACAATACGGGATCAATAAGGTCATTGTCACCGCGGACCGCGGATTGAACTCCAAGCGCAATCTAGCGTTCCTTAAGTCCCTGGGTTATGAGTACGTGATGGCCTATAAAATCCGCTCTAGCACGCAAAACATCAAAGATCTTGTGTTGGATGAAGGCAGTTACACGAAAGAGTCGGAGAACTTCATGTGGAAAGTCTGTGATTATGCAACGAAAGTGAAATTTGGCGGATCCCAGGTGGAGCTCTCGGACAAAATGCTGGTTACCTGGAGTGCCTCTCGGGCAGCCAAAGATCAAAAGGACCGGATCCGATTGATCGAGAAATCGAAAAAGCTTGTGGAGTCAAAATCAGGACTGAAGGCTGAGATGAAAAAGGGCGGCAAGAAGTACGTACAGCTGCGTTTGCTGGACGAAGAGCCGGTCCGTTTCAACCAGAAGCAATTGGAAATCGATGAACAGTTTGATGGCTACTACGGCATCCAGTATTCCGATACCACTTTAGACCCTGCCAAAGTCATGGAGATCTATCATAGTTTATGGAAAATCGAAGAGAGCTTTCGGGTTCTGAAAACCAACCTGGAAGCACGTCCCATCCATGTATGGACAGAAGACAGCATCAAAGGCCATTTCCTGGTGTGCTACCTAAGCCTGGTATTGCAAAGATATCTGGAATACAAACTGAAACAGGCCGGCCTGGTACTGTCCACAGAACGTATCCAGGATGCCCTTCGAAGCGCGAAGGTGACTGTAATCGAAGATCCCAGCGACAAGACAAAATACTTTGTGAAAAACCAAGGCACGAACGAGCTAGAGCAGATCCTTGAAGCTCTGAACCTACCCAAAATCCCACAATACGGCAGGTTAAAGGAACTCACAGGATAGTATATATACAGAT
>PUOC01000051.1 GCA_003551965.1 Clostridiales bacterium | reverse complement strand
GCACACTGCTCGTAAACCCCTACTTGCTGTTTAATACTGGACGATAGAGCCTGGAGCTGGAGAAGCACTCCAGGGTATCATGACCGGGATAACGTAGCCTGTTAAGGCTTAGGCGGGTCATCATAGCGGGGCTCTTTTTCAAGCCCCTGCCTTCTCAGGCATGGGGTCTATGACGAAAGCAGACGAGTATTTCACCAACATCAGTTTGCGCACAAAGAAATAGCGGAATTGGACATCAATATCTAGATATGGATTCGAGTGCTGTTCATGGGGAAGCTCAATGTTGCAGCCGATGGAAAGTCCGTTCCCTTCCCGGGCCGCCGCCGGTTATGACAGCCATACCGTTTCCAGCCAACTGCCGGGCCGTCTCACGGGCCAGGGCATAGTGGCGATGGTCAGCAGGGGTGCGGGCCGACCCAAACAACGCGCACGCCGGCCCGACCCGTGACAGCTGCTCAAAACCAGCCACGATTTCCGATTGAATCCGAAATACCCTCCAGATATCGCTGTCGGTAAATTCCAACGATGGCGGAGGCCAGCGCAAGAGTGCCTTGTCTTCATCATAGTCCCATATCCGTTTCAAGGTGACCGCCCCCTAGAATTGTAGATCAGCCTGGGTTCGCCTCTCCAAGATCATCGTCAATACCCAAAAATTGAGCGAACTCGTGCAGCCGGCGTATGATGTGCTGGCTGTTCAAAGAGTAATAATGGGATGGCGGGTCCGTGCGAACATCGACAATGCCCTGCATTCTCAGCATGTTCAGGTGCCGCGATACAGTGGACGCGGTGATATGGCTTTCGTCGGCCAGTGCTTCTACTGTGAGTTCACCATGCCTTGCCAGAAGCCGCAACAGTTCGTTCCGGGATGCATGGGAAAAGCATTTGAAAAAGTAAGCATACTCCTCTGACATGTGTCCTCGCTCCCAACATGTGCATTCTCATCGCTTCCTCGCCAGGATCCCGCATCACCCATGAAGTCGGAAGAATTCCGGGCGGAGCCTCTGCCTAACGCTGCCGGCGGCCGCCACGGCTGTGACGAACGTCTTCGATCTGCAGGTTGATGGCCACCACGGACAGCTGCAGCTCCCAGATCAAAAGGGCCAATGATATCAAGAGCAGAATAAGACTCACTCCAAAAACGACGTACGCCGCGTCCATGCCACCGGCAAAGATCAGAAACATGCATACAACACAGAAGAAGAAGCTCAGAGCGCCAAAGATCTGCATGTATTTGATCAGCCCAATGCGAAATTGGAGATTGACAATCTGCCCCTCCAACTTCTCGCCCCCTTCCTCGGCAAACTTGGCATACAGTTCGCGCACCAGTCCGGCCAGGACCACAAAACGATTGGTGTAGGCCAGCATCAACAGCGAAATGGCCGGAAAAAGAAGGGCCGGTGTTGTAAGCGTAAAGTCGTCCACAGAGTATCACCCTTTCATGGCCAAGGCACGCGGACGCTGCAGCCGAAACCGTTGGGGGGCACAACACAGCAGCCGCCCATTACCAAGCTCAATGACTGGACACATGCTGTCTGCTAGGTGTGCTGCGAACGTTGGTACGGGGCATCCTGCGCTCGATGGCCGCCATGGAAATTTCGATAACCTCGGCGGCTTCCTGCGGTGTAATGGTGCCTACTGTGACCATGTCCTGTTCCCGTATGGTATTCCAAACAAAATTCAACCCCTGGAATGGAGGGACGCGTCCCGCCGCCATGGGTTTGATCGTCATCACGGGATGCTTTGCCCCATGGATAATGCGGGCAATCCAATCCACTTCGAGCTGCATTAAGAATCCCAGGGAGTTATAGATCTGGATATAAGTTTCCACGTCTTCATCCTGTTCGTCCGCGTAGACGAGGACCTCCGGCATGTGGGCAGAAAGGCCTGGATGCATCTGGCGTTCACGGATCATGTCCGTATAATCCCGCAGCCGTCGAATTCTGCGGATACTTTTGTCCAACAGCTGTTCCACGGAGGAATGGTGGGGCATGCAGAATACAGCACCATTGGCCTTCACTTCGTCGAACAGAGCCGCCGTCTCGTCCCGGGCCGCTGGCGTATCCTCGATGTTGATGATCGGCGTGTCAACCCGGATGGCGCTCACGCCCGTCCGGTCCTCTGCTTCCTTGATCGCGTCCAGGGCCACTGGATTCTGCGTCAGCGGCCCCATGACGGTATCCACGCCTGCCCGGAAGAACACTTCCATAACATCAGCGATCCTGCGATAGTCCGCCATGCTCTCTTTGATCCAATCATCCTTGGCCGTTGTTTGGTGGCTCCAACCGAGAAACCAGTTCGTTCCAACGATCAACCGTGATACCGACACGCCTCCGACTGTGGTCCGCGGAAATTTGTCCATCACTGCACCCCTCTTCTGTCTAGGAACTGAAAATCCGCCGGTATGCGCCATCGATTATCTGCCATTCCTCATCTGTCAGTGTCCAGGTTCCGGCGGCTGCGTTTTGTCGGGCCTGATCGGGCGTTTTGCAGCCGACCAGTGCCGATGTGATTCCATCCTGCTGGACGACCCAGTTAATGGCGGCCTGGGCAGTGGGCTTGCCGCGGGACTCGGCAATCTCCCGAAGCACGCCGACCAACTCCTGCGCCTGGCTCCAGAGAGGTTCTTCAAAGAAGGGATAAAAATGATAGCGCTGATCGCCTTCGGCGAAGGCCGGCCGTTCCTTAAACTTGCCCGTTAGGACACCGGCCGCTAAGGACCCGTAGGACAGTACACCGATGTTGTGCCGCCGGCAGAAAGGAAGCGTTTCCTGTTCTATGTCCCTCTGCAAGAGGGAATACTGCGGCTGCAGACTGACCAGGTCCATCTCCCGCATCACCTGTTCCATGAGTTCCGGACCGAAATTCGATACGCCCAGATAACGGAACTTGCCCTGCTGCTGCAGATCTTTGAGGGCGGCCAGGGTATCCTCCAGAGGCGTGTCAACATCGGGCCAATGGATTTGATAGAGGTCAATGACGTCTGTCTGCAGCCGGCGCAGGGAGTCCTCAACCTCCTGCCGCACCGACTCTGGCTTCAAGTTGCGCTCGAAGCCGTCCTTAGTACGTACCACTCCGCATTTGGTGGCAATAACCACCTCGTCCCGACGGCCGGCGATGGCTTTTCCCACCACTGTTTCTGCATGGCCGGCGCCATAGGCCGGAGCCGTGTCGATGAGATTGATGCCGCTGTCCAAGGCCGTCTGGATGGCTTGCATGGATTGGGCGTCATCGGTTTCTCCCCAGAAGTCACCACCGATGGCCCAGGTGCCCAGTCCTACCACGGATACATGCAAGTCACTGCTGCCAAGATACTGTCTGCGCATGATGCAATCGACCTCCCCTAACATGTGAGCGCTAACGATCGCGCCGTAGATCATAGATCATCTTCTCCAAGTACCATTCCCGCGTCTTTCCGGGATGCTTGCGGGACAGAGATTCAATCTGCCTCTCAATGACCTGTTGGCTTTCGTGTTCAGAAAGATTGAGCAGACTGCGGTACTCCCGTTCCAACTGTTTTTCCCGATTGCCGGACTTCCACTTCGGTGCATAGAAATACCAGATGAGAACTGCAGCGGCAGCAATGACGATGATATACCAGGGAAACATACGCATCCGCTGTCAGAAACGGCCTCGCGGGCCTGCCGCGAAGATGGGTTCCACGGCAGAGAACGGAACCGTTAATTTAGGGAACCGTCCTGCAGATGGCCCTTCACACGCCGGATGGCAGAGCGGTGTCTCTGCCGAACAGGCCTACTGGTGCAACCGCGGCTTACAGCGGACTCACCTCCCCTCTTGTGGTTGGTTGGGCTGTTGCTATGCATGTATTTTGTTACCGGACCCGATCATTCCTGCTTCTGCCCATGGGAAATGTTGCCGCGACGGCGTCTGTCCAAGAAGAACTCCCAGATAAGCACCTGGAAGTTCCAAAGAGCGATCGAGGGTTTGAAAGACGCATTAGGAGTTAACCCTTTCCAACACATTTTCCAGCATCGCCTCGGAGAACCGGCCGCCGCTGAAAGAGATCAGCGACCGCAGGGGCAGCTGGCGGACGAATGCCATCATCGTTTCGCTCTGTGCTTCATCCCGTCCCTCTCCTGATAGGCCCATGGCCTGGGCAGCTGCTGCCAGCATCTCCCGGGCTTCCTGCTGCCCATGGGGAGAATCCAACAGATCGCCAATAAGGGAATTACGGTGGAATTGCGGCCGCAGCACCTGGGTTGCGTGCACGTCCACCGATTGCGTGAGCACAATGTTGTCCGATGCATGGCCCGCCATGATCAAAAACTTCCCCGTCTCCACATGCCAGTCCTGGATTTCCGTATTGTAATAGGCAAAGGCGCGTCTATCCAAAAGCAGAGTCACCGTTTTTGACTCTCCCGGTTCCAGAGACACTTTTTCAAAGGCCTTCAGTTCCTTTTTGGGCCGTTGCACCGAAGATTCTACATCCGAGACATAGAGCTGCACCACTTCCTGCCCCGCACGGTCGCCGACATTCTCCACCGCAATGCGGACCGCAAACGTGTCTTGGTCGCTGCCCTCAACCTTGTCCAGGCTCATCCAATTGAACCGGAAGCGGGTATACGACAGGCCGTGGCCGAAGGCAAAACGAGGACGCAGCTTCTTGGTGTCATAGTAGCGATACCCGACAAAGACACCTTCCCGATAGCGCACTGTATCGCCTTCGCCGGGAAAGTCCAAGAAAGAAGGGGTATCGTGAAGTTTGACCGGAAAGGTTTCTGCTAGTCTGCCCGATGGGTTGAGTGCACCATATAGTACGTCGGCCACGGCACCGCCGCCGGCCTGGCCGCCCAAATAAGCCTGCAGGACTGCCTTAACATTGGCGTGCCAGGGCATTTCCACAGGAGAGCCCCCAAAGAGGACCACGGCCACGTTATCGGCTACCTTAGACACTGCATCGAGCAGCACCAGTTGGTTGTCGGGTATTCGCATGTGCGTGCGATCGAAGCCTTCGCTCTCAAAATGATCGGGAAGCCCGAGACACAGTACCACTGCATCTGCCCGGCGAGCTGTGGTTACTGCATCTTCAATCAGCTGCTCATCCACCTCATCTGTCTGCAAAGAAAAGCCCGGGCAATACTGGATGCAGGCACTGTGTTCTGCCCCCGCCTCCATCTCCTCCCGAAGGGTTTCGAGCTTGGTCGGATTGACATGGGAACTGCCTCCGCCCTGGAAGCGGGGATGTTCGGCGAAACCACCGACCAGCGCCACAGTGCATCCCGGATCAAGGGGAAGCAGGGCATCGTCGTTTTTGAGCAGTACCATGCTGTCGCCGGCGGCTCTGCGGGCCAGACGGTGATGATCTTCAAAATCTACGCGGGCATCCTGCTTCTGGGTGTCGACCCAGCGGAAGATCATCTCCAGAATGCGCTCCACCGCATCATCCAATATCTCCTCGTCTAAGCTCCCATTTTGCACAGCAGCGACGATCTTCGCATCATTGATGCCTCCACTGCCCGGCATCTCCAACTCCAGCCCGGCCTTAAGCGCATCCACCCGCTGGTTGACCGCTCCCCAGTCAGACACAACCAAGCCCTTGTGGCCCCATTCATGCTTGAGGACATCGGTCAGCAGATAGGAATGCTCACCGGCATAGGTGCCGTTGACTCTGTTGTAGGCACACATCACCGTCCAAGGCTGTGCTTCCTTGACCGGCCGCTCGAAACTGGCCAGGTAAATTTCCCGCAGCGTTCGCTCCTCCACCTGCGCATCAACGGACATGCGCCTGTGCTCTTGGTTGTTGGCAGCGAAGTGCTTTAGCGAAGTCCCAACGCCTTGGCTCTGGACACCGCGGATGTAACCCGCAGCCAGCGCACCGGACAGAAGCGGGTCTTCGGAAAAGTATTCGAAATTGCGTCCGCAGAGGGGCGAACGTTTAATATTGGCCCCCGGGCCGAGCAGTACGGCTACACCTTCCTCTAGACATTCCCGTCCGAGGGCTTGCCCCACTTCCTCTAGCAGGTGGGGGTCCCAAGAGCACGCCATTCCGGCTGCGGTGGGAAAACAGGTGGCGGG
>PUOC01000029.1 GCA_003551965.1 Clostridiales bacterium | reverse complement strand
GAAACCAAAGAGCTTCCGAATCCTTCTCAATAGCCATGGATTGCGTGAAACGCTCAAGGGCAGCATCCCGCTCCTGTTTGAACCGCCGGCCATGGGGCTCCGGTTCCATATGCCAGTGCTCTACAGGCGTTTCTAACCCCTGCAGCGGCAATTTCTCGGAGACAGCTTCGCCGGAATAGTCGAAGACAATTGCTGTCGTCAGCGGCAGGGCCGGGACTTCCTTGCTTTCGCTGCTCTGGTCAGCACCTGCAGCCACTGCGGCGAACATGACGGCCATCATAACGACAGTTACGCTCGTGCGGATCATGACGAATTCTTCCTTTCTGATGTGGTCCAGTGCCGAAGTTCCTGATCCGCTCCTCGGGCTTGACTCCTCGTTACGGCATCGTCGATCAAATGCAGTAGTTCGAGCGCACTGCGGAAACGTTGTGTTTCTCGGCCGTCCAACCACTGAATTTCCCCCTGCCAACTGCTGTGCTGGCAAAATAGGATGCGAACCAGGAAGGTCGGATTGTCTATGGTTCTATCTGACGTTCTCGGGGAATGTGCCATCCTATTTCCGACCCTCCTCGCGGTGTGCGTGTTTTCAACGGTTTGCCTTTGCTTTGACTACATCATAGGTCCGGCCGCTCACACGCCAGCCTCACAGTCCTCACAAACACGTCACAAGGAAGGCGGTGTACGCGAAAAAGACCGGCAGATGGGTTCTCTGCCGGTCCAGTGATTTTTTCATATGGGATGTTGACAGTGGTTGACGGGAGCGTGGCCGACGGTCAAGGACTAGCGATGGCTGCCGCCCGAGCTGCTTTTTAGGTGGTGGTTGTAGGTTCCATTGCTAGCGCCGGCCCTGTCCGGGGACCGCTGTTGGGCGGCGATCATGGTCGCGTCCATTCGCAGTGTGACCTGTCCGATGTATTTCCGCTCATATTGCTGTTTGATGCGGCGCATGACAGGTTCTGCGCTGTCTAAGTCAAGCGATGACAAGAGCAGCAGGAACTGGTTTTCGTTGATCCTAGCTACTACGTCGCCGCTGCGCAGATGGCGCTCCAACACCGACTGCAGCGTTTTCGCCGCTGCCGTTAGTTCGGCTGAAGTCGGCATGGCCAGCTTCGCCTTGATCATATCGATTTTGACCAGATGCGCCGATGCTTGGCTGCGAAACAGGCGTTTCCGCTCCCACTGGTACATGCGCTGGAACGACTCGGCATCGCAGAACAGGGGTCCTTCGGATATATCGGCGCTGTCTAGGAGTTCTGTGATTACCTTCAGATCGGAAGCAGGCAAACCGCCGTTCTGGGCCTGCACATCCCTGTAGAGCTGCTGCAGGCGCTGGGACGGCTGAATGCCGTTTTCGCGATACAATACAGCCGAAAATTCTTCGTAGGCGTTCTTGGCCTTTGCCAGATTGCCTTCCTTGAGATAGGCAGCAACAACCCGCTCACAGAGGCGTTCTTCCGTGGGATCTGCGGCCAGGGCCGCTCTGCAGGCCTGCCGCGCCCGGCCGAAATCTCCGTTGTCGATAAGTAGGTCGGCATAGGACAGGGCGGCCTCGACATACATGTCGTGTAAACGCTGCTGCTCTGCCTTGACCCAATCCTCGTAGAAGTGTTCAGCCAGATACCCGCCGCGATATAGGTCCAGAGCTTCTTTCAGATAGTCCATGGCCTGGGCCGGTTCTTGGTCTTTGACCTGGCGAGCCTCCTGACAGAGTTGCTCGAAACGATCGACATCAATCCAATGGGCCAGGTCTGTGTTGAATGAGTAGAGGCCATCCTGAACCAGAAACACCGGCTCCCGCAGTCCGGCCTCTTCCATGGGCTTGCGGAGACGGTACATGACGTTATGCAGCGCGTGCCGGGCCATGGGCAGGGGTGCATCGGGCCAGAACATTTCACAGACCACTTCATCGGGCACCGGCGTATGTCTGTGGGTGAGCAGGAATTTGAACAGTTGCCAGATCTTGCTCATCCCCTGTCCTTTTTTCACCACCGGTCGTCCGTTAATGCAGACGTGAAATCGCCCTAATGTGCATACGCATAGATAAACGTCCTGTTTGCTAGGCAATTCTATCCCTCCTACTGTGGAAATCAAGGTGCCCATAGTATACGAAAGAGGCTGCTTCGAAGCATGCTCTGCCGTGTATCGCCAGTCGCTCTTAAATCTACAAAGCCTTGATGCCAACGTTGTGCTTGACGTTATTACTTAGTTATTAGGTTACACTCTAACATGTCTTTGACAGGAAATAAACCGTTGCAGGCAAACCACTCTGGAAGTTCCTGCCATCACAAGCGTGTTTCCCTTCTGTGATAACCTGGCGGAGGGGAGAACACTCTGCCAGACATCTTGCGATGATCTGGGGCTGCAGAATTGCATGCGGTCCCGGCAGGCTAAAGCCGCAGACGACCTGTGTCCGGCATGGTATGGGAGGCTGAAGAGACGCTCCAAGGAACTAGAAGGATCGGAGACGCGCCAGTGGGGTAAACGCTTCATGCATCGACGGTTTGACAGCGCGCAGAACGAGCGCCGACTAGGCGCTCGCTCTTGGGCCTGGCGATGTAGTTTTCGGTCACTGCGGCGGCTGATCATAACAGGAATCCTTCTTGCCACAGTCGAAAGGATCCAATAAGATACGAAGGCGTATAGCAAGATGCAGGCCCAAGGACGGCGGGACCCGGTAGGATGTGCGGTTGCTATCTGAATGTCTCTGGCGGGTGCGGAACACAATGGAGGGATAGCGATGACAGTGACACGCCGCAATTTCATTGGTGCGCTGATGGCTGGCGGTGCTGGGTGGCTTGCCTATTCACTGGGAGGCAGATGGCTGGGCTCCGGTGATCGGCCGCCCCTTGGGCCTGCTCGGTCGGCGTTGGATTCCACACGTCCGGCCTATGCCGCCGCCGAAGAGCAGGGCATACTGCAGGATCGCATCGACGAAGCCTACGCAGCCCTGGAAGACTGCCAGCTGTGTCCCCACCGCTGCGGCGTCAATCGCAGGCGCGGCGAGAAAGGGTTCTGCAATGCAGGCGGCGAGGCGGTGGTGTACAGCCACAGCGCCCACTACGGCGAGGAACGGCCGCTGGTAGGCGTTGGCGGTTCGGGCACGATTTTCTTTTCCCACTGCAACCTGCGGTGTGTTTTCTGCCAAAACTGGCCCATAGCCCATGAAGGGCGGGGCAGCACGGTCAGCGATGAACAACTGGCCGACATGATGCTGAGCCTGCAGCGCCGGGGCTGCCACAACATCAATTTGGTGACACCGACTCACATGATGCCCAATATCCTCGGAGCTGTCCGCATTGCCTTGCAGAAGGGACTGGAGCTTCCCCTTTGTTACAATACAGGCGGATACGAGCGGGTAGAGATGGTACGGCTGCTCGACGGCATCGTCGACATTTATTTGCCTGATCTCAAGTTCATGGACGGCGAGCAGTCGGCGAAATACGCACTGCGAGGCGTCCCCGATTACCCGCAGCAGGCCCGGGAGTCCATCGCGGAAATGCATCGGCAGGTGGGCGTTCTGCAGACGGCGGACAACGGCGTGGCGCTGCGGGGACTTATGCTGCGGCATTTGGTCATGCCCAACCGCGTCGCCGGCACCAAAGAATTTGTGCAGTGGGTGGCAGAGAACCTCTCCCATGACACCTACGTCAACATCATGTCCCAGTACCGCGTGGCCTTCCAGGCCTTTGACTATGATCCCATTGCCCGCGCCATTACCAATGAAGAATACGTGGAGGCCATGGAATGGGCCATGGAAGCCGGCTTGACCAATCTCGACGAACGTTCCCTCTCCCAGT
The DNA here is from genome assembly GCA_003551965.1 of Clostridiales bacterium. Classification (GTDB taxonomy): domain Bacteria; phylum Bacillota; class Limnochordia; order Darwinibacteriales; family B1SED10-159; genus B1SED10-159. The sequence goes on along the minus strand of PUOC01000029.1, from coordinate 18,894 downwards.
ACCGGACCTTAAGCCGCCGATTGGGGACCAACTAAGCAAAATACCCTGGAATGTCCGTGCCGCAGAAGCGGCAGCGGCCGTCTTCCACATGGATGGCGTCAACGACAAAGCCTTCTCTGTCGATAATCAGTTCCCCGCAGTCGGGACAGAACGTGTCCTCTCCCTCATGGCCGGGGACCCTGGCCACGTAGACGTAGCGAAGCCCTGCCTGCAGGGCTCTTTGCCGCGCCTTATCCAGGGCGGACACGGGAGTGCGGGGCAGGTCGAGCAGCTTATACAGCGGATAAAAACGGGCAAAGTGCAGCGGAACATCGGGCCCTAATTCGTCGGCAATCCAGCGGCACATGTCCTCAATGACATCCATGTCGTCGTTGAGCGTGGGAATGAGAAGGTTGGTGATCTCAATGTGCACGCCCGCGTCCCGCACCTGTTTTAGGGTTTGCAGTACCGGTTCGAGTTCACCGCCCACAGCTTCGCGGTAAAACGAAGGTTCAAACCCCTTCAGGTCCACGTTGACCGCATCCAAGTAGGGAAGCAGTTCGGCCAGGGGCTGCGGCTGCACGTAACCGGCGGTCTGCATGAGATTGAGCATGCCGGCCTCTTCGGCCAAACGGGCTATGGCGGCCATGTATTCGTAGAACACAACCGGTTCTCCAAAGGAATAGCAGACAGCACCGACCTCCGTGGCTTGGGCGTGTTCTAACACCCGCTGCGGGGGCATGTCGTGGGCGTAGACGTCTTCCGGGGCCACCAGGGCCATATCCCACACTTCGCAGAAGCGGCAGGCCAGATTGCAGCCGGCCGTGGACAGCGAGAGCGACCGGGTGCCCGGCCTGACGTGGAAAAATGGGTTGCGCTCCACGGGATCGTCCCGCACCAACACGGGGTTGCCGTAGGCCAGTGTATACAGGCTTTCTTCCTTGTTTTCCCGCACCTGGCAGGAGCCCCGTTTGTCCGGTTCTATGGTGCATTGGTTGGGGCAGAGCTCACAGCGCACCGCTCCCCGGCTGAGCTTGCTGTACCAGGGTGAGGGTACGGGTGCCACAAATCCTTTGCTCGGCCCTTGGGCCAATGCGGTTTTTGTCTCCGGTTCCGCTGTCTGCTGGGGGACACAGCCGGCCAAGGCGGACAGACACAGTCCCGCCATGCCTTTCCAGCCGAGATCCAGCAGCGCTCTGCGGCTCATGCCTTGATTGCGTCCATTGTTCTCTTGTTTACGCATGCAACCACCCTCTTGCCATTAGCAGTAGAATACAGGCTATGATACTTACGCCGGCGGCCAACACAAAGGAGGCGCCGACTCCAAAGATGGGTACAACTACGGTACTGGCCAGCGCAGCACTGATACAGGCGCCAAACAGCTCCATAGCATAAACTACGCCCGCCGACTTCTCCGATTGTCGGTGGACATCCGTATAGCAGGCTGCGGCCACCGGAAAATCGACGCCGTTGATTAAGCCGGCGGTGGCCGTGACCATGGCAAAGAGAAAGAACAGCAGCGCGGGGGAATGCAAAGCGACGATGGCGGGAAGCCCAAGCCACAACAGCATCGAGACGGCAGCCATCATCAGCTGGATGTAGGTCAGCATGGTGATACTGTACCGGCGCAGCAAGAAGCGATGGGCCAGCCAGGCACCGCATGCCAGTCCGAGCATGAAGAACGCCGTGATCAGGCCGACCAGTTCATAGACAAAGCCATACACGCTTTGAAAGACAAACAGCAGCGTGATCTGCAGCATCATGGTGGAGATACCCGTGGTCAAGACCGTTGTGAGCACGGCCAAGCGAGTTCCCAGACGACGCAGCAGCGGCTGGCGCCTGCGGATGCGGGACCCAAGACAGATGGCCAGCATAAGAACCAGCGGCAGGGCCGCCGCCGGCAATACCCACCACGGCTGGGCACGGAGCAGTCCCGGCAGTACGGATTGGTGAAAGGGCCGGGTAATATCATCCCAGAGCATCAGCGTATAGAAGTAGCCAATGGGCCGGAGATCGGAATTGATAAAGCGATCTTGGTTTACAGGGGCAAGGCCGGCTTCCTCTTCAATCTGTTCGGCCAGGCTTCCCGGCAGCAGCGGTTGGGGTCCGGGCCCGGTGAGGTGAGCATCGGGAGTGCGCCCGTGGTTGCGAATCACCCAATTTACCCGCCGCACGCCCGTATCCTCCAATAACGTATGGAAATGACTGCCGGCGAAGCCATCGGTGACGATCTCCCGCTCCTCATAGCGACGGCGCAGCAGGACTGCATCCACCGAGGGGTGCTCAGCATCTTGGCTGGCAATGTAGAGCATGATACGATCGCCGGCGACGACTACATGGTCAAATACGCTGCGCAGGGTATGGTAGACGGTGGCATTGCGGTTGGCCACGGCCGTTCGCTGCAGCTGGGGCGTGGATGAGCTATGGAGCACGAGAACACCCTCTGGGCCTAACAGACTGGCGGCCTCGGCAAAAAATTCCTTGGTGTAGTAGCGGTTAAGGACAGCCGTGGCCGGATCGGGCATATCGATCAGAATGACATCGTATTGCGCATCGGCGGTTTTTACATACAGGCGCGCATCGCCGTGCAGAACCTGCACCCGCGGATAGGCCAGGGCCTTCTTTGTAGACGACGGCAGATAGGGACGGGCGGCTTCCAAAAGCAATTCATCCAGTTCGACATAGTCGATGGCCGTGACAGGATGCTTCAAAATTTCTCCCAGCGTGCCCCCCAGTCCGCCGCCGACCAACAGGACCCGTTCGGGCTCTTCATGCTGGGTCATGGCCATATGGGCGAACGACACCGAATCCTGCGCCTCCCATCCGGGATGCAGTTCATCGGCACCGGCTGTACTGAAAACCAGCTGGCCGCTTTGGTAGAAGCTGAACTGATCGGCATATTGAACCACAGCGATATCGCCGTACCGAGACGACTGTGTGTCGACCAGTTCATGGCGCGGCAAAAAGTGCTGCCACTGGCGGGTGTGGGCCCAGTGGTCCAACGGAGCCATCAGCGCCAACAAAAGCGCCGCTATCCCAAGAAAGCCGATATAGAACAGCGGACGAGCAAATCCTTGGGGGCGCTGCGCGATCATAACCACGAACAGCAGGAGAGCCCCCACCAGGCCTACGGCCTGCAGGGGGTTGAGCAGATGGACGAGGACCGTGGTGAACAGGATGCCTCCCAGGGCACTGCCGAGGGCCTCACTGACGTAGGTCTTGCCCGCGGCGGAAGCATCCTCGGATTGTTCCTCGTCCCGCCACAGCCTGACAATATAGACGAAGTGCATGCCCATGAGGATGCAGGCGGGGGCCATGAACACTATGCTAGAAACAGCGATGTCCACCAGGGACAGCTGTGTGGCCGGGGGCACCGTCAATAGGCTGCGCACTTCGCGCATGAGCACAATGGTGACCGGGAGCGTGATCAGAAGTCCCAAGGCGCTGCCCCGCAGCAGGACTCCGGTGCGGGCGTACCGGATGGAAATGGTGCCTCCCAGATAACTGCCCAGGCCCACCCAGGCCATCCAGGCCGCAAAGATAAGCCCAATGGAGAGCTCATTGCCGTGGAACACCATGAGGAGGTCCCGCAGGAATACCACCTGCACGATCTGGCTTGTAAGGCCCAGCAGGAGAGCAATGCAGAGGCCTGAGGAGATCTTTCGGGTCACCAGCTTCACCTCCCGATCACACCAGCGTACCGGCGGCACCGTGCGTGCTGAAGTCGTATTCCTACTTCGACAGCACGGGTCGGGTTCCCTGTATGGTCTGGCGGGTGCGAGAGGCCCGGACCCGGAGATGTCCAATGACGTGTTGCTGCCAGGCGGCTTGGGAAAGAGCTGGCGTTTGCAAACCGCCGCTGCGCGGAAAATGGCCGGCAGCCATGGGCTAGCGGTTGGCCGAGCTGCTGCCGAGGGCGTGTCATACCTGCGTGCTTTCCATGAGACTGCCCCAAAACGGCAGTGCAGGACCATGTATGGGGTACCATCGGTCTAAACCACGGGCCGTCGTTTCGCCAGAGTCCCTTGTTGTATTTGGCGGCCAAGGCGGGCTATCGGGAGAACTCGTGTAACCAAATGCAAATCCTTGGGTGTATATATTTATATGCATCACCTAAACCCAAGGAGAGGAGTCGGCATGATGGCCAATCTGTATGTTTGGTTTGAAACGGCGGAACAACGGCGGGCATTTGTCATGCATATGCTGTCCATTGCAGACATCGTTCCGCGAAACGGGAGCAAGACGGCAGCGCGAGAGGCGGAAAAGCAGAGACAAGAACTGCAGGAATGTCTCGGCTGCCTGGATGCCGGGGCAACGCACAGCCCCTACTACCGGCTGTACAGGAACTACTACATGAACCAAGTGCCCGCAACCATCGACCGCCGCAGGCTGCAGCCCTGGCACCCCCTGGCCGTATACGAAAAGGGATTCCGTCAAATTTATACGCAGCGGCGGTACTGCCATCGGCCGGGACATTGGCTGGTTTTGGACTTTCGCCGCAGCAAAGCCGGCTGGGCCATGCGCTGCTGGGTGGAGTCGAGCGTACCGGTGGAAGACCTAGGCACCAATGTACCACTGCCGGAAGGCGTCCGGGCCCGCTGGTACTTGGAGTACGCCGACAGGGTGTTGGAAAAGTCTGCCCTGGCCCGGGAAGCATTGGATGAACTGCTGGCTGGGCTGATCAATGTCAAGGCAGCGTATCCCGATCTATTTTCCGGAAGCTCGGTATACGCGTGGGAGCGATTGGCCTTTCAGTTCTTCGGCCGCGGCGACTTAAAAACGGCTGCCTTCTGCCTGCGCCAGCAGGCGGAGTTGCAGCCGAAATCCAGCGAAGCGTACCTCAATCTGGGCTCATTCTACATGGCGGAAGGACGGATTGGAGAAGCTGTCAATGCCTTCACCGCAGGCCTGCGGATCGAACCGGACGATGAGTTCCTGGCTCACAATCTGGCAGCGGCGTACGCAGAGCTTGGGAGTATCAGGCAGGCCGCCCGCTCTGCCAACGACGCCGTCTTGGCCAATCCCGAACGGGGCCTCAATCACAAGCTGAAAGCCGATCTCCACTGCAAGCAGGGGCAGTGGCACGCTGGCCTTGCGCATTATCGCTATGCGGCCGAACGGATCGATGACGAGGGGTGGTCTGCCATCAAGGCAGAATGCTATGACGGCATCGCTGCCATCCAGCGCCATTTCGGTGCTGTCCGGGAAGCGGAGCGGGCGGAGAAGCTGGCCGAACGCTGCCGGACAACCGACGCAACCGAATAGCTTCACCCACGGCCAGGCGCAGCCATAAGTACCTGTATGGAGCCCGCAGAACTGGGCTGCCCATGGAGCTGGTACTGTAAACCCAGAGGACGCGTCCATGGAGCGCTCTCTGTGAGAGCCTAGCCAAAATCCAGGGATATGCCGCCGCATTCCAGGGCCGCTTCTGGCCCCACCGCTGCGAAGCCGCGGTTTGCTGTAGTGCCAGCCGGGAACAATCCGGATGGCCGGCGCCGTCCGAGAACTCTCCTCATTCTGCAAATCCCCGTGGCAACGTTTAGGAAAACGTCAGGCAAGGCCGCAGTGCACCAACGCCCCAGCATGCCCGTGGCCAGGGACGATTTCCGGGATGTGTCTGCAGACTCATGGAGCGCGGCGCCAGGAAGTGTGCAGCGCTGGGATGTCTGAACGCAGCGATCCTGGCGCCGTCAGCATGAGCCAAAGAACCGGTGCCTGGATGCACCAAACAATATTGCCTGCCGGGCGCGTAGGAGCCATGGGCTTCTCGACTCCGGCCTTGACCGGGCGCCGAAAAGAAGTTTGCCAACCGTATATCCCGGACAAGGATTTTAGCCGGCCATGGCGAAATATACTTTGCACGAGAAATTAACCGGATAAAAATCCTTTGCAAGGAGGCGATGGCCCAAACCTTTTCATTGGAGCTCGAGGGAACGAAGGCAGCGTCACAGCAGCCAAAGGCTGCAGTCACTACTTTCTGATAGGAGGAAGATATCTTGAAGCGGCATCGTGTACAAGCGGTTCTGTTAGTTTGCGCGTTCTTTTTCTTGGCGGCAGGCCCAGTCAGCGCTGGGTATGGGGAAGCTCCGGATTTGGCAGCCCAGGTGGAAGCCGGCGAATTGCTGCCGGTGGAAGAACGGATTCCGAAAAATCCGTTTGTGGTTGAGCCCGTGGACGAGGTGGGACAATACGGTGGTACAGCGTCCGTGGCCGCCGTGGAGCCGAACTGGTGGGGCGACGATCACATGATGATGTCCAGTGTCGCCACGCTGGTTCAGCCCACCATGGACATGACAGAAATTGTTCCCCACGTGGCGGAATCCTACGACGTCAACGACGATCATACGGTGTTCCGTTTTCAGCTGCGGGAGGGCATGAAATGGTCCGACGGAGAGCCTCTGACCACAGAAGATATTCGTTTCTGGTATGAGGACATTCTGCCTAACGAAGATCTGACACCTGTGGTTGCATCGGTGTGGCGGGACGGCGATGAAATCGCTGCCATAGACTTCATTGACGACTATACGTTTGAATGGCAATTTTCCCAGCCCAACCCGCTTTTTATCAACGACCTGGTGCATACCTTTGGCTTCTATCCCAAGCACTATCTCAAGCAGTACCACCCCAACTATGTGGATATCGAAGAGTTGGAAGCCATGGCGGAAGAGGAAGGGCAGGACAGCTGGTACAACCTCTTCCAGCACAAGGACAGCCGCGTCGGCCAAGTTCCGTTGACCGTAGATCGGCCTACACTGATGGCCTATGACCTGGTCAGCATTACTTCCGACCGCCGGGTGTATGAGCGCAATCCATATTTCTGGAAAGTGGACTCTGAAGGCAATCAATTGCCGTATATCGACGGACTGACGGTGGATATTGTCGGTGACCGCCAGGTTTTGAGCGGCATGGTCATCAGCGGCGCTTTGGATTTTGCCGGCTTTCAAAGTGACATCCGGGACTATCCGATGATGCGCAGCTTCGAGGACGAAGGCGACTACCGGGTTTTACTGTGGCGCAGTGCATTGAACGAAGTCATTTACCAGTTCAACCAGACCCATGAAGATGAAGAACTGCGGGAAATCTTCTCCGATGCCCGCTTCCGCAAAGCCCTGTCGCTGGCCATTGACCGCGATGAGATCAACGAAGTGATCTACTACGGACAAGGCAAGCCGTCGCAGTTCACGGTTCTTCCCACCAGCCAGTATTACAAGCCGGAATATGCTGCCAGCTATGCGGAGTTCGATCCGGAACGGGCCAACGAACTGCTGGACGAAATGGGTTTGGACCAGCGGGACGGTGAAGGATATCGCTTGCTGCCCAGCGGTGAACGCCTGACATTTTTGCTGGAGTTTGTGGATGCGGAAACACCCAAGGCAGCCAATGTGGAGTTGGTCAACCAGCATTGGGAAGAGATCGGCATTGACATGAACACCCGCATTATCTCCGACGGGCTGCAGCGGGAACGTGCCGGCGGCAATCTCATGGACGCTTCGGTGTGGCACGGCGACGGCGCCAGCGATGTGCTGTTCCCAGCCCAAGCCAACTATTTCATGCCGAAGTCCCGCAGTTGGTCGCCCATCAACTGGACGCTGTACTCCGACTGGTATCTCTCCGGCGGCGAAGCGGGTGAAGAACCGCCGGCCCACTTGGCGGAGCTGTATGACACCTGGCAGGAGATCCAAGTTGAGCCCGATGAAGAACGCCGTTTTGAACTGGCACAGTTCTTGGTGGAACAACAGGCCGAGAACATCTGGCAGATCGGCACCATTGCCGAAGCTCCATTCCCGCTGGTTGTGCGCAATTCTCTCCGCAATGTGGCCGAGGAAGGCTACTGGGCCTGGGATAACGCTTGGATCACCACAGCCAATCCGGAACAGATGTACTTTGCCCAATAGAATATACTAGCTATGGTACGGGCTTCGCGGATATCCGCGAAGCCTGTCTTCTTTTCTTGGCTAACGGCAGGGCACGCTGCCGTTCCTGGGACCTGGCGGCAGGTCCTAAGGAGCGAGATCCATTGCGGAAAACGAGCTGGTGCCATACAATAAAAGGGCATGCAGACTGGATTTTGCATCCAGCCAGCACGAACCAAGGGGGAGTGCATCTATGGCCATTGATTTTAAGCCCGGGCAATGGGAAGAAGTGAAACGAACATACGACCGGTGGTGGAGCCGGGAACTGGACCGCCCTGTGGTGCCGGTGGAACTGACGGGACGGGAACCGGGGCGCCCCAAACCAGACGTGCCGCTGCTTTCCCAGGCAACCTGCACCGATCTGTCCTTCACCGCTGAAGAGATCATTGATCGCTTGGACTATGAACTGTCGACGCGGGTCTTTTTGGGCGACGCCTTTCCCTATGTCAATCTGGCGGCGTTCGGGCCGGGCATCATGGCAGCTTTCTGCGGGGCGCGCATCGATAACTCCACGGGCAGTGTGTGGTTTTTTCCCCAGGAAGAGCGGCCGATTACAGACATACACTTGCAGTATGACCCGGACAATGTGTGGCTGCGCCGCATCAAAGATATCTGCCGCGCTGCCTTGGACCGCTGGCAGGGCCAAGTGTTGGTGGGCATGCCCGATTTGGGCGGTGCCCTGGACATTGCGGCCACCTTTGTCTCCACGGATCAGCTGCTGCTGAACTTCTATGATCACCCGGACGAAGTGAAGCGGCTGACCGAGGAAATCCACGATCTCTGGCACCATTTTTACCGAGAGATCAGTGCCATCCTGGAACCGGTCAATCCGGGGTACTCGGATTGGTCAGCCATATTCAGCGATCGGCCATCCTATATGCTGCAGTGCGATCTCTGTTATATGATCAGCCCGGCCATGTTTGATACGTTTGTGAAGCCGGAATTAGAAAGCAGCTGCCGCAAACTGGACCGGGGCTTTTATCATTTGGATGGGCCCGGGCAGATTGCCCATCTGGATTCGCTGTTGGAAATAGAGGAATTGCAGGGCGTGCAGTGGGTCCCGGGAGCAGGCAATCCTACCTGTGAGGCGTGGCCGGAGATCTACCGCAAGATCGCCGCGTCCGGCAGACTGATTCAGGTCCTAAACGAGGACTTGGCCCAATTGCGGCAGGTTGTGGACAGCATGGGCGGCGGCCGCGGCATCCATGGTGTGCGCAATCTTGCTCCCATTGAGGAGGAAAGCGACGTTCGCCGGCAGTTGGAGGCCTTGGGGTGCTAGGCCGCGGCAGCTAAAGATTACCAGGCTTGGCGGGAATTCATATAGGGGCGAAGGATGCTTGGGAATCGACATTGATCATCAGCCAGTCCAAGCCAGGGGGGCTGATGCCCCATCTGGGGGCTTGCGCCGTCAATCTCAGAGTGGGCCTATACTGACAGGACACGGGAATTTGCGGCAAAAGTTTGCGGGTGTCGGCAGCGGCTGCCTTTTAAGCGGTGCCATGGGGGATGCTTTGGGTTGGACAGGGGAAGAAGCACTGGCCTATCACCGTCTTCTGTGCCCAGCGGGACCATCCTGTATGGTCGCGCTGGAGTTGCGATCCCCGTTGGGCAATAATATAAGCGGCCCTTTCACCTGCAGCGTGAAAGGGCCGCTTTGGCAGTGCGTGACCAGGGAAACATAAGCAGGGAGCCGGCCCCGCCGTTGGATACCATGGTTGCCGCGTCCCGCGGCGCAGCCATTACAGACCCATAATCCGGACGGGACCCGTCCGGCGCTTCAACGCGGAAGAGAGGCGAGCAGCCAAGACCGGTCTCAGTCTGTGCATCGGAACGCCCGACGCCGCAAGAGTCCGCGGCTTGCTTACCTCCGATACACACTGCGCCCGTCGTCTTTGAACCGTGCCAGTAGAGTTTTCAGCTCTGTAACCTTCTCTGGATGCCGGGCGTAGAGGTTATCCCTTTCCTGGACATCGGCAGCCAGGTTATAGAGTTCACCGGGCAGGTCATGCTCCCGATAGCCCCGCCTTTCCTGGAACCACTTCGGTTCGGGGTTATTGGCTCCGCTAGGGGCGTCAATCAGCACCCAATCGTCCTTTCGTATTGCCAGCTCCCCTTGGAAGCTCTGGTACACAATGGCTTCCCGGTGGCCGTACTGCTCCGGCTTTCCTGCCAGCAGAGGATACATGGAGAGGCTGTCCTCACCGGCATCCTGCGGCAGGGTGCAGGAGAGCACATCCGCCAGCGTAGCCAATAGATCCGTCAACCCCACCGCAGTGGTGCAGGTCTCGCCCGCAGGGATGATCTGCGGCCAGCGCGCGATAAACGGCACTCTGTGCCCCGCCTCCCACAGATCCCGCTTGATGCCCCGGAAGTCTCCCATGCTGTAATGCTCATGCTGGAGAATGCGCTTATAGGCACTTCGCTCCGGCCCGTTGTCGCTGGTGAAAATGAGCAGGGTGTTGTCGCTTAAGCCCTCCTCGTCCAAGGCGCGGGCGATCTGGCCGACGACATCGTCCACCTGCATGCAGAAATCGCCAAAGGCGCCCGCCTCACTCTTTCCTCTGAAAGCGTCTGTGGGCATGATCGGTTCGTGGGGGGCGGGCAGGGGAAAGTAGAGAAAGAACGGCTGGTCCGGCACCTGCCGGCGCTGTCGGATGTAGTGGACGGCCTTCTTGGTCAGGTGTGGCAAGACGTCCCCATGGGCAAAATCCGGTGCTATGACGCCTTGGCGCCAGAACTGCTCCCCTGTGTTTTCTTCGATCCATTGATCCGGCACCATGGTAGGCCGCTCATTTTCGATGTAGCAGTAGGGAGCCATGTCCAGCGAGGCAGATATGCCGTAGAACCAGTCAAATCCGTTAGTCCGGGGGCCGTTTTCGATGGGCCGGGAAAAATCAATGGCAGCAGCGGGGTCGTCCGCAGGCGCAGAAGCATTCTGCCCCGACGGCCAATTCCAACCGAGGTGCCATTTGCCGATGCAGGCTGTGTGGTAGCCGTGGTCCTGCAGCAGCGAAGCGGCCGTCATGCGTCCTTGTTCCAGCAGCGGCGGGGAGTAGCCATCCAAAACGCCCCGCTTCAGACGGGATCGCCAGCAGTATCTGCCGGTGAGGACGCTGTACCGGCTGGGCGTACAGACGGCCGACGCCGCGTGGGCGTCTGTAAAACGCATTCCCTGCTGGGCCAATTGGTCAAGATGGGGTGTCCTCAGTTTGGCTTCCGGGTTATAACAGCTGACGTCGCCATAGCCCATGTCGTCTGCAAAAATATACACGATGTTGGGGTGTGCCATGCCTTTGGTCAAAGATCGCCATCTCCCTTCGGAATCGTTCCGCGTGCGGGCAGACCGAAAATCGCTGCTTTCGGTTGGGTATTCACGGCCGCCAGCAGTGAATCCTGCCTGCCCCGGCCAGGCCCCACATCCTGAGGATGGCCTACGGCTGTCTGGCAGCGGTAAAGCAGACAGCGCTAGTACCCGCGTACCATGGCAGGGGAGTGCCGTTGTGTGGAGAAGGAGCTTACCAAAGGCATTTTTTCATCGCTGGGCAGCCGGTTTGTCCGTACATAGTTTTGACGACAGGATTGAGGAAAAGGCTGCAGGGAGGGCGTGTATGAGGGCATGGTGCATTGGTATACGGCGCCCATGGGAACGCTGCTTGAGGCAGCAGAGAGGAGGAGAAAGATGTGGCGCGGGGCACTGACAGTGATAATGGTCTTGGCCATGAGTTCGGGGGTTTGTTTTGGGGCGGATTACGTCATGTTGGGGGCCGACGAGGACGAGGTCTACCATCTGTATCTTGGCGACGGGGACGGCCGTCTGCAGCGTGTCATGGAAGAGCCGGCAGCGCACTTTGCTGCGGCGTGGTCTCCCGACGGGGAGCGGCTCGCGGTGACGGCCCAACGGGGTGACCATGCCCATATACGGCTGCTGCAGGCCGACGGCACCAAGATTGCAGATATCGACGATCAGGAGTACTGCGCTCCGGTCTGGTCGCCGGACGGAACGGCCATTGCCTTCATACCTTACGCTGAAGAGGCCTATGGGATCTATGTGGCCGACAGCAGCGGAGAGGGCACAGCCCAGGTCATCGCTGCCGAGGGATCCTATTCCGACCCGTCCTGGTCTCCCGATTCCGACTGGATCGTTTATCAGACACTGATCGACGGTTCCATGCAGATCGTGGCGGAGGAAGTCGAGGGGGAGGGCCGCCGGCAGCGTCGATGCCTACTTTCCTTCCTGGTCGCCCACGGGTGAACATATAGCGTATGTGGCGGCAGAAGCAGACGAACACTGGCTGACTGTGGTGCATACGGAGACCTTGGAAACGCAGCGCCTGGCAGCGGTGGATCCTGATCTCTTCATCCCGGAATGGTCCCCCGACGGCGGGCAGCTTCTGTTCCAGAAAGATTGGGACATCTACGTCATAGACGCCGACGGCAGCAACCAGACAAACCTGTCGGACAGCGGCGGCACAGCCTACGGTGCCCAGTGGTCAGCGGACGGCCACTCGGTGTATTATACCAGTTGGGATGACAACCGCCGGATTGTGGAAGCGGGCCTAGACGGCAGCAGTAGGTATCTGACGCCGGAAGGTTCACAATTTTTGCTTCCCAGTCCCAGGCCGGCTTGGGACCGGGAACGGACGACCGCTTCGGGAACGGGATTTGAGATCCAGGACCCCCGGAGTGTGGGGATATCGGCACCGGACAACACCTTCTTCGAGGACACGCAGCTGGAGCTGGAAGCCCTGGATACGATTCCTGCGACGGCGCCCTTTGAACAGGCCAATCCCGGATACCGGATCAGCGCGGTGTCCCGCACTAGCGGCTACCACCCGGTAACAGTGGATCTGCCCCAGGGAGAGGCGGGAACCGATGCCGCCGTATTGTTTCACTCCTTGGGTCAGTGGATTCGGCTTCCTTCGGAACCGGTTCGCTTAGACAGCGGCGAACCGGGCCTGCGGGTGCAGATCGAGGGCGTTCCTTTTCCCTGGCTGCTGACCGTGGCGGAGGCACCGGCCGGCACCGATGTGCATGGTCTGGCAAAGGGCGATGATTGGTATGCCCAGGCCGCCCGCTTAGAACAGCTGCGGATCACCGATCAGGGGCAGTTTTTGGCAGCAGAGGGCGAACACTGGGAAGCCGGCGGCGAATCTTCGCAGGCGCCCTGGACATGGTTTGGGTGGATGGCCCGTCCGGCGGCGGCCGCAGACGGCGCAGGGGGCGAAGCCGCAGCCCAGTTGCAGCAGGCCCGCCTCATGTTCCTGCGGGCCTATGCGGAAGTCCGCCGCCAAGAGGGATCGTCGCGAACTGCCAACCAGCGCTACCTTGACGGCCTCCAATACCTCCGCCAGGCCGCCCGGACAGTGGCCGGCCTCGACGAGCGGGACCAGCAGGAACGCTCGTTCGCGGACACGGCCGGCAGCGATCAGCGCTTGCAGGGATTTGAACGGGACCATGTCTATGGCGGGGAACTCTCGCTCCGGGACATGGCCGAATACTATCTAGGCACCTTTGCTCCCTGGGGCCTGCGCCTCACACTGGCCATACTGGAAGGGGAAGATCAGGCGCTGCTCCCCGAATTTGACCTGCGGGTTCTGCCCTTCTTCGGACAGGAAGCCCATTTGGACATCCATTTGCCCGGGGACTACACCGGGGCGCCGGGGTATCATCGGCATCTGCCCACCGTCGAATATTTCCAGCGGCAGGTCCGGGATGCGTTGGAAATCAGGGAAGGCAGTGAGCAGATCACGGCCAGTCTGCGCCTGTATTCGCCGCGCATCTACGATTACAGCAGCAATGAGTACTACAGCCTGATCCAAAACAGCATCGGCGGGGCCAGCTACCTCTACGGCCTGGCCCAATTGGCGGGAGGCCCGGCTACCATGGGTACGGGGGCGGCCGTCTATGCCGGTTACTCGGTTGTGGCCCCGCTTATTGAAGCCGCCTTTGTCAAGCCGCGGGCAGAAGAACTGGCAGAGGCCGGCATTGCTTCGCCTTCCACTACGCTCAGTGCCTACAGTGTGGGAAAACTGCTGGGGAAAGTGGTGCTCGATCCATCGGAGGCTTCCCTTCCCCTGAGTGCAGTGGATTATGTGGGTGAGTTGACGGACGTTGTCATGCATTACATGATCGATCACGCGGAACAGCGGGAGTTAGAGCGCCTGCGCCGCCAGGGCAGCGATACAGGCTACCGCAATGCAGCGGCATGGTTTTGGCAGGGAAGCCGGTTCCCGGTGCCTCCCATGGCCTTTGTCATCAACGTAGACGGGCCAACGACCCTGCGGGAAGAACAGGAAAGCGGCCAATACACGCTCAGCGGCCACGGGCAGTTCGAGATGTTCGTGGATTACCAGAGTCTGCCATTGGCCCGGGAATCCGTTGATCTGTCGCAGAAGTTCGTCCGGGAAGAGTTCAGCCGCGAAACGGAGCAGCGCCTGCAAGACGGCATTGTCTTTGCCGTCTCGGAAGACGCTTCTGTGACACGGCGGGATGATCTGCTGGGACTGCCTGTCCGCAGCCCCCTGGATTGGACAGAACATGTGGAGGACTGGGCAACCATGCACCACTATGATGAAGCACCCTGCGGCAAGCTGCTTACATTCAGCTTGGAAGAGGATCTTCTCGATCGTTGGGCCGGGCGCGGGGACTATGAAAGCACGGAAGAATGGATGGAGCACGTGGCTGTGGAGCTGAGCCCCAGTAGTGGGGGGAGGGAGATTGCCCTCTTTACGTCCGGCGGACAGAACGTTGCCAACAGCCTGGCCAATCTTTACCAGCCCAATCAGGGCGGGGAAGGCCGGCTCCAGTTTGGGCTGGCCATCAGCGAATATCCCACAGACCTAACCAGTCGCGGAGAGGCCGTGATTCTCGGCAACCTGGGGCCGGATTCCGTGGGCGAGTTTTCCGATTGGGTGTGGTACTCACCGGTACGTCAGCAGTTTTCCCTGCGCTACCAGGTGGAGCTGCGCTATGACGAGGAAGTCCTGGATTCCTTTGTTGTAGATTATTCAGGGCTGGGGCCTTCTGTGGAAAGAAAGACTGTTGAGCCGTCGGGCGGGCTCAGCCACCTGCCCGAGCGCACCCTGCACAGTCTGGCGTATCATCCGGATTGGGAAGAGGATTATGTATTTGCCATCGTCACCCATGCGGCAGAGCATTTTCGCACGCATTCAGAGTTCGTCTTGGCGGTGGAAGAAGAATCGGGCGCGGATCTGGACCGGTTTAACTTTTCTTGGTCGGCCGTCAGTGACCAGGGTGCCCCGGCCGCCATTGCACCGGAACAGCAGGGCGGTCCCGTTGCCGAGCTGGAACTGGCCTTTGAAGAAGATCATCCCCATGAAGCAGAGGAGCCGGCGGAGGGCTCGTCACCCTTCGATGTGGAAGTGCCGTATACACATCATACAATCACGGTGGAGATCACCGATGCAGCCAGCGGCGAGCATGTGGCCACCGTGGAACAATCCCGGGACGTGCCCGGACCCTACCAAATTGAGCCCTATGGCATGTGAAGAAGTTCGCGGGCCTCTGGCGCGCAAAGAAACCCAACAGCCGGGTGCACAGCGCATGGTACGCTTGCGCTGCCCCGGCTGTCGTTCTTTCGACCCATGGCCATGGCGAAGGACCGTCCCGCCGTTACGCCGGTTGGGCTGCCCACCGCACTCCGGTTTGCTCAACGCGCATGCACACGGAGTCAACCACAGGAAGCTATGTCGTCGTCGCCAGGAACCGGTTGGCCAAAGCACATGGCCAGCCACTGTACACGGTTGTCCGGCCACTGCGCAGGCTAGCCTTGGTGCGGCCGCGTTTCCGCAAATCGCCTCGGGGTGTCAGAGGACATTTTACACCCGCACGTCATGGGAACGAACATCAATCGGCTTCCAAGGCGTCTTTGGACACATCGACGCCCATGGCCACGCGGTAACTTTGACTGGCGATGTCCAGGGTTCCATCCATGATATACTGCCCGTCTTGTTCATAGACATCGGCTTCAAAGACGGCGCGTATGTTCTCGCCGTCCTGCACTGTGTCAAGCCCCCCGCGGATACGCCCTTCGGCATAGGTTACGGGAATGGCGGTTGCATCTGCTTGGTCTTCCAGTGCTAAATCCAGTGACCCCTGGCCGTCGGAATCCAGTGTCAGTTCGGCGGTGACAGGAAAGGGAACGCCGATCAGTTCGCTGAGATCGATTTCGTCCAAATCGATTTCGCAGCCGCTTAAAACGGCAGTGATCAGGATCAGAATAAGAATAGGAAACAGCTTCGCTATGTGTGGCACACAGATTCCTCCTTGGAAGATATGTCCTTTATTCCACATGCAGCAGACGAATGCTGCCCCGCCAGCGGCCTTCCAGTTCTGCAGCATGGATGTGTTCGCTTTCGATCAGGCCTCGTTTTTCCAGCTCCTCAAAGTAGGCGTCGTGGCCGTCAGACAGGCGGAGGTGGACAAGCCCGACCACGTCCTCCAAGACAAGATCGTCATCGGTGAGCTCACGGTAGTATTCGCCCCGCAGGTCTTCTGCTGCCAAATCTTCCTGGCTGTAGATCAGTGTGGAACGCCCCGTATCTTCCATCACCTGATCGATATGATCATAGAGGCGGTCTAAGAGCCGCTCCGTGGTTTGATCACGGTTGTGCCACGGCTGCCAGGTTTCTAGCATGTTGTATTCCTGGAGCATTTCAATCACCCGTTGGTTCTGCTGCTGCAGCCGCTGTACGTCGTCTTCCTGTTCCCGGCGGAGTTCAAATTCTGCCTGCAGGGATTCCCGGGCCTGCTGCCGCAGGTTGTCGCGTATGTTGTCGGGAATGTCTTCGATGCGGTCATAGCCGTGCACACGGCGGTACTCTTCCTGGGCATCGATCTTAATCTGCCGGGCGGCACCGTCCATCTGCGACCAGACGGCATCAAAGTCGCCGGCGTCGACGCTGTAGGAACCGATCCAGCCGTGGCGTTCGGCACCGTCGCGATACACCTGATACGCTTCTTCGATTTCGTCGTTGGTCCAATTGTTGATCCGAGTTTGAATCCGTTGGCGGGCGGTATTCATGGCCCCGACGAAGGAAGAATGTTCACCCAGAGAATCTAAGAGCATCTGTTTCGATGCATCATAGTCGCCTTCCACGAACGCACCGGCAGCTTCGGCCACTTCCATACTTTCTCCCACGGCATCTTCAACGTCAGATAGATACGCGGCATCCTTTAAATAATCTACGGAGCGGGCCACCACATCTTGCGCCAGACTGGACAGATCCCCGTCCCGGATGGTGGTGACGGCGTCTTCCAAGGCGTAGTAGGCGTCGATGTAATCCCCGGCAACGTCATGGGCCAGCTCATACGCCAGGGAGGGGTTATCGACGTTGAAGCCGTCAATCAAGAGTTCACCGACCATTTCCTGGACCACGGCATCCACATCGTCTCCGGACTGCTGTATGGCCCACTGTTCCCTGGCACGCTGATCCACATAGGCTTGGAGTTCTTCCTCATCGTCAGCGGCGGCCGCCCACGGGATGGGGGTGGATACGGACAATATCACCACCATCAAAAGCAGAAAAGACACGTTCCTATACATTTGCAGCACGCTTGCATACCTCCCTTTGCTTGGCTTCCCAACGGAGCAGACATCCGCGGGAAACGCGTTTATACCGTGGCTTTATATGCAAAATCAGACCCCTCCTGGTCAACCCGGCATTCGTCAATTTTTTTGATTTTGACAGATCTTTGACAATACCCCGATGAAATCGCCGGCGTCGGGGATCGAACGCCTCCGGCGCCGGTCCAGCGCTGGGGGTTCCCGTGCTGGCACGGGCCTGTGGCAGGATTTGCCTGCCAACGAAAGGACATGGCCGGCCACCGCAGAAAGTACACTGCAAGCCAGCCGTTCTCGGCCTGCAGCCGGCGGCACCGAAGGCGCAAACACGGCTGGGGCAATCTGACCCAGTCGAACGCCGGGCCGCCCTGGAAAGACAGCAGGCAGGGGAGGCCGGCTGAGTAAAACAAAGACTTTGATCATGAGGAAGGGAAACATTGCTTTGATTCTGCTGGCGGTATCTGCACTGCTCTTTACGGCCTGCGGCCCTGTGGCCCCGGGCTCACTGGACTACACGGTCGATGCCGATCAGCGGGGCGATGAAGTGGTGGTGTCGGGGACCGTGACCAATGCCGGCAGCCGGCCTGTGGATGAAGTCATCGTGGCCGCCCGCTTCGTCGACGAGCAAGGCCATACGATTCCGGGCGTCAACGGCACTGATCGCATAACCAATCTGCGGATCGGTGAGACCCAGTCGTTTCGCATGACGGTGGCCTACGACGGTCCCTGGTCCGATGTGGGCGTCTTTCTGTCGCCGAGATAACATGGGATCCGGTGACAGTGCCATCCCATCGGCAGTGGGCAAGGGAACGAATTTGCAGGCAGCGACGGTGATTGCAAGGGCACATGGAAACGGCGGCGCATGTTCCCTGGGAAGGAATCTGCGGCAATCGGGCCGATCGCGGGAGCAAAATCCCATTTTAAAACTGCCGTGGGGCCGTTGACGCTGCCCGGAAAAATGCAGACATATTGTATCTGGAAGAGCCTATGTACCGTATGAGGCGGTAAACTTCCTGGCCATTTCCGGGCAACTGGGGTGTGGAAGCGGTTACCGCCGGCCGCGCCTTAGCCAATACAGAAGACCCGCCAAGCGGCGCCTAGAGCTCACTGCTTGGCGGGTTTTTTGGGAAGGAAGGCCGGAACGGACACTGTTCCACGGCGAGTGCGGCCGCACGGTTTACTGCGGCTGGCAGACAATGCGGAGATGCTCGTCTATGTGGTTGAGCACGCTGGTCATGGTCTCTTCGGTGGCGAACTTCATGGCCAACACCCCTAAGGCCGTGCCCGTGTGGGCCATGGGCTTGACGGTGTCGCCGGGTTTGTACCACCACAGCTCCTTTGTCAGGCAGTTGGCCAGCTGCGGGCTGTAGGAGATATTTTGCAGCACGCCGCTGTCCTCGGCATAGACCACGTGGGTGG
>PUOC01000315.1 GCA_003551965.1 Clostridiales bacterium | reverse complement strand
CCATGCTTGAGCAGGTTTTACGGCCGAGTACGATCCCGAGGTTGCCCAGTCTTATCCGCCAGGTATGGACTATGGTGGACACGAACTTATCGTTGGATCGGATCTTATCTCTGGCATGGGGTGCAACGAAGTACTCCGAAGACAAGACGTTCACCGCTTTGGTCCCTGGCGAGGCAGCCATAAAGGGAGGCGCATCCTACTGGGTTCCGGATCTGGACCGCATGCAGCAAGTGGTCGCTACAGTACTGCACGGTAAACCCGTCGGACTTGCCGTAGAAGTGCTAAACGGCAACGGCCGCGCTGGCGAAGCTGGGCGGGCTCGGGATATCTTGAGCAATGAAGGCATCGAGGTCATCAACCTGGCCAATGCTGATTCCTTTGACTACCCAGAGACCATTGTCCGGGTCTATCAGCAAGGGCACAAGGCAGAGGCAGAGGTGATTGCCGACCTGCTTGATGGTCGAGTGGAGCTTGAGGAGAACAATGGCGGCCGCGCCGATGCCACGGTGGTTTTGGGGCAGAATTTTTCCAATTAGGATGGGAGTGATGGCAGTTCATGGCGTTGGACAGTAAAGAGATGGCGTTGGCTGCTGCAAAGGGTGCTTTGGAAAGGAAAGCGGACGATGTCAAGATCTTCGATATGAAAGAACTCACCGCGGAGTACGATTATTTCGTTATCTGCAGTGCCACGTCGTCCACCCAGACCAAGGCGATCACCGATGAGGTGGAGGCCGAACTAGAACGCGCAGGCGCAGAACTTGCTCGCCGAGAAGGCCGTAGTGGGAATTCGTGGATCCTTTTGGACTACCGTAGTGTTATTGTGCATGTTTTCCTCCAGGAAGAACGTGACTATTACGGCCTAGAAAAGCTTTGGGCTGATGCCGATGAAGTTTCCATGGAGCCATAGCTATGGATCTGGCCTACAGCAACCTGGCACAGTACTACGATAGGTTAATGGAAGCTGACTATCCGGCTTGGGCGCGTTATATCCGGTCGCTATGGCAAATGTTCGGATCTGAGCCTAAGCGTATCCTTGAGCTTGGCTGTGGAACTGGCAATGTTACGGAAGTTCTTCTCGGCTGGGGCCACATTATTACGGCAGTGGATCAATCGCAGCCGATGCTGGAGGAAGCCAGGCGGAAACTCGGCCGTCATTCGGATCGATTGCAGCTTATAAACAAAGATATGCGGGACTTGGCTCTGACAGACCAAGACTTTGATTTGGCTATTTGTGCATGTGACGGCTTTAATTATCTGTTGGACAGGGATAGTTGGACCCGTACGCTGCGCGGTATCGCCGGTTGTGTCAAGCCCGGCGGTCTGCTCTTGTTCGACTTGAACTCTGCCTGGAAACTGCAGGAACTGTATGGACAGAACAGCTATGCCGAACTTTACGAAGATTTTGCATATTTCTGGGACAACCACTGGGAACCCGACACGGGGCAATGCCGAATGGAGTTGACCTTCTTCGTGCCTGAGGCCGAGGGGTTGTACCAACGGCTGTGTGAAGAACACAGGCAGAAGCTCTGGCTGCCTGAAGATGTGAATGGGTTCTTGAGAGACACCGGGTGGGTCTGCCGAGGTTATTTTGGTTTTCCTGGTTTTGAACCGCCGCAGCCCGAAAGCGAGCGTTGGCAGTTTGTCGCCTCTTTGCTGGCCTAGGGTCAATCAGTTTTACATTGGTGCCGTGCCGCATGGGGCTCCCTGCGGCGTTTTTTAGGGTTCGGGGAGGAATTCCTGGAACCCTGTTGAATTTAAAAGGGGTGCTCTGCAAGTAGCACAAACTCGCTTTTTTTAATTGTTTTTGTATCCAGTTAGTGCTGAGAAAGGGTCATAGACCCCACGGTAAAGCCGGGGGCTTGTGGTGAAAGCCAGACACAAGCCTGCTATGACCAGCCTGAGCCTTCGTTGGCTACGTTATCTTAGTCATGATACGTTCTGGGTGCTTCTCCAGCCCGTTTCGCTGTCGTCTAGCATTAAACAGCAAGCTGGGGTCTTTGCAAGCAGTGTGCTAGGCATGACAAGCTAAGATAACATTGGCGAGGAGAGATGGCCCTATAGGGCCGCGTCACAAGCCCCTTACGGGGTACTGGTAGGGGTTGCCGTCAGCGGTAACGCCTGCCACCAAAAATAAAACGGTTTCCTCCCTATAGCCAAAGCGAGGGGTATCCAACCGTTTGGAAAGTGGTGAAACAGTTGGTAGGAAAAACGTTTCCTCGTGGTGGTACGCACATTCCCCATCGCAAGCAAGCGACCGACAGTAAATCCATTGTTCATATGCCGGGGCCGGATGAGGTTGTCGTTCCGCTTTCCCAGCATATTGGCGCGCCCTGCAAACCGGTGGTATCGGTCAATGACCGGGTGCTTGCCGGACAGGTGATTGGCGATAGCGATCAGTTTGTATCGGCACCAGTCCACTCCAGCGTATCTGGACGTGTGACGGCGGTGGAAAACCGTCCTTTGATGGATGGAAGTACAGCGCTCTGCGTCATGATTGAGAATGATGGACAGAATGAAATAGAGAAAGGTGCGACAGCCGATCTCGATCGTATGTCTCCGGAGAAAATCAGGGATATGGCCCGGCAGGCTGGACTCGTGGGCATGGGTGGAGCAGGTTTCCCGACCCATGTCAAATTGGCGGTGCCGAAACCGGTAGACACCGTGATCGTCAACGGGGCCGAATGTGAGCCTTATCTGACCTGTGATCACCGCTTGATGGCCGAACGGTCTGCAGACATGGTCACGGGTTTGAAGGCGGCTATGAAAGCTGTCGGTGCGGTAAAGGGCCAGATCGGCATTGAGGTAAACAAACCCGATGCCATCGAGGCCGTGGAGGCGGCAATTAGAGGCGATGCCCGTCTAGAAGTTGTGCGGCTGCAGGTACGTTATCCGCAAGGGGCAGAGAAGCAGTTGATCAAGGCTGCCCTGGGAAGGGAAGTGCCCAGCGGTGGCCTGCCTTTTGAAGTCGGTTGCGTGGTTAGCAATGTGCATACCCTGATTTCCCTGGCAGATGCCTTTCAGAAAGGGATAAGCTGCTTTCAACGGCTTGTGACTGTGGGCGGAAAGGCCTGTGTCGATCCCCGCAATGTGATGGTTCCGATTGGAACCACTGTGCGGGATCTGATTGGATACTGCGGCGGAACCTTTGGCGAGCCAGCTGCCGTCGTGTCTGGAGGCCCCATGACGGGAGTGGCTGTAGAGTCAATGGATGGGCCTATTGTAAAGACCACATCG
This sequence comes from Clostridiales bacterium, assembly GCA_003551965.1. Taxonomy (GTDB): domain Bacteria; phylum Bacillota; class Limnochordia; order Darwinibacteriales; family B1SED10-159; genus B1SED10-159. The sequence goes on along the minus strand of PUOC01000315.1, from coordinate 2,854 downwards.
GGTCTGCTTTTGCTCACTGAAGACGAGATCGCTTTGGACGAGAACCGCCCCTGCATCCGCTGTGCCCGTTGCGTGGATTATTGCCCCATGGGACTGACTCCCAATGTCCTAGGGCTGTTTTCTGACAAAGGCAAGATCAAGGAGGCCGGTGAATGGAACATCATGGACTGCATCGAATGCAGTGTATGTTCCTTCGTCTGTCCATCGAAACGGGCGTTGGTAACATGGATTAAACAGGGCAAGCAGGACTATAATACCATGCAACAGCAGAAAAAAGCGGAATAGGAGGTGGCTGGTGTGCCGAAAATGACAGGACCGTTCCTTCGTACTGACGAAAGCATTGAAAGCATAATGCGGGATGTGGGCATTGCACTCATCCCGGCATTGGTTGCCGGTACGATCTTTTTTGGTTGGCGGGCTCTGGGTATTGTTGTCTTGGCTACAGCTGCGGCCGTCCTGTGCGAGGCGATATTTATCCGTTCGCGATTTGCCTCACCCAAAGCTCTGCTGGGCGATGGCAGTGCGTTTGTAACCGGAATGTTTGTGGGTTTGATTCTGCCTTCTAGTGCGGCATGGTGGGTTCCGGTCCTGGGATCGGTGTTTGCCATTGCTGTTGTCAAGATGGCCTTTGGTGGTATCGGGTATAATATTTTCAATCCTGCTCTTGGGGCCAGAGCCTTTTTGGCCCTGGGCTTCACTGGATCGGTGGTGCATTACTTCAAGCCGTTCGAAGCGGTAACAACGGCTACGCCACTGCTTACTCACAGGAGCTTTGAGTGGGCGTTGGTCTGGGGGAATATTCCAGGCAGCATTGGCGAGACTTCGGTTATTGCCATTCTCTTGGGTGGAGCCTTTTTGTTATATCGTAAACATATTGACTGGCGGATCCCCGGCGGATATGTGGGATCAGCCTTTGTCTTTGCGTGGCTTTGGGGCTTGGATCCGTGGGTGGCGGTGACGGCCGGTGGGCTTCTGTTCGCTGCGTTCTTCATGGCAACGGACATGGTCACATCGCCGGTGACGCCTTCGGGACGGCTTCTGTTTGGAATCGGGTGCGGTTTTCTAACGGTGTTTATTCGCCAGTACACCGTTTTCCCTGAAGGCGTAACATTCGCCGTTTTACTCATGAATGCCTTTGTGCCGATCCTCGACAAGGCAACGAAACCGCTTTTGTTTGGGGATGGGCCAGCCCGGGAGACACGGTATCGGGCCCTGGGCATCACCGCGGTGGTTGTGGCAGTCTCGGTGGGCCTTTTCGCTGTCATCCAAACTACGTTGCCTGATACTGAGCCGATCGTAGTGGAGGGGCGCTATGTGCCCGTTGCGGAAGCGCTGGAGACGGAAGAGTTCGAGATTGAGACCATCAATGACCGTACGTACTATGTGGTGTGGGAAGAACAGGATATTGTGCGGGCAGCATTTGTAGGGCACGAACAAGGATATAACGACTTGATCCATTTCTTCGTCGTGGTAGAAGGTGATGGTACGGTGTTGGACGTGCAAGTATTGGCCCATCAAGAGGATCCGGGTCTAGGTGCAAGACTCACAGACCAAGAGTTCCTAGCTCAGTTTGAGGGCAAAACACCAGAGGATCCCATTTCGATTCGTGAGGACATTTCAGCCATCAGCGGTGCTACGATTTCGAGCCGGGCTTTGACCAGTGGGGTCAAGGATGCCGTTGATGCCTTTTATGTTGATTTCTATGAAGAAGAAGTGGTTGTGGAAGAGAAGTGGAGGGACGGCACCTATACAGGTTCGGCGGAAGGTTATGGCGGACCCGTTGAGGTCGAGGTGACCATTGAGGAAGGCAAAATTGCAGCGATTGATATCGTTGATCACAGTGAAACAGAGGCTATAGCTGACCCTGCCTTTGACCAGATACCTGCAGACATCATGGATGCGCAGAGCACACAAGTGGAGGCGGTGTCGGGGGCTACTGTCACCTCAGAGGCCGTTATGGAGGCAGTGCAAAAGGCTTTGGAAGAAGCGGCGGATGATGTTGAACCCGATGAACCTGTACAGTGGTATGACGGTAGTTACAGGGCCTCCGGTGACGGCTACGGCGGTCCCATTGAAGTAGAGGTTACAATTGCGGATGGCGAAATCGCAGACATTGATATCTTGGACCACAATGAAACCGAAGGTATTTCGGATCCGGCGTTCGATCAAACGCCAGCCGACATTATCCAAGCGCAGAGTACTGACGTGGATAGTGTTTCGGGTGCGACCATAACGTCGGACGGCATCCGGGAAGCTGTAGAAAAGGCACTGGAAGAGGCGGCCGAAGAAGAGGAACCGGAGGTCGAGGAAGAACCGGAACCGGTGGGCTTTGAGATCGATGTAGAAGACGGCACCTACCAGGCAGCCGGCGAGGGCTACGGCGGCCCGATTACAGTGGATGTGACCGTGGCCGACGGTGAAGTTACGGATATTGCGGTGGTAGATCACGCTGAGACCGCGGGTATTGCTGACCCTGCCTTCGATCAGTTGATCCCGGCACTGCTGGACGAACAGGATTATGTCGATGCCGTATCCGGTGCCACCGAAACCAGCGACGGTTTGATGGACGCAGTCCGCAAAGCGCTAGCCGGTGAAGGCGAGCTGGTGGACGAAGAAGAAGAACCGGAGGTCGAGGAAGAGCCGGAAGCGGTGGGTTTTGAGATCGATGTGGAAGACGGTACCTACCAGGCAGCCGGTGACGGTTACGGCGGCCCGATTACAGTGGATGTGACTGTGGCGGACGGTGAAGTCACGGATATAGCGGTGGCGGATCACGCTGAGACGGCGGGTATTGCTGACCCTGCCTTCGATCAGTTGATCCCGGCACTTCTGGAAGAACAGGATTATGTCGATG
>PUOC01000291.1 GCA_003551965.1 Clostridiales bacterium | reverse complement strand
TGCATCAGTTGTTGATAATCTACGGCCCACACTTCTTCTCCCTCGGGGTGCTGCCGTGTCAGAACAATTTCCTGGGTGCGATCTTCGTTATGGAGTCCGCCGGCCGCTGCCAGAATATCCAGGACCCGGCCGCCGGGAGGTACCACGTAGGCACCGGGCCGGTTAACTTCGCCAAATACCAGGGCCTGCTTTGCCTCAGGAACAAACAAAACATCGCCGCCGCGCATTTCCAAATTTCTCGCCCGATTTTCCATTACAGCGTGCAGATCCAGATCGAGCACAACTTCTTGTCCATCTTCGATCCTTGTCAGCGTCACATGGCCGCTATCACTACTTCGGGTCAGTCCTCCAGCCATGGCCAGCGCGTCCAACACCCGAGTATACCGGTCCACCGTGTGCGCACCCGGACGCCCCACGGCACCCAACACAAGGATGCGGCGGTTGTGCTGTGGGATATACAGTACATCTCCGCCAGCCACTGTGCGGTTGTCGGCGTGAGTCCGATCCCGGTACAACGCCTCGAGATTGATGGTATGCACCTGAGGCTCCAATGCCGCTGTAGTGAGCGAAGCGGCTTGCAGATCCGCATTGTCGGTGGGGCCACCGGCCCGGGCTACCACATCCAATACCCTGTCTCCAGGGCTGACTGTATAAACACCGGGTCGGACGGCTTCGCCCAAGATCAGTATGTCCCGCTCCGCCCGGGGCACCATAAGCATTTCCCCGCCCTGCAGACCTTGGTTGCCTTCACCACTGTCCATGATGCGCTCCAAATCCACTTCCCTGATCGTTGTTTCCCCATCCACCTGCACCGTCAGCGTTGCTTTGGAACCATCGGCGGCTTCCGTCAAACCACCCGCCTGGGCCAACAAGTCCAGCAGCCTCATTGTACCGGTGACCGGGTAGTAGCCAGGAGACCGCACTTCACCGAAGACCAAAGATTGCACCCGGGCTTCCGGAACATATAAGACGTCGCCGCCTCGGACCAGGGGATTGAGACCGCCGGTGCCTTCCTGCACCGATGTGAGGTCCAATTGTTCCACGGCGGCACCCTCGTCGTGTTCCCGGTTCAAACGAACAGCATTTGCCTCGGCTCTTGCTGTCATCCCGCCGGCTTTCGCGATCAAATCCAACGCCCGTTCACCCTCGCGGAGCAGATAGTAACCGGGGGAACGCACTTCACCCAAAACCAGAACCCGGCGGTTGATCTCGGGAACGATGATTACATCGCCGCCTTCCAGGGGTATGTTCGTGTCAGAATAGCGATTATCCATGACCTGCCGGACATTTACGGAGAAAATGGCGGGTTCGCCATCGGACTGCTCTCGGGTCAGGGTTACATCATCGGCCGCCGCGCTGTCGGTCAAACCGCCAGCCTGCGCGATACCGTCCATGACGCGATCGCCGAAGTTGAGAATATGATATCCGGGACGGTGTACTTCTCCCAGAACCAATACTTGGCGCTGTCCTTCGGCCACATAAACAATATCACCCGCCTGCAGACGCCGATTACCCACACCCAAGCGGTTGAGCGATCCTAGGTTGATCTCCTCGGTGTCCTCATCCCGGGTGAGCATCACCAACGACCCGGCTGCCGCCGATTCTCCGCCGGCTGCCGCCAATACGTCGAGAAGGCGCATTCCATCGCCCAGCCGATAACTTCCCGGACGCTGTACCTGACCGAGGACCAGGACCTGCGGAGCACCTTCGGGAACAAACAAAACGTCGCCGGGACGAAGCCTTTCGGTCTGGCCGCTGCCCGAACTCTGCATATCCGCGACGTTGAAGTACTCCACCTGCACATCGCCATCCAACTCTCTTGTGACAGTCACCTGCGAAAGCGCCGCACGATCCGTGCTGCCTCCGGCGTCAGCCAAAACATCGAGGATACGGTCCGCCTGTTCCCGGAGGGTGTATGTTCCGGGGCGACGCACTTCTCCCAATACGAGCACGTGGTTCTGGCCTTCGGGAACAAAGATGACGTCTCCGCCCTTGATCCGAGGATTGTCGCCTCCGTCTTCACCCCGCAGCGGCCGCTTGGCATCGGCGTGGAACACGAACTGCTCCCCATTGACCGTCCGGGTTATAGAAATCCTCGTAGGATCGGCGCTCGGGCCTATACCTCCCACCTGCCCGAGCACGTCCACCAGTGACGAATCGCGCTGCAGGGCATATGTACCTGGGGAACGAACTTCACCCAGCAAAATAACCTGCCGCTGCGCAGGGATGTAGAGCACATCGTCGGGCAAGGCCTCGGCGCTTTCTGCGCCTTGGCCGGCCATAGCCGCCTCCAAATCCACCACGTGTTCGCGGCGCAGGCCATCACTCCCCGTCCGTGTCAGCACACTCTGCTGCAGGTCCGCCGTTTCCGTTCCGCCACCAGCCTCGGCCAGGATATCCAGAAGATCCATGCCGGAACGCAAGGCATAGCTGCCCGGAAAACGCACCTCTCCTAGAATCAAGACTTGGCCGCCATCGGGAAACCGGACAACATCGCCATCTTCCAAGAGTGGGTTGCTGGCGGCATCACCGCGCTCAACAAATCGATTTAGATCCACGTGAAAGACCTCAGCATTTTCCCGAGAACCGATGTCGATGGACCGCGTGACAGACACTTGGTGCAAGTTAGCCGCCTTCCGCGGACCTCCCGCTTGCCCCAGAAGGTCCATCACCCTGGCACCGGCGCGCATTTGATAGTACCCAGGCAATATCACTTCACCCATGGCCTGCACTCGAATGGTGCGGAATGCGCTGACGATGACGGTCACCTTCGGATCCCGGACATAGTTGTCCAGTCGCTTTTCAATCGTATTGGAAACCCAACCCGTGGTCCGGCCGACGACGTACAGGTCCCCGACCAACGGAAAGCCGATGTAGCCGTCTGGCCGAACTTCCACTTCGGTCATCAGGTCCTCATGGCCCCAGACAGTGATCCGCAATGTATCGCCGACGCCTAGTTCGTAGGATTGTGCCGATACCGTCGCGGCCAATAGCAAGACCAGCACAAATGCGGTGCCCATCATTACACTCCATCGCGCTTTTATCGCCCTCGCCCCCATGTGCCCACCTCCCATTCACTTGTAACCTTCCAAATATTAGCACATTTCTGCCGTACTCTTCCAATCGAGGATAAATATGTACCTACTCAGTAGAAAAACCGCCATAAAGGCGGATTTTCTACCAATCTAGGCCTCTTTCGTCTGCTCAAAAATCTACTGCGTGGCCGGCTGCAGACGCAGACCGGTAGTTCGAACCTGCCGCCCCGTTTCCACATAAAACTCCGTTGCTGCGGGTATCTTCACATCCTGGCCCCGGATAAAATATCCACTTACCAATCCAATGGGCCCTAGCAAAAGCACACCCGCCATACTGGCTCCAGCAGCCAATTCCAACGACCGATTTTCTTCTGTCGCCCGCTCGTCAATCTTAACCGGTACCTTCAGTCCGTCGAGAGTCGTCAGCTGACCGAAGTCGATGACCAAGCGTCCGTCACGGCCCAATCTTCCGGCACTGGTGACCTCTGTCACCTCTCCTTCTGCCTCCAAACCAGCGGGAATCACGATGCGTCCGTTGATCTTAACGTCTTCCACAACACGGAAGCGCACCTTGTCACCCACTTCATTCTTACCGGAATCCACGTGGTTAAGCATGCGGATTTTGACCAGCGTTTCGCTGGGCAGGACCACCGACTCAGAATCCAACCGTGCTGTACCCCACACCATAACCATGAGGTTTTCCGTGCGATCCTGAATGGGGCCTGCCTGGGTTTCTCCCAGAAGCGTCATCTCCAGCTCGTCTAGTCTTTCCAAAAGCGGCCGATCGGCATCAATATAGGCAACGAAACCCCATTCAGCCATGTTCAACTGCAGCATCAAACTGGCTGCATCGCTGCCGCTGCTCTGCAGGTACTCCTTCATACGATCGATACGCAGCATCACGGCTCCCGATTTCGTCTCGCCAAATATGTCCTCTTCCATTGTTTCCACACGTTCCATGAGCGATCCGTCCCGGGTTTCGCCGTAGAGCATGACCTCTAGCTCGGCTAGCACAGAGATGGGCGTAACCGTAGCCATGGCTCCCGGCAGCGGTATAATCGCCAACACCAACAGCACGGCCAGGACAGCAGCTGTCCATTTCATGATCCATTCCTCCTGGGCATTAAAATCGTATTGAAAACTCCGCAGTGGTTCGATTGGACTTCGAGTCTTCATCGCCGTCCGTATCCATTCCACTGAAGTCAATCAAGCGGTAATTCAGTTTGAATGATGTGTCGGCGTCGAGAAGATAACTCAACCCCACACTGGCTGTGGTGCGGGAAAAGCTCTCACGGTCCCCGTCACTGAAGCCGGCCTGCCAAATATCTCCGGAGTCTTCACCATCTCCTCCACTTGACCATTCCGAGGCCAAACCAAGCTGCAATCTTCCTTGGGGCATCGGAATGTCCAGCTCGAGGCTGGTCATGGATGGTTTTCCCAGATCCTTCACGGAACGGAAATCTTCGTCGGTCTGCCGAAACCCGGCACTCAAAAGCATCGAGTTGGGAAGATTGTATTGCAGATCCACCGACGTTGTGATCTGTGGTTCCTCGGAATCATGGAAGCGGTGTTCATCCCGCATAGTATTTAGTATCAGATCACCCAGCCGCAGCGACAATCCATAGCCGGAACCGCCTTCGAGACTTTCCTGCGCCCCTAGCGGCTGGAACCCGGACTGCAGCGAGCGCACGCTGCCGCCCAGCTCAATCTGGTCGCCTAAACGCATGGTGGCTCCCAAGCTCAGTGCTCCGCCGCCAAAAGCTGTTTCCGTACTCTGCAGGTATTCCCCTTCCAAGGATAGATCTTCCGAGAGGAAATACTGTCCCGATATCCCAGCTAAGGCCCTTTGCTTTTCCTCGTCATCCGTATCAGGCCCTTCGATGTAACGGGCCCCAACCCGAAGGTCGTTGGCCAAGGATATACGTTCATCGAATTCCTGCAGACCGCCGACCGGGGCTACCTCGCCGTCAAACTGGAACGCTGTGCCTGCCAACGGAACCTGCCGCTCCTCGTCCGAACTGTGAGCCGAGGACGGTTGATTCCATAGGTTGAGGTCGGGAACACGGCCGGCGTCAATCACCCGGAAGTCCTGTTCCGATGATTCCGGCTTGGCAGCACTGGAACGATACAGTTCACTGCCGTCCGAAGCCAGGTAGGGGCGCCGAAGGTTCTCGCGCAGCACCGGATCGTAACCCAAACCCGCTGACGCATCCAGACCAGAGCCAAGATCCCGCTTCGAAGACTGGTCCTGTACTGAATAGCCCAAAGCTTCCAGCTCCGGCCGAAATTCCAGTGCCAACTTTTTCAGCCAATCTGCTTCGGTATTGTCCACTCGGTCTTTTTCGGAAACTGTGCGGTTGTATTCCAATACAATATGCGACAACGTCACGTCGCGGCTCACACCCAGCCGCTGGTGGCGATCCTCGTCCAAGAGTTCCAGTTGTTGGATCGCCTGGGAAACGAGCAAGGCTGCCTCAAACCGGTTAATTTCTTCGGGAACAATTTCATCCATAACGCTGCTGCCGGCCAAGGCATCAATTGCGTCATATACCCAATGATCATCAGGGAAATTCGTCATGGATCCAGCCTGAACCGACCCAACGAATAGGAAGATAATCAATGCGAAAAACAGTAGCTGGCGCACCATACGAACCCCCTTTCCCAAAGAACTCCTCACAACTCATTATTCGCCTTCCAGGCAAAAAACCCTCTAAGCGGTGCTTATTTATTTGTTGGCCTGCAGGTAGCGCTCTCCCAGTAAAACGGCAACATAGTCATCCACAGGTTCGGGAGGCACCTGCATCCCTAAGGGCAGCAACTTCCGCAATCCCCTTGGCCGATTTTTCCGCCAATACCTTCGGCGAGCTTCTTCGCTGCTGCGGTGCTCATCCACTAAGACTATCCTTGATTCCATTATACCAAAACGAGAGCATATTTCCGACACAAACTTTTTTGAGCCTGTGCGATCTCCAACCACTACCAAGGACCCTGCCGTCAAAAACGGCTCGATTGCTGCCATGACATCTGATCGGGCAACGACGTCCTGTTTCACCAATTG
>PUOC01000018.1 GCA_003551965.1 Clostridiales bacterium | reverse complement strand
TGGCCGATCCGGCCAATCCACCCTCGGGCTGCTATTTCCATCCTCGCTGCCCCTATGCGCAGGACGTCTGTTCCAGCCAAGAGCCTCCGTTGGATCCGGTGCAGGCAGATGACGACCAGCAGCATAAAGCGGCCTGTCATTTTGCAGATGAACTACACTTGCGCGGGGTCGGTGTTGATCAGGCCGGCTGAAGTATGACCACCGGAAGTTATCAAGAAGACCAACAAAACCAAACAAGCGCGCCCCTGAGGGACGCGCTTAACTCGTTGCTGCTCGCTTTTAAAGCCCCAGAAGAATGATTTGATACCGACCCGTACTGCTTCCGGTTCGCTGGCAGGGGCACTGGGGTCAACGGAAGATTTCCTGGTACAGATCCTGTCCATAACTGGTGCGAAGGGGCTGCCCTTCCAATATCCGAAATGTTCTGGTTCTGTCGGAACCGCGTTCGGCCCGCAGAAAGAGATAGGCATCCTGTTTTTCTTCATAGAAGCCGCGGGCCAGTTCATACGAATGTGTCACAAAAAACACTTTGATGTGTCGTTCCAAAAGGGCCGGGATGATTTGGCGGGCAATCTCAGTGCCTTCCCGCTCGGTGGTTGATGCGAACGATTCATTGAAAAGCATTAAGCTGTTGGGCCGAAGGTGATCGACAATATGGTTCATCCGGCTCAATTCTTCATCGAGTTTGCCCCGTTCCATCCTGCGGTCTTCTTCCCGACGGAAATGCGTAAAGACACCACTGCTGATATTGGCCGTGAAGGCGTCGGCCGGTACGAACATGCCTGCTTCCATCATCAGCTGGGCTGTTCCTACGCTGCGGAGAAACGTGGATTTGCCGCCCTGGTTGGCTCCGGTGATCAGAACCAAATTCTTACTGTCAGCTTCGAGGTCATTGGCTACCACCGCTTTCTGCATGGTCAGGGCCAAACCTACATCGTAGAGATTGCGGGCACAGTGTCTCCATTGATCTGACGGCAGTGCTTCGGGAAAGCAGACAGAATGTCCCACGCCGGAAATTCGATCGTGCAGATTCAGGCATCCTACATAAAACGCCAGTTCCGGGCGGAGTCGTTCAAAAAAATTGATGACATGGTCAGCAGCTTGCGCCACGGCATTGGCCACCGAGTTGAGGCTGCGGTCTTGGATTTCCGACAGCACACGTCCGGCTTCTTTGTCTCTGGGGCTTACATAAAATGTAAAGGATGGCTTGCCGTCTAACATGCGCCGGAGCAATCCGTACTGATTTTTCGGCCTGCGTAGAACATAATTGCTGCCAACATTGCCTTCTGCCAGTTCGGCGCTGAGGTGTACTCCGTGACGGAACTCCAATGCGTCCAGATGGTGCTGTACCTTGCGCAGGTATGCATGATCCAGTTCGCGTTGCACCATGCTGAAAAAGGATGCGAGACCTTCCGACGCAAAGAGGTGGCCCGAACGGTCGGCGATGGACTTCAAACCTTTTAGTTTTCCCACCAGCATCTGCAGCAGTTTGACCGAAGTATTGAGGATCGATGTCGGATAGACGCCGATAATTCCCAGGTGGTATTGACGCCTCTCTTTGACGGTCTCCGCCGTCAGGTCATAGAGTTCTCGCATTACTTGGGGATACTGCAGACAGTCCTTGAGTACGGCTTGACGGTAGTTGATATCTTCGAGATTGTCCGGTCGCGACAAAAAAGCACATTGCGCGGCATCCCAGAGATAACGGTCTCCCGAGGCCATGGCTTGAAACAATACATTGAGCTCAAGATCTTGGACGGCATCGGCATCCAATCGGCCCTGTTCTTTGTCGAGGGTGAAGTCGCGATCGCGAAACATCAGGTACGCCTGCACGGGTTGATCCGCTCCTTTAGCTGTTCGTACGTCAAGCGATGTTTTTCGGCAATGGACATGGCATAGGAAAGCCCTTCAGGATCTTTGCGAAGGATCTTATAAGTCCTTTGGCTGGGATCATCCTGCTCCACTGTACTGACCATGCTCACGACTCCGTTGCGACGAATTCCCAATTCGTGCAGAAAGGTGACCCATATGCACAGCGGCCCCTTAGCGGCGACTTTGTCCATGACCTCCTCGCTGAGGTAAAGACCGTCTTTGACCGTTGTCGAGGTAAACACTTCATTGAGGATCAAGACGCTGCGCCCAGTTACTTGGTTAAGCATATGCTCAATCCTGAACAGATCGTCTTGAAGCTTTCCTCTCAAGTTGGTGATGTCCTCCTCCCGTTCGAACTGGGTGAATATCCCGTCGTAGTGCAGCAGACGAGCTTCTGTGCCGGGTACGGGGCATCCAATGCTGGCCAGGAAGTGCATCTGTCCAATGGAGCGGGCAAATGTCGTCTTCCCCCCTTGGTTGGGCCCAGACACAACAATAACCCGTTCGTCTTCACCCAGATGGAAGTCGTTTGTCACGACGCGCTTTTTTTCGGAAGCCAGTTTGGAGGCAAGGGCCAGGTCAAACCCATCGCTATTGTACAGTTCCCCGGAGGCTACGAGCTCGGGATAGCAAAACTGCAGTCCCAGTTTGCGCACGGGACGGATATAATCGAGAAAGGACAGGTAGAACTGCGACTCCCGGCAAAACCGCAGGATGATCTGGTCTTGGTAGTCCTCGTAGGCTTGGCAGAAAGAGGCTAGTTCTTCGAATGGCTCGGGGTAGAAGCGGGCAACCAGATCGAGGACCCGGGCTTCCACCCAGCTCATGCCGGTGTTGATCTCCAGGTTCATGCGGTAGTTTTTGGTGCTGTGTTTGCGGAATTTGGCGAAGACGTTGTCTATTTCTTCGCTGTAATCGGGTTCACCGTCGTAGGGCTGTACAGTAACGCGCAGATCGCGGATGGTGAGGCAGTAGCGGATTGCGGACAACCGCTGCGAGATACGGCGGGCTTCCGCCGCTAGTGATGCATATTGGTGGGATTGCACATAGGTGCGGAGGTGCTCATAGAAAGCCTGCATTCCCGGGGATCTTAGCGCCGATGAGGCCAAGAAGCGCAGCAACTCTTCCACCGCTTCGCAGTACATTGTCACTGCACTGAGGAACCAGCCTTGGCGGTTCTTGTTGTATTTGAGACGCTCCATCAATTCATGGCGCTGGTGCACGCCCCGCATTTTACTGGCAAAGCTTTTTACGGCTTGAAAGAGCTCCGGCCAGTCCAGTTCCTGCATGATTTCCTGTCTGTAGACAATGTTTTTCTGAGAACGGAGGGGCCAATAAAAGAAGGGCTGCAGATCGTATTGTCTGTACATTCGTGTTATGTCTGCGACGATTTGATCAAGATTGAGGTCCCCAAAACACTCGGGCATGGATGGCTCTTGGCCATCGACTTCGGAGATTCCTTCGGATGGAAGTTCAGTAAACAGCAGGCTTTGGAAACGCACACAAAAACCTCCCTTGTGCCGGCAATACAGTCCGTGGCTCTGCAGCGCACCGCGGCGAAACAGGTCTGCAAAAAACTGACTGGGGACAGCCAGCGGTTGTCATAGGGCCGGAATTTTGGGGGTGCTTAATAGACAGTAGAATGTAGTCATAGTGTAGCACGGATGCCTTCAACTCGCAACAAACCGGCATGGAGCGACTGCCGCCGAACTTTCTTGTCCCCGGGACCGGCCCGCTTGTGAAGACGGCGGCCCGGTTGCCGTATAATCGTATACAGCGGTTACAGGATGTCTGCGGGTGAAGGAGAAGGAAGTAGGGACTCCGGTTTCGACCTTTTCTATGCACAGGGCGAGTCGGTTAGAGGTGAGCTCAGTTCTGCCAGGATCGTCTCTCGGAAAAGTATATAAGAACTGTTAAGAGCCTGCCGTTGGCCGATAGTGGATTTCCGGCGCTTTGCTGTCAAGGGTTGAAATAGAGCTTGGCGGCGAGGCCTATCTTGCGGTCAGCGCAAAACGGAGAGTGCGGATCCCGGCCTTTGCGGCGCATGGTGGACGGACCGCTAGATTTGTCTGCAGGTTTCGGACCCTTTCAGTTGAACAACTTTCGACAGGCCATTTCGTCCATGCACATGGGCTCCTGTTCACCGACAGCATCATTGTCAATTCCAGCGTAACTCCGTTAGCACTTCTAACCAGCACCCGCGGCGGATATGCCTTGACAAAACTGCAGTTCCCGGGGCGCGCGATATTATCTTTCACTTTATCTTGGCTGCCATGATGTTCCCTGCTTTTTTGTTCCTGATACCCAACTTCTATATCATGGTCAATTTCCCATGGGTCAATCTTGATGGTGGTTTGGCCGCCACTCGTTGGGCCCTGATCTTGCCCTTGTCCGTTAGTGGTTTCGGAGTCTTTCTCATGCGTCAGGTTATTATGGGGATACCGGACCCGCTCTTGGACGCGGCGCGCATCGACGGCGCTTCAGAGGTTAGGATCTGCAGCCAAATCGTTGTTACCATGACAATGCCTGCCCTAGCTACTTTGGCCATCTTCACATTCATCAACCAGTGGAACGAATTTATCTGGTCGTTGTTGATATATACTGTCAATAATCGGCTGGCAACATTGCCGGTAGGAATTGAGATGCTGCAGTCCCATTTAGATCCCAATCTCACCTAGGCCCTGGTGAGTGCGGCGCTAACCATCAGTGTCGTACCAGTGTTTATCATCTTCATTTTTCTGCAGCGCTATTGTGTCAAGGGTCTCAGTTTGTCGGGGCTCAAAGAATAACCCATCCTTGGAGGTGCTTCTATGCAAAGCCAAAACGAAGAACACATTTTGGCTGTCGCAGGCCATTCCGGTGATATGGATCTGACCGCCGGAGCCGTCATGGCAAAATACATCCAGCATGGTCATAGGGCCACGTTTTTGCACCTGACACCGGGCGGAAAGGGCCATTCCGATCTGACACCGGAGCAGTACGCCAGGCAGAAGACCGATGAAGCACGTGCATTTGCCGATACCATCGGAGCCGATGTCCGCTTTCTGGAGTACAAAGTTGCAGAGCTTCCGGTGAATGATAAAGTGAAGTATCAGGTGGCTGATGTAATCCGCGAAGTGAAACCCACTATCATTATCGGTCATTGGGAGGGCAGCATGCACGTGGTCCGGCATCACCGCTGCCTCTGCGGCCACACGAAGACACAAAAAGAGAAGGTGCTCCCTGTGGCGCACCTTCTCTTTTTCGCATGACGGCAGCAGATGGTTAATCGGCTAAACCAAGGGCCTCGGCTGTGGAGTTCGCCACCTCGCCCCGCCACGGATTCACGGTAGGTTCCCGGGTGGGGTGCACGCGGTTGGCCAGAAACACCATGACGGTACCCGTGTCGCGATCAGCAACCATGCTCGTACCGGTAAAACCGGTGTGGCCGAACGTTTTCTGAAAGTGATCTCCCATGTACCAGCTGCGGTCCAACTGCCATCCTAGACCTATTTTGACGTCTTCATCAACTTCTTGGTCAGTCAGTGCCTTCTCCACAGTCTCTTCCTCAAGAATCCGGCGTCCTGCGTAGATGCCGCCGTTGAGATAGGCCTGCATAAAGATGCCCAGATCCCGGGCTGTGCTGAACAAGCCCGCGTGTCCGGCAACGCCTTCCAATCCGTAGGCGTTTTCGTCATGGGCCTCACCCCAGACCATCGGACGGTCTGTCCATTCCTGTTCTTCGGTGGCAATCATAAATGGGCGCCAGGACTCCGGTGGGTTGAAGCGTGTTGTGGTTAGACCCAGAGGTTCGGCGATATTGGCCTCTACGTATTCGTCCAAGGTCTGGCCGGAAACCTCTTCGACGAGAAATCCCAGCAGAATATATCCGATATCACTGTACGCGTATTCCGTGCCGGGTTCAGCGGTCAGCTCTTTGCTCAGCACTGCTTCGACTCTTTTGTCTACTGTGTCGTACTGTCTGTCCAACGGTGCCCAAGCAGGCAGACCTGAGGTGTGGGTCAGGACATGACGAACTGTCACTTCCGTTTTGTCATAGTCGTTGTTGTCTTGTTCTTCCGCGGTGCCGTTTTCTTCGTCATCATTGGCATTTTCGTTTTCTGCAGCCTCTTCGGCAAAATCGGGGACGTACTCAGCGATGGGTTCATCCAGCTCTATGGCTCCGGCATCGACTAGCTGGAGCACAGCGGTTGCGGTGAACATCTTGGACAAGGAGGCCAGA
>PUOC01000196.1 GCA_003551965.1 Clostridiales bacterium | reverse complement strand
CGGGGCGGAATGGATGACGAAAAGGTCTATGCCAGCCTTACGTTCTTGGATTGGCTGACTGAACACGGAGCTGACTGGGCTCGGGCCGGCCACATTCCTCCGCGTATGTCGGTATTGGAATCGGAGGAGTTCACAGGGCAGCCGTATCGTCCTGGCTATGCAGAGGCGGCGGAGTATGCTGTGTTCCTGCCGCCTACCACAGAACCCAGCGAATTGGAGACTGCCCTCAACGAAACCATAGAAGCCGTCTATCACGAACAGCTTACGGTTCAGGAAGCATTGGACCAGATGGAAACCGCAGTCCGCAATATCCTGCGGTAGTGCACCTGGTGTTGATCTCCACTGGCTAGGTCAGGGGGGCTTTGGCCTCCCTGGCCTTTGAGCACGGTTAAGCAAGGAGGTTGCGTATGTCGCAGAGGACAGCAAATCCGAGCGGGGATTCCATCCGCAAGGCACGAAAAAGAGACGCGCTGTCAGGGTATGCCTTCATTGCACCTTACTTCGCCGCACTGTTTTTCATGATGGTGTATCCGATTTTGAACGGACTGTATATCAGCTTTCACGAGTGGGATATTTTGGGTGTTCCGGACTTCACCGGTATCGAGAACTACCATCGCCTGTTCACGGACTCCGTATTTTGGTCATCGCTGCGCAACACCTTGGAATTTACCGCCTTAAGCGTTCCGCTGCTGATCATACTCGGTCTTTTGGTCGCCTTGGCCTTGAATGAATCCTTTCGCGGGCGCTCTGTATTTCGCGGCATTTTCTTCTTCCCGTACCTATTGTCGATTTCCGTGGCCACGACCATTTGGATCTGGCTTTTGCAGAACCGCTACGGTCTGCTCAACTATTACCTTCGAGAATTCGGGATTGCCGCTCCCGATTGGCTCAATTCAACCACTTGGGCTATGCCGGCCATTGTCATAACTACTCTCTGGTGGACAATGGGGTTTAACCTGATTATCTTTTTGGCCGGACTCCAGGATATACCCGAGCAGTTATATGAGGCGGCCCGCATTGATGGGGCCAATCCGTGGCACTGCTTCCGGCATATTACCCTTCCGGGCCTGCGGCGGATCTTTCGTTTTGTCATTATCATGCAGGTGATTGCATCGCTGAAAATTTTCGGCCAAGTGTACATCATGACCGAAGGCGGCCCATTTGGCAGTACTCGCGTTTTGTCGATGTATCTATATGAGCAGGCCTTTACCTATTTCCGTATGGGTTATGCCTCGGCCGTTGGTTATGTGTTCCTTGTGATTGTTATGATCCTGACGTTTGTTCAGTGGAAAATCATGGGAGCTGAAGAGCGCGACTAGACGATGCAGAGAGGAGGAATAGCGGATATGGGTGGAAACGGGTTTAAGTACAATCTTGTGTTTGTCTGGCTTCCCAAATTGGCACTGATTGTGCTGGCTGTGCTGTGGGCGGCACCGGTTGTGTGGATGTTCGTCAGTTCCATCAAACCAGAAGCAGCCATCTTCACGCTGCCCCCGAGCTGGATACCAAGGAACGTGACCTTTGAGCATTACCAGGACGCCATGCAGGCTGCTCAAATCTTTCGATGGTTTCTTAACAGCGCCATCGTAACCGTTGTGGCGACCGCGCTGACTTTGGTCCTCAACGCCATGGCCGGCTATGCCTTTGCCAGGATTGATTTTCCACTCAAGAACCTTTTGTTTGTCATGGTTTTAGCCACCATCATGGTGCCTGTGGAGACGATTATCATACCCCTGTATCTTCAATTTGATGCCTTTGGATTGTTGAACTCCTATACAGCACTGATTCTGCCGCGGCTTGCGTTGCCCCTAGGCGTGTTCCTGCTGCGCCAGTTCTTCCTTGGCATGCCCCGAGAGTTGGAAGAAGCAGCCTTTGTAGACGGCTGTTCACGGTTTCGCCTTTTCTGGACGGTGGCTCTGCCGCTGGCCAAACCCAGTATGGCGGCTTTGGGGATCTTCTCGTTCATCGGTACATGGAATGATTTTCTCTGGCCGCTCATTTCGACCTCAACCAGCCGCATGTACACCTTGACGGTGGGCATTGCCACACTCCAGGGGTTCTACGGTACGGACTACGGAATGCTGATGGCCAGTGCTTTCATTGCGTCACTGCCGGTTTTGATCGTGTTTCTGCTCTTCCAGCAGCACATCGTGCAGGGGGTAGCGGCCACGGGAATTAAAGGATAGACGTCTGTGTCCGCCTTAGGCAGGTTGTCATATTCGGCCTTCCATCCGATTGGACGTCCGGCTTCTTTGCTGGCATAATGGTGTAGATGCAGAGCGACGTCATGGCAAAAGATGTAATCACAGATACTGAATCACGGAGGTGTTTGACCATTGGCTATGCGGCAGGAATACCCTCGACCGGATTTTGTTCGAGACCAGTGGCTCAGTCTCAACGGCCCCTGGCAGTTCACGAAGAAAGCTGGCAGCACAAGCAATCCCGAAACTGTCCATTTTGATCAGCAGATTGAAGTTCCCTTTGTTCATCAGAGCAGATTAAGCGGCGTGGAAGACCCATTGGATACGGCTCCGGTAGTCTGGTACCGCCGGGATCTGGAAATACCGTCTTCTTGGCAGGGCAAAAGGATTCGTCTGCACTTTGGGGCAGTGGATCACGAAGCCCTCGTTTGGATCAACGGCTGTTTTGCCGGCAGTCACCGGGGAGGATATACACCCTTCTCTTTCGATATTACCGACTATCTCCAAGACGATGGCAACCAGGTAACGGTTAAAGTCGTTGATGAAAACATTACCGCCCAGCCTCGCGGCAAGCAGTCGGCAAACTTAGAAAATTGGGGCTGCTGGTATACCAGGGTAACCGGTATATGGCAGTCGGTTTGGCTGGAACCCGTGGCTCCCGTTCATATCAAACGGCTGCGGCTGCGGCCGAATGTGGACGAGGAATCGCTGAACGCGGAATACCAGTTGAGTGCCGTAGAAGAGGGTTTGGAGGTGGAAATGGTCACGTCCTTCCAAGGGGATCGGCTCAGCACGGTCACTGCCCCTGTACCTCTGCGGTGCTCCCGCAGCGGGGATCTGGTTCCCCGTCCCGAAAACCAGCTGAACATTTCCGTCAATGATCCCAAGTTGTGGAGTCCGGAAACACCCCACCTTTATGACCTGACCGTTCGTTTGAAGAAAGATGGCGATGTCATTGATGAGGTGGAAACGTACTTTGCCATGCGCAAGGTAGAGCTTCGCAACGGGCGGTTCTATCTCAACAATCGGCCCTATTACCTGCGTATGGTTCTTGACCAAGGATTCTGGCCCGATGGTATATACACGGCGGGAACCCTAGACGACATCGAGAAAGATGTCAAGCTGACGAAAGCGTCCGGGTTCAATGGTGCCCGCAAACATCAAAAGATTGAAGATCCCTATTTCTACCACTTCTGTGATCGGGAGGGGCTTCTGGTTTGGGCCGAAATGCCATCCTGCTATATCTATGACGAACATAATGCAACGAGCATTATGCAGGAATGGCAGCAGATTGTACGCCGCCTGTACAACTTCCCCAGCATCGTGGCTTGGGTGCCCATGAACGAAAGTTGGGGCGTCGAACAGCTGGCCAAGGGCGAACCCCATGACCAGCGGCTGGTGCATCATCTGGAATCGCTGTATCATGCCACGAAGGCCATAGATGCCCACCGCCCCGTGGTGGGGAATGATGGCTGGGAAATGGCCAGTACCGATATTGTTGCTATCCATGACTACACCCAGGATGCCGATGATCTGACGCAAAAGTTCCGCCGGTTTCAGGCGGAACCCCATGCGGCAGTGTTTACCCACGGCCGTCCCATCTTGCTCCCGGGTTACGAGTATGAAGGACAGCCGATCATGATTACGGAATACGGCGGTGTCAAAGTGGAAGACGAAAACCGTGAAGGTTGGGGATATGGTACCGCAGCCCGCAGTATCCCGGAAATGCTGAACCGGATGAAAAGCCTTACCGATGCTATACTGGAAGAAGAGGACATTTCCGGGTACTGTTATACCCAGCTGACAGACGTGCAGCAGGAAATCAACGGCCTCTTCGATTTCCAGCGTAAGATCAAAGCCGCGCCCGACGAGTATGCCAAGATTTTCGGCCGCAACCCCCAGTGGTGGCCAAGGCGGTAGGTGCGCAGCGGAATGGAAAAAGTTCAAAAAGGCCCCGAGGCTGCCAATGCATTGGCAGCCTCGGGGCCTGTGCTGTTGGTTAACCATGGCCGCAAGGCATCTAGGACAGCCCGGACGGTCTCAGAGCTTCATCTGATAACAGGGCCCAGTCAACGGCAGAGCGCACCATGGCTGCGTTCATGCATACGGAAGGGGCATGTCTTTTTTGGCACACGAAACTGCCTAAAAGCGATGCCCACATGGTTCCGACGCGAGGCATTTGTTGTACCGGAGCGCCTGTCTGCTCAAACCAACGGCACAACCCACCACTGCCTGGCGTTGACTCTAGCCGTATCTTCATCGTAGCCGATACTTGATTGGATCAACAGCTTTTGGTCCTTCTGGGAATCGGAGGATCGGATAATGGCGTTGCCCGAGTAGCAATCCGTTCCACTGCTGCCGCGGCAGAGGATGGTTCCTTCGTCCCAGTCTACTCCGTTTGTGGATGAATAGAGAACGAAATTCCCGCGCTGGGCGCCGTAGCTGCCGCTGCGTCCATGCATGAAATACCTGTCCCCCACTCTGGCGGACATCTGGGGATTTCTCAGCTTCTTGGCGAAATAGGCAGTCTGCACAGCAGACCAGGTTCTGCCTTTGTCTTCGCTTATGACATAGGGAAGGTTGTGTTCATCGGTTTCTTGGCCGTTGTAAGGGTACGAATAGACGATGAAGCGGCCGTCTGCCAATACGGCGGCGGCGGAGTAATAATTTGTCGGTGCAAACGGCAGTGTACTGCGCCGGTTGAAACTCTTCCCGTTATCCTTCGATACGTACAATGAATAATGGCCATATCCCATATTGGCTGAGTCTCCGAAGAACACATAATATAATTGGTCCCCGTCAACGAAGGTGGTATCAAATGTCAAGGCTAACTCTTGAACGCTGCAGGAGGCATCGATCTCCCGGGGCTCACTCCAGGTTCGGCCATGGTCGTAACTCAGCAGGGCCACAGGAGGCGCCTGTTTGATCCATTTCGGCTCCGCAAACCGTGCAGCCACGGCCACCAATGTCCCGTTGGGAGCTATGTTCACGCCGAATACCAGCGCCGAATACACCTCTTCTTCCTCCCACGCCTTTTTCGAGTAATCAAGAACCATAGGTTGGCTCCATGTTTCTCCCAAGTCCTGGGAGATCTTATATTCCGTCCAACCGGCCACACTGTGGCCATTCCAGATGTCCCCGGATACGTTGCTGTAGAAACTGACAATATCGCCATTGGCGCACTGAACCAGACAGTTCCCCCCGTGGCCGGATCTCTTGTTCTGTTGGTGGTCGACAAACAAAATCCCCTGGTTGGGAATATTGCCAGGCACAACGCTGTAGGACTGATGTGGCTTTGCATCGTTCATGTTGCTTATCCCTCCGTGTTTTGCGCCCAAAGCATAATGTTGGTTGCTGTTGCCGACGGGCGGTGTTCGTTTGTGGGAGCGCTTGGAATTGGCTTGTATCCGGTCTTACATGCTGCGCGTGGTACCGTTGGCAGCCGCCATCCGGCCATGCCCTATCCGGTGCTCGCTGAGAACGTCCGGACGAACAGTCACACGAGGCCAGAAGCGGACGGTCGGTTGCCTGAGCACGGCGGCCAAAGTGGAGTCGCTGTGGCAACTGCAGATGATTATCGCCGAACAGAAGGGTGCCTGTTCACCCATCGTGCCTGGGACTGGTGGCAAAACGACTCTGCGTATGAGGCGGTTCACCGAGTTGGGCAAGTCCACCTCCACAACGCGGCCGCTGACGAAATCTGCGACGGCACTACAGCAAAGAATGGAGGCAGTGGCAATCGATAATTGCAAGGATTAAACGCAACCCTGGATCTTCTTTTCTCGGAAGTCGCGCTCGATCCCTGTTGGAAAGAAAAAACTCCCTGGCTGCACGCATGCCCGCGAAACGGGGCAGCGCACAGCCAGGGAGTTTGCATACATGTGCCAATTCTAATTGGCAGGAACCTCTCTTAGCTGATAGTCCCAAATTGTTCCAT
>PUOC01000042.1 GCA_003551965.1 Clostridiales bacterium | reverse complement strand
GCGGGTTTTGCCGAATCGGATCCTTCGTCGGACGTTAAAGGGTACGACGCCGCCCGCAAACTGGCAATCCTCTCCTCCATTGCCTTCGAGAAGGCCATATCTTGGCAGCACATGGGCTGTGAAGGAGTGGAGAACATTGAACCGAGAGACATGGACAATGCCCGGGACATACACTGCAAAATCAAGTTGTTCGCGATTGCACTCCGGCGCGGAGAACACGTCCATTGCTCGGTGCGTCCTGTTTTAGTCGACAGGAACAGTTTCCTCGGCCAGATCGACGGAGAGAACAATGCCATAGAGATCGTCGGCGACGCCGTCGGAAAAGTTATGTTCACCGGTGCAGGGGCGGGAAGTCTGCCTACCGCCAGTGCCGTATATGGTGATCTTCTGGACGTGCTGTCAGGCCATGTGGGTGACATCTGCGCACTGAATGATGATTTGGACTATGAGCTGATACCCTACTACAATGCCCAAGCCCAATGGCTGGTTCGGGTAGACGCTGGGGATATACAAGGCCTTATGGATACGATCCTGCACCACTTCAATGGGCATTCCTTGGAACTGCACCGGCTGGACTCCAAGGAACAGGTGTTTTTTGTGGTTGAAACCGAAGATGAACGGGAGCTGCTTCGCAAATTGGCTCCTCTGCAGGCCAATCCGTATGTCCAAGGGCTTCGCCATTTCCTTATTTACCGTTAGGAGGCAGTGCAGTGCAGCAGGGACTTATACACCGATACCAACAGTATCTGCCTGTGACATCAAAGACGCCGATTGTAACGCTCCACGAAGGCAGTACCCCCCTAATTCGGGCCCGTAATCTGGAGAAAATATTTCCCGGCATCGAGATCTTCCTGAAGTACGATGGTGCGAATCCCACTGGCTCCTTTAAGGATCGGGGAATGACCCTGGCGGTTTCCAAAGCGCTTGAAGATGGCTCGCAGGCAGTTGTCTGTGCTTCAACCGGCAACACCTCGGCGTCAGCTGCCGCCTATGCAGCGAAGGCGGATATGACGGCCTATGTTCTTATACCAGATGACCAAATCGCCATGGGGAAACTTTCCCAGGCCATTGCATACGGCGCAAGGATTATTCCCATCAGCGGCAACTTCGATCAGGCTCTGGAGTTGGTCCGCCGAATGGTGGAGGAACTGCCTCTGACACTGGTCAACTCCTTGAATCCACATCGCATTGAAGGGCAGAAAACAGCGGCCTTTGAAGTCATAGACGAGATGGGCGAGGCCCCGGATTTCCTCTTTATACCTGTGGGCAACGCCGGCAACATCACAGCATACTGGAAGGGCTTTCAAGAATATGTTCAGCACGGCAGGGCAGGTACACTGCCTCGTTTGTTTGGCTTCCAGGCCGCGGGGGCTGCGCCAATCGTATTGGGCCATGCCGTTGATAACCCTGACACTATCGCCACGGCCATTCGAATCGGCAACCCGGCCAGTTGGTCACAGGCTTGTGCGGCCCTCGACGAGAGCCGAGGCTGGATCACTTCCCGAACCGATGAGGAAATACTAGAGGCGTACAGGCTTCTGGCAGGGCGGGAGGGCATCTTTGCCGAACCGGCCTCGTGCATTTCGGTAGCCGGGTTGAAGTATGCCTACGAACAGGGCATGGTTCCTGCCGGTGCGCGGGTCGTGTGTGTCTTAACGGGCCATGGGCTCAAGGATCCGGACGCAGCGGTATCCATCAGTCCGTCCATGCAGGCTGTGCCTCCGAAGTATGATGAGATCTGCGGATTGGTTGCAGAGGGATTGTTACGATGATTGCTGTCAAAGTGCCGGCCACTACCGCCAACTTGGGGCCTGGGTTCGATTCCTTGGGGGCAGCTTTGGGACTCTACAACGTGTTCCACGTGGAGAAGACCAATGGCTGCAAGGAGTTTCACTGGGGCACCGGCAGTCCCGGGGTTTCTGAGCGAGATAACCTCGTATTGCGGACCATGGATCACGTGTTTCGTCACTTCCGGTTCTCCTGTCAAGGCTTTCGCGTGGAGTCACACCGCTGTTGTATTCCCATGAACCGCGGTCTTGGAAGCAGTGCCTCTGCAGTTGCAGCAGGGGTTCTAGCGGCGAACTATCTGATGGACGGGAGTTTACCTGCGGAGACGATGCAACGCCTGGCTGTGGAAATGGAAGGCCATCCAGACAATGTGATTGCGTGTATGCTCGGAGGTGTGCGGGTCTCTGTGGTCGATGCCCAGGGAGGCGTTACAACGGGTGCGGTTGCCGTCCATCCTTCGCTGCAGTTTGTGATCGTTATTCCGAATACGGAACTCAGCACTGCAAGGGCTCGCGCCGTGCTGCCGGAAACGTACACGCGTGGAGATCTAGTGCACAACGTGTCTCGCACTGCGCTATTGCTGTCCGCGTTGGCCAATGGGCATACCGGCCAACTGCGGCTGGCTCTAGACGACAGGGCACACCAGCCCTATCGTCTGCCTCTGATTCCTGCGGCCCAGGAGGTCATGGACATCTGCAGAGACGTGGGATCATACGGAGAGTTTGTCAGTGGCGCAGGCCCATCCATCGTTGCCCTGACGTCCAACGCGGCCAAGGGTTTCGCCCCGACCCTGCAGCGGAGATTAGACAGCTCTGGTTTGCACTGGAAGGTGCTTCCGCTTTCGTTGTGCTGGCAGGGCGCGTCCATGGAGGTGATGTAATGGATGTACATGTGCAGAAATACGGTGGTACGTCGTTGGCTGATGACAAACGCCTTCGGGAAGTGGCGACGCGGGTGATTGAACGGAAAGAACAGGGAAAGTCGATGCTCGTTGTCGTATCAGCCATGAATCACACGACCGAAGACCTGATTGCCCGAGCCCGACGCATTCATTCCCATCCTTCACCGCGCGAGCTTGATATGCTGCTTTCAACCGGCGAGCAGATGTCCGTTTCTCTCCTGGCGATGGCTGTGGAAAGCTTGGGCTATGAGGTCATATCTCTCACCGGTGGCATGTCGGGTATACATACGGATAATCGGCACAAACAGGCTAGGATTATCAGGATTGATGCTGCCCGTATCCTCCGCGAACTCGAACAGGGACGCATTGTTTTGGTGGCTGGGTTTCAAGGGATAACGCCCGATGGCGATATTACGACACTTGGGCGGGGTGGTTCTGACACCACCGCCGTGGCGCTGGCTGCAGCGGTGGGTGCTGCATGGTGCGAAGTGTACACCGATGTTGATGGTGTCTACACGGGAGATCCCAACATAATACCTGAGGCGCAGCTTCTCCGTGCGGTGACCTATGACGAAATGCTGGAGCTTTCCAGGCTTGGAGCAGGAGTGCTCAGCACCCGCTCGGTGGAGCTGGCCAAAGAACATGGAGTAAAGCTGCATGTCCGGTCTGCCTTTTCGGCCCAGCCCGGAACCAAGGTGATGGAGGTAGAGGCTATGGAAGAAGTATTGGTGCGGGGCGTTACCATGGATGCCAACATAGCAAGGATATCTGTGGCCGGGGTGCCTGATCGACCCGGTATTGCCTTTGGCCTGTTTAAGCAGTTGGCATCGGAAGGCGTTTCCGTGGACATGATCATTCAGAATCTCAACCGGGCACAGGTGAATGACATTTCGTTTACGGTTAGCAAGGACGATGCAGGGTCGGCTGTGCAGGCTTGCTGGACATTCCTGGAATCCATTGGAGGCCATGGTATGGTTTTGCAGAAGGATGATGTCGCCAAGGTTTCCATTGTGGGAACGGGCATAACCAATAGTACCGGCGTGGCATCGACGTTGTTTGGAACGCTGTATGAGGCTGGCATTAACATTGAGATGATCAGTACATCAGAGATCAAGATATCCGTCATTATTGATGCTGGGCAAGCGGACGAAGCTCTCAGGAAATTGCACGGTGCCTTTTCCCTCGACTCTGTGGAATTGTCCTAGTTGGTCAACCAGGCCCCCTGCCAGCCAGGAGTGCCTGGTGTTTTAGCGGCAGCAGAGGCACGGTCATTGGGTTTAGCCTTGGCCGTAATCGCTTTTTTGGTCTCAACGGCGTTCCTGGGAAGGTTTTTTTCCTGCTCTTGGCTGTGTTATACTACACATAGCAGTAAACGCCAGACGGACTCGAGGTGAATGACGTGCCTATTTACCACATAAGGCAATTCCTTCGCTGCCGCCGAAAGGTGGCAGAAGCGGTCTATTATCCTTTGGCAGAGCAGTATCTGGCTCTTCGGCCCCGGAAATTGCCCCCTTGGAAGCGGTGGTTAGTCAAAGATGCACCATCCCTCCAAGGTCTAGAGGAAGACTTCTGCCGCCTTGGACGCGATGCTAGAGTCAAGCATGTAATTTTGACCATGGACAGCATGCGGCCGTTGTGGAGCCACCTAGGCTTTATTCGGCAGCAGATCTCCGAGCTGCGCCAAGCAGGAAAAACGGTCGTGGTATGGGCAAAGCATTTTGACCTGCCCCTGCTCTATACGGCGAGCGCAGCGGATCACATATACTTGCAGTATGGGGCAGCTGTTTCTGCTTTAGGTCGCAGTCGAACATATCTGTTCTTCAAGGACGCTCTTGAATCATGGGGACTCCGTTTTGATGCTGTGGCCATTAGTCCGTTCAAATCTGCGGCGGACATGTTCACACGCAGTACCATGTCGGACGAAGTGCGTCAGATGACCGATTGGCTCATGGACAGTGAAATAGAACACATCCGGGAAACGGTGGCCCGCGGACGCGGGGTCGACGAAAACACGGTGCAGTCATGGCTGGAACAGTCCCCTTTCACGGATGTGCAGGCACTTGATCAAGGTATTGTCGACGGCCTGGTGTCGCAAGAGGAGCTCGCCGAGCGCCTTGGCCAGGAAGATCCCGTAGAGATTGCCGATTGGTCGGCGGTGCGAGGGAGGCTATGCCTACCGCCGCGCCGCCCTCGGCGCGCCTTTGTGGGGGTAGTGCCTGTCAAAGGCGACATCGTAGACGGTGAAAGCCAAGAACCTCCGCTGAAACCACCTTTTGCCATTCCCATGCTGACCAGGCCCAGGGCCGGTGACAAGACCGTAGTGCAGCAGATCCGAAGGGCCGAAAAGGACCGCCGGGTGAAGGCTGTGCTACTGTATATTGCCTCCGGCGGCGGCTCTGCCTCCGCGTCGGAAGCCATGCACAGTGCCTTGACTGTTTTGGCGAAGAAGAAGCCTGTGATAGTGTACATGGATGGCGTTGCAGCTTCGGGAGGTTACTATATCGCTGCACCCGCCCGATGGATTGTCGCCCACCCGGCTGCGCTGACTGGATCCATTGGGGTTCTGGCGGGGCGTTTTGTCATCGGGGGCTTGCTTAGAAAGCGCGGCGTCAACTATGAACGTATGCTACGCGGCAGCCAGAAGCAGCCGGGCTTGGACCCCATGGGCGAGGAAGAGCGCCATGAACTGCACGCATCGATTGAACGGATATATGATCTGTTCATCCAGAGAGTTACGGAAGGACGCAATATGGATCGGGACAACATTGAACAGATAGCCGGAGGCCGCGTGTGGACTGGTCAGCAGGCTTACGATAACGGCTTGGTGGATCAGCTGGGAACGCTCCGCGATGCGCTGCAGAAGGCCAAAGGTTTGGCAGGCTTGTC
This sequence comes from Clostridiales bacterium, assembly GCA_003551965.1. Lineage (GTDB taxonomy): Bacteria > Bacillota > Limnochordia > Darwinibacteriales > B1SED10-159 > B1SED10-159. The sequence continues at coordinate 17,509 of PUOC01000042.1, read as the reverse complement.
TGCTGATGCCGATGTCCGGGTTGTGCCGTCCGGCAGTGTCTTCCGGGCGCCGCACCGGCACCCCAAGGCTGTACTGGCATATGCCCTTGAAGAGTTGAAACGTCATAACAGCCGGGGTGTGTGGTTTTTGACGCCTTTGTGGTGCATGGAAGATGAAGCAGACGATGGTCATCAAGGGTAGTGGCGAATCGAATTATATAAGGTAACCGCTGTAGGATGGGAATCGGGGCAACCTTGTACGCTGGGGAGGTGTGGGCTGCAGTGGCAGCGGCTGCAGCCTGGGAACGATGAGTAGACGAGCCAAGAGAGCTTTAATTGGAGTGGTTGCTGCCTTGGTCTTGTTGGGAATAGGCTTTTTTGTCTATCAGCGGCTGGACCCGGCTGTGACTGAAACGGCAGGTTATCGGGCTGATGCGGTCCCGGTGTCACGCGGTACCTTAGTGCAGACCGTGGATGCATCAGGTCAGATTGAGGCGGCGCGAGATGTGACGCTGACCTTCCAAACGGCCGGCCAGGTCAAGGAGGTCTACGTGACCAGTGGCGATGACGTCGAGGAAGGAGACGTGGTCGCGGAATTGGACAACAGGCAGCAGCGTTTGGCTGTTATGGCAGCAGAACAGGCGTTGGAGAGGGCGAGAATCGAAGGCGAATCGGCCCTTATCCAAGAGCGCCAGTACGATCTGGAGATGGCCAGGGCTCACTTGGAGCGTACAAAAGTCCGCGCCCCATTCTCAGGGGTGGCAGCCGCTCTGCGGGTGGCACCGGGAGAGACAGTGAGTTCGGGAACGCCGCTGATGCAGTTGTTGGATGATTCTAGTTTCTATGCCCGCGTAGGGGTGGACGAGTTGGATGTGGCTGACATTTCCATCGACCAGCGGGTGAGCATTCGTGTGGACGCATTGCGCCGGAAAATATTCGCTGGTACGGTCGTTGAAATCGACCGTGTCGCTGCGGTTTCCGGCGGCGTTGTAACTGTGCCGGCAAGGATTGCCATTGACGAACCGGATGAGGGTGTCTTGCGGCCTGGATACAGTGTGTCGGTGCGTATCGAAGTGGACCGTGTTGACGGGGCATTCGTAGTCCCCTTGGAAGCGGTTGTCCAGACAGCAGACACTGCACTGGCATCGGTAATACGGGACGGAGAAGAAATCATCACCGAAGTTAGCCTGGGTATCTCTGATGGAACCAATGTGGCGGTTATGGATGGTCTTGAAGAAGAAGACGAAATTCTTCCGTTCAATTACCAGCTGTTTCAGCGCGTGGTCGGAAGCCAGCGTGCCACATGGGACCTGGGGCTCCCAGCTGGTATACCGGGATTGGGGCGTTGATATGATACAGGCTGAAGGATTGACGAAGGTGTATCGTATGGGAGACGAACGGGTCCATGCTCTGCGCGGTGTTAGTTTTGTCGTGCGCGAGAACGAGTTCGTCTCGATCATGGGGCCCTCCGGATCGGGCAAATCGACGTTGCTTCAAATTCTCGGCTGCTTGGATCGACCGACCACCGGGGACCTAGTCCTGGATGGCCTGATTATCGGACGAGCTTCCGACAACCAGTTGGCCGAGATCCGCAATCGCAAGATCGGCTTTGTGTTTCAAAAGTTCAACCTGCTGGCCAAGGCAACGGCCCTTGAAAATGTTGCTCTTCCGCTGATCTACTCCGGCTTGACTCCTCGGGCCCGCCGAAAAAAGGCTGAATATGCCCTGGAAACTGTGGGCCTGTATGAACGGAGCGCTCACCGCCCCAATGAGATGTCCGGAGGTCAGCGACAGCGGGTGGCCATTGCCCGGGCTTTGGTTACTGAACCTTCGTTCATTCTAGCAGATGAGCCCACGGGTAATCTGGACACCAAAACCGGCGAACAGATCATGGAGTTGTTTTCCCAGCTTCATCAGCAGGGCAATACACTGGTATTGGTAACCCACGAACCCGAAGTGGCCGAGCAGACGCAGCGCATCATCATGATCCGCGATGGCCTGATCCAAGCCGATGGAAAACCGTTGGAAGTACTATCTGCCTAGTGGATTGCCGCTGGCAGCTTCCGATAAGCACTCTCGGCCGCTGCGCTGCCTGAAGCTTGTATTCCCGGCAAAATACAGGTTGGGCAGACGTTTTTCTGGGGCAATGCGTGTGTTAACAGGGGTCATATGTTGTTCGTCACGGGCCGTCTTGTTGACGGAAAAGGGGGGTGAGGGCCGGTCTGAGACAGTGAAATGGCGCTCTCCGAACCGGCCGTAACGTGAGAATATTAGAGATGGTCCGCTCAGCTCTCTGGAGCCTGCGAACCAATAAACTGCGTTCATTCCTTTCGATGCTGGGTATAGTCATCGGAGTGGGTGCTGTAGTGGCGGTGGTGTCGATTGGAATGGGGGCTAGAGCCGAAGTTTTGCAGAGCGTATCGGCTCTCGGTTCCAATTTGATCATCATCAACCCAGCTTCGGTCGCGGCACCCGCGGAAACAGGAGTTCGTGACCCGTCGGAACTGTTCACACTGCGTTTGGCCGAACAGATGGAACAGCGCTCTTCGGCTATCCTCCGGGTGGCACCCCAGGTACAGGGAGTGGCACTGACAATTCACGGCAACCGTAACCTGCGTATCCGGACCCAAGCCGTTACACCAGCCTATCAGCATGTTGCCAACTACCGAGTGCAATATGGGCGCTTCATCCATGGTATGGACGTGGAGCAGGGCGCCCAAGTTGTGGCTTTAGGGTCCCGGGTGGCAGAAGTTCTGTTCGGTGCCGTCAATCCGGTTGGACAGGAAATTATTCTTTCGGTGGGTGATCGGCGCTATCGCTTTGAAGTGATTGCCGTGATGGAGCCAAAAGGGCAGCTGATGGTCGGCAACTATGACACCCAGTTGTATATTCCCATTTCCACTGGTATGGAGCGGTTGTTCCGTACTGAACGTCTAAGCACCATGATGGCGCAGGCCGTCAGCTCTGATTTGGCACCTACGGCTGTGGCGCAGGCTGAGTTTTTCCTCTATTCCAGGTTGGGCAGTACAGAGAATTACCGCATTACCAGCCAAGATGAAATGCTAGAGACCATTGGCCAGGTGGCGCACACGCTGCAGCTGATGCTGGCGGCGATTGCCGGCATCTCTTTAATGGTGGGCGGCATTGGCGTGATGAACATCATGCTGGTCTCTGTGACAGAGCGTACCCAAGAAATCGGAACACGCAAGGCCTTGGGTGCAAAACAGCGGGATGTGCTTACGCAGTTCATGGCGGAATCCATATTTCTCAGCGTTTCCGGGGGCCTGCTGGGTCTCGGAGCCGGTGTTCTGCTTTCTCGAGGGGCTAGTGCCATAGGCGGCTGGCCCGTGGAAATTTCGGTCATGTCCCTGGTTGTGGCGTTTTCTTTCTCGGCTGCCGTCGGGCTCGTTGCCGGGGTATATCCGGCGTTGAAAGCGGCCAAGCTAGATCCAGTGACGGCATTGAGCCAGGAATGATCAAGGCTCGCCGGTTCTGGCAGGGTTAGATGGAACCGCAGCCCATGATTTGTCCATTTAAGTCTTTGAAGGAAGGATAGAGCGGATGAACCAATCAGAATCCTCGGCCCCACTTTGGGAGGCGGTTGTCAAATACAAGGAAAACGGTATTGTACCCTTTCATACCCCGGGGCACAAACTGCATTCCGGGGTGTTTTGTGATCTAGCCCTTCATTTAGGCTCGGACTTTCTCGCCATGGATGCCTCCGACGAACTGGACAGTGTGCAGCACGATCACCGGTTTGAACGGGTACTCGACCAAGCACAGGCCCTGGCAGCCACAGCCTTCGGAGCTGCTGGAACGCTGTTTCTCGTTAACGGTTCCACCGGCGGCCTGCACGCTTCACTGTGGGGAGAGAGCGGCCAGGTGGTGATTCCTCGTTTTTCCCATCAAGCGGTATATTCGGCAGCCCTGTTGGCTGCGCGCCCGGCCGTCTACCTCCCCGCTGACATGGACCCCGTGTGGCATCTACCCCTACCTCCGTCTGTGGAGCAGTGGCAGAGTGTTCTTTCCGGCTGTTGTCCCTCGGCGGCTGTGATAACCCACCCTACCTACTACGGCACTGTAAGCCCCTTGGCGGACATTGCTGCCGAATGTCGGAAATGGCGCTGTGAAAGTATCGTAGATGAGGCCCATGGTGGTCACTTCCGCTATCATAAAGCACTTCCCGGAAGTGCCATGGAATCGGGGGCCGATATTGCGGTGCAGAGCACCCATAAAACGATGGGAGCTTTGACCGGTTCGTCCATGCTCCACTGCCGTGTTGGGGCACGCAGGGAACGTCTGCAGAATGCCGTTCAAATTCTGCAGACCACTAGCCCTTCGCTGCCCTCTTTGGCCGTTTTGGACTATGTCCGTTCGATATGGCAGGCCCAGGGTGAGGAAATTATGCAGTCCCTGTGGGAACTGGCGAGATCGGCCCGCCATGAACTGCAGCGCATTCCCGGAATTTCGCTGCCGCCACAGCATGCCGATCCGACCAAACTGCTCTTTAGCATGGAAATGTTAGGCTTGCGGGGCTTTGATGTGGAGTGGATCTTGCGCCGCGATTACCGGATTCAGGTGGAAATGAGCGATCATCGCTGGGCGCTGGCGTTGTTGACGGTGGGTGACGACAACGAATCGGTGGCAGCGCTTCTAGAGGCCTTGGGGGATATGGCCGTCCGAAAGGCTATTCACGGACCTCCCATCCAGCACGGTACTCTGGTTTGGCCTGATCTTCCGGAGCCGGCCTGCGACATGCGATACGCAGCTGCTTCACCATCGGTGAAGATACCCTATCGGAATTCGCTCGGCCGGGTCAGTGCTTCATTCGTCGTTCCGTATCCACCAGGTGTACCTCTTTTGGTTCCCGGGGAGATCTGGAACAAAGATCTAATCGATCATGTCGAGAAGAGTTTGGCTGAAGGCTGGCATATTCGGGGAATTGATCAAGAAAAGGCAGCTGTTCTAAAGGACAAACACGATTTTTGACGAACATTCTAATGAAGGAGTAAACCAATGGCAGGCGGTACATTCATTACGATTGAAGGAATAGATGGTGTAGGCAAATCGACACAGGCAGTCTGTCTGCGGGACGCTTTGGAATCCAAGGGCCATTCTGTTGTGCACACCCGCGAGCCGGGAGGAACTCGGATTGGCGGGGAGATCCGGCGGATTTTGCTGGACCCCGAACTGAAAGAGCTCAACCCCCAGACGGAAATTCTTCTCTATGCAGCAGACAGAGCCCAGCACGCGGCCGAGATTCTGATGCCGGCACTGGGCAGAGGACAGATTGTCATCTGTGAGCGGTTTGTTGACTCATCTGTGGCTTATCAGGGGTATGGTTTGGGTTGGGACATCGAAGCTATCGTTCGAATCAACCATTGGGCGGTAAATGGGTTGACGCCTTCTTTAACAATCTATCTGGATCAGATACCGCAGCGGGCACTGAAACGGGCCGGCAGGGATCGCATCGAACAGCGCACCCTCGAATACTATGCCAGAGTTCGAAACGGCTTCCTCGAAATGGCCGAACGGTACGGTGGCCGCTTGGTTGTGGTGAAAGCGGAGGGCAGTATTGAGGCGGTAGCCGAGCAGGTGTGGGATACAGTCCAAAGGAGGCTTACGATATGAAGCTATTGATCACCATTGTCCAAGATCAGGATGTGCAGCAGCTTTTGGAGGAACTGACCGAACAGGGATTTAGTGCCACGAAGCTTGCTAGTACTGGCGGATTTCTGCGCGTGGGAAACACAACCTTGTTCATTGGTGTGGAGGATGACAAAACCAATGAGGTGCTTGACATCATCAAGAACACGTGTCAAAAACGTGATCAATACCATGCTTCACCGGTGTCGCCTTTCGGCCGCGGCGGTGTACTTCCTCGGCCTACGAAGATTGCCGTAGGCGGTGCCACGGTCTTTATGGTTGCTGTGGAACGTTTTGAAAAGATCTAGCTCAAAGATCTGACCCTGTTTAAGGTGGGGGTTGCCGTGAAGATCTCCAAATTTGGACGATCCCGGGATCAAGTGATGTCGAAATCCCAAAGGCAAGCAAGCTTTGCCATAAAGCATAGTCCGTTTCTGGAAACTCTGCAGCAGCAGGGAAGTATGTTAGATATGGATACTGCTGTGGAGGCCGTGGAAGAATATTCGGCGGCACTGCGGCGCAGCCCTAATTTTGAGAACTTGTATCGATATAAGCAGGCAGTGCGCTTTGTTCTGGCTCGCCTTGTAAAAGCCGTGTATTCCGTGGAAGACAAAGTTTCCTATGATGTCCAGGGCCGTCGTCGGCTGTATGTCATGGTGGAGCAGGTGGATAGGCGGTTGGAGGAATTAACGAGGCTGTTTCTGCAAAAGGAAGTTCCCAGTTTGGAACTGGCGCGCAGACTTGACGAAATTCGCGGTATGGTCTTGGATTTGTATACCTGATGGAGTGAGTGCATTGAATTTGGACTGGATCTTGGGCCAGTCCGGCCCTGTAACCGCCCTGAAGAACGCCCTGCAATGGAACACCCTAACCCACGCCTATCTTTTTCACGGTGAGGGGGGTGTCGGGAAGCGAACGACAGCACAAGCCTTTGCGGCGCAGCTTCTCTGCGATAAGGGAACAGGATGCGGTGAATGCCTTTCCTGTGGCCGCATGACCCGGAGTGAGCATCCTGATTTGCGCGTATGGTCTGGTACAGACAGCATTAAGATCGACACCATCCGTCACCTGAAGAGTGAAATCAGCCGCCAAGCCGATGGAATGCGGGTCTGGATCATCGTTGATGCCGATCGAATGACAGTGCAGGCCGCCAACAGTTTTCTTAAGACTTTGGAAGAGCCCCCGGCGGGCAGTCTTTTTATCCTGACCACAGATCATCTGCACCGGCTGTTGCCGACGGTTGTGTCACGCTGTCAGATGTTGAGCTTTCAGAAGCTTCCGGAGACTGTTGTGGTCGATGGATTGTACCGCCAATGGGACGGCTCGGAACTAGGCCAGCAGCAGGCTGAATTGGCTGCCCGCTTGGGCCGCGGTTCGTTAGGGCGGGCGGTGTCGCTTTTGGACAGCGAGTATATGGAAAGACGCAGACGAGTGTTGGATGTAATGAAGAACTTGCCTGCTTTGGAAATCCCAGAAATTCTCGGTTACAGCCAGCAGTGGAATGAGTCGAGAGACGAAGTTGTGCAGGATCTAGAGCTTATGGTACAGTGGTATCGAGACGTCCTCTGCATTCAGTTGGGTCAAGGCATAAGGCTGTATAATCCCGACTATGAGCAGGATTTATGGCGAGTCAGCGAGAAGTATTCTCGGTCCGCTGCCCACGAAATTGTAGATCTGATCTACGAGATGATCCCGACGCTCCGGGGAAATGCTCGGCCCCGGTTTGTACTGGGTTATCTGTTGTTGAGGATGAAAAAAGGAGCGCTTATATAGATGGCTAGAGTTGTAGGAGTTCGGTTTAAGAAAGCCGGGAAGATCTACTATTTTGATCCCGGTGATCTCAATGTTGCCAGTGGACAGAACGTAATTGTTGAAACATCTCGAGGAGTGGAGTTTGGCGAGGTAGTGGTTGGACCGAAGATGGTGGAAGAAAAAGATGTGGTGCAGCCTTTGAAGCAGGTGCAGCGTCTGGCCGGTCCCGGCGATGAGGAAACGCTGGAAAAAAACAGAGAACTGGCCAAGGAAGCGTTTCGCATTGGCATAGAAAAGGTGGAAGAACACAAACTGCCGATGAAACTGGTGGATGTTGAGTACACCTTCGATCACGGAAAGCTGATTTTCTATTTTACCGCCGATGGACGGATAGATTTCCGCGAGTTGGTCAAAGATCTTGCGTCTGTTTTCAAGACACGCATTGAACTGCGGCAGATCGGAGTGCGGGATGAAGCCAAGATGCTTGGGGGCATTGGCCCGTGCGGCCGTCCGCTGTGCTGTGCCACGTTTCTTGGCGAATTTGACCCTGTCTCCATCCGCATGGCGAAGGAACAGAATCTGTCGCTCAATCCCAGCAAGATATCGGGAATCTGCGGGCGGTTGATGTGTTGCCTCAAATACGAGTCGGAGCTCTATCGTGAGCAAAGGGCCGAGCTTCCCGAAAAAGGTACAAGAGTGTTTGTTCCAGACTATGGAGAAGCTGAGGTTAAAGAGGTGGAACCGCTGAAGAAGAAGCTGACGGTCAAACCCATTGACGGTCTCGGCGTCTTCGCTGTGGAAGCGGACGAGGTTGAAGTGCTGAAGCCGGGCCAAAAGGGGACGTCAAAAGAAAAGAAATCTTCAAAGCGGGAGTCAGGGCCCCAGACATCGCGCCGGACGGCGCAGGGAGAGGCAAAGAAACAGTCGAAAGGCGGCCGAGCGACGGCAGATCAACAGAAGACTTCGGAAAAGGCCGGAAAAGCGACGAGCGAAAGTGATCAGCACAGGAGTGCGACTGATCAAAGGCAGACCTTGTCGCCTCAGGCTTCTTCAGAAGAGAAGAAAACCAATAAACGCCGGCGTTCGAAACGCCGCCGGCGTCCAAAAAAGCAGACGAACGAGAACGACCATACCCCGGAGCAATCGGGTAAACCCAGTAAAGACAGCGACAGCAGGGCCTAAGATCAATATGAGAAAACCCCTTTCGCACCGAAAGGGGTTTTACTTCGAAAAAGGGAGAACATCAATGATCCATCTATGTGCCACTCCCATTGGAAACCTAGAGGATATCACTCTCCGGGTGCTCCGCACCCTGCGGGAAGCTGATATAGTGGCGGCCGAAGACACGAGGCAGGCCGGAAAGCTGTTGGCCCACTTTGGTATCAAAGCTGCATTGGTCAGTTTTCACCAGCACAATGAAGCGGAACGGATCGCAGAAATTCTGCAATGGAGCCGAGAAGGCAAGACGGTGGCGGTAGTATCTGACGCCGGCATGCCTGGGATCTCGGATCCAGGACAGCGCCTCGTTCGGCAGGCAGCGGATGAGGACGCCGCCCTCACTGTGCTGCCCGGGGCCAATGCGGCCATAACGGGATTGGTGTTGAGCGGTTTGCCCACGGAGCAGTTTTTTTATGGTGGATTCCTGCCTCGAAAGACTAGTGAGCGCCAAAAAGCCTTGGAAGCCGTTCGCTCCCTCGAGGCAACGCTGGTCTTCTACGAAGCGCCCCATCGCTTACTGCAGTGTATGGAAGATCTCCATCATGTATTAGGTGACCGGCAGGCAGCGATCTGCCGCGAACTGACCAAATGGCATGAAGAGTCCCGGCGCGGCAAGCTGTCATCTCTGCACCGGTATTTCACAGAGAACAAGCCCCGCGGCGAACTCGTGGTGTTGGTCCAGGGACGTGTGCAAGGGAAACCGGCCCATGAAGGGGAAAAAGACGTGCGGCGGGCTGTGCTGGACGAAATGGAGGCCGGCGCTTCCAAAAAGGAAGCCGTCAAAAGCATAGCCCGCCGTTTGGGCAAAACTAGAAACGAGGTATATCAAGAGGTGTTGGATCTGCCCACCCATCTATGAGTTGTTAAGATCCAGGCGACAGGCGGCGCAGATATTCTTCTCGTGGAAAAGCACGATGTCTTTCTCTTGGCCGCAGAAAATGCAGGAAGCTGTGTGTTTCCGGAGTATGATCTGGTCGCCTTCCACATAGATCTCCAAGGGGTCCTTTTCCTCAATCTCGAGAGTACGACGTAGCTCGATAGGGATTACGACCCGTCCAAGATCGTCAACTTTGCGGACTATACCTGTGGATTTCATGTTAATCCTCCTCGCGCGTGTTTTTCGACATAGTTCGACATTAGCCTAAGAATATTATACGCGGACTTCCAAGAAAAGTCAATTACTTTTAGAAAAAACTCGCGCCAATTTGACCGCAGGCCTTGGGGTGCACAGGAAAGGGTCTTGACAAACGAGGCTGTAATCGTTAGGATACAAGTAATACAGTAAGTGACAGCTTGCGTCAGCGAGCAGTATAGGCGTGGATGGGGAAGAGTAGATAGTCGGGCAGCCTTACAGAGAGCCAGATTCGGTGAAAGCTGGCAGGCGCGCCGCTGTTGAACATGGCCCCGGAGCCCTCCGACTGAACAATGAGTAGGCCGGGGCGGGTGTGCCCGTTATAGCGCCAGGGTGTGCAATGATGTGGTGTCAGGAGCACTCGATGAGTCTGACCGCTGTGAAGCGGCAGAGAAGTTTGGGTGGTACCGCGAGGAAGCCTCTCGTCCCAAAGGGATGGGGGCTTTTTTTGTTTGGCAGATTTATACGGAGGGGAGACTATATCATGGAAGGAAAGTTCTATGTCACCACACCTATCTATTATCCAAGCAGCCGACTGCACATCGGACATGCCTACACGACGACGGTGGCCGATGCTTTAGCGAGATGGCACCGTTTCCTAGGCAAAGACGTGTTCTTCCTGACCGGTTCTGATGAACACGGCCAAAAGATCCAGCGGACGGCGGCAGAACGGGGCATCACGCCCAAGGAATATGTAGACGACGTGGTAGAATCATTCAAGGAACTTTGGCAGGCGTTGAATATACAGTACGACGATTTTATCCGGACCACCGATGCCAGGCATCATCGGGCTGTACAGGAAGTGTTTCGCCGCATTTACAACAACGGTGACATTTACAAAAGCAAATATGAGGGCCTGTATTGTGTTCCGTGTGAAACGTTTTGGTTGGAGACCAAACTCCAAGACGGAAACTGTCCCGACTGTGGCCGTCCCGTGGAGCTCGTAGAGGAAGAGAGCTACTTTTTTAGGATGAGCAAGTATGCCGATCGCCTTCTGCAGCACATCGAAGAGCATCCTGAGTTCATCCAACCGGAGACGCGGCGCAGTGAAATGGTCAATTTCATCAAAGGCGGCTTGGACGATCTTTGTGTCACCCGCAGCACCTTTGACTGGGGTGTGCCCGTGCCCATCGATGAAGGGCACGTGATCTATGTTTGGTTTGATGCTGTGACCAATTATCTTACAGCCGCTGGATTTCCCGATGAACGTGCTAAACTGAAGCAGTGGTGGCCGGCAGATGTGCATTTGGTGGGCAAGGAAATTATGCGCTTTCATACCATAATCTGGCCCATCATTCTCATGGCTCTAGGAGAAGAGCTTCCGAAGACGGTGTTTGGCCACGGCTGGCTGTTGTTTGACAGCGACAAGATGTCCAAATCAAAGGGGAATGTGATCGATCCGCATGAACTGATTGGGGAAATGGGAGAAGACCCGATCCGATATTTCCTGCTGCGGGAAGTGTCCTTTGGACAGGATGGCAATTTTTCCAGGCGGGCGCTGATCGAACGCACTAATGCGGATCTGGCCAACGATCTAGGGAATTTGCTGCACCGCACCCTCTCCATGCTTGGGAAGTACTACCAGGGCGTCATACCGGAGCCGACAGGGACATTGGAAAGCGTCGATCTGGAGCTACAGCAGTTGGCTGAAACAACGTGCCATCGTACGGTTGAACTCCTGGACCGACTTAAGATCAACGAGGCTACCGCCGGTATTTGGCGTTTGGTGGCCCGCGCCAATAAATACGTGGATGAGTGCGCTCCCTGGACGTTGGCCAAAGGTGATGAAACCAAGGAACGTCTTGCCACTGTTATGTACAATCTCATGGAAGTACAGAGAATCACCACACTGCTGATCAAATCGCTCATTCCCCGTACGAGTGAGCGGATTTGGCAACAGTTAGGGATTGATGTACCCATTGCCGGGATGACCTTTCATGATACTGCCTGGGGCGGCCTGAAGCCGGGAACGCAGACGCAGAAGGGCGAGCCTCTGTTTCCCCGTATGGAACTCGAGGAGCCTGACGAGACTGCGGAGGTCAGCTCCCCTGCTGGAACGAAGCCGGATGAAAATGCCGTAAAGCCAGACGAGAAAGCCGATGCCGGGACAGAGGATCGGCTAGACGGAGTGGTAGGTATTGAGGATTTCGCCAAGCTTGAATTGGTAATTGCTGAAATAAAGGCCGCAGGTAGTGTCAAGAACGCGGACAAATTATTGAAGATCCAGGTGGATGTGGGCGGCGAGGAACGGCAGATCGTAGCCGGAATTGCCGAACATTACCAGCCGGAGGATTTGATCGGCCGCCGTATCGTCGTTGTTAAGAATTTGAAGCCAGTGAAACTGCGGGGCGAGTGGTCCGAAGGCATGCTGTTGGCAGCAACATCCACCGATGGTTCCCTAGAGCTGGTTTCGGTGTCGGACTCCATTGCACCGGGAAGCCCTGTGAAGTGAGTTCCAGCTAGGAGGCAGACGATGATTGACAGCCATGCTCACCTCAATAACGAGCAATTTGACGACGATTTTGACGATGTTCTGGAACGGGCCTGGACGGCCGGCCTCACAGGGATCATAAACATTGGTTTTGATCTGCCGTCGTCCAAAACAGTCCTGGCCATGGCGGAGCGAGAGGACCGTCTCTATGCCGTGGTAGGCGTGCATCCCCATGATGCAGATACCCTCAGCAGCGATGCATTGGAGGAGCTCCGGAATTTGGCCGGCCATCCCAAGGTATGCGCCATTGGGGAAACCGGTTTGGACTATTATTACCAGTACTCGTCCAAGGAAGTCCAGAAGCAGGTATTTCAGACGCATCTTGACTTGGCGCGAGAGCTAGAGAAGCCTGCGGTCATCCACTCTCGCGATGCAGCGGCAGATACCATGGAAATTATCGCTGCCAATGACGATGTTCCCTGCGTACTTCACTGCTATTCGGGCAGTTTGGAAATGGCCAAACGCTATCTGGAGATGGGCCACTACATCTCCTTTGGCGGGCCGGTGACGTTCAAGAACGCATCGAGGTTGCGCCAGGTGGCGTCTGGAGTGCCGCTGCGTAGGATGTTGATCGAAACAGATTGCCCGTTTTTGGCTCCCGTTCCCTACCGGGGCAAACGCAATGAGCCGGCCTATGTTGGGCAGGTGGCCGAGAAGGTGGCCGAACTCCATAATGTGTCATCCGAGGAGGTACGTGAAATTACGGCGGACAATACAAAGCGTATCTTTGATCTAGTGTTAAGATAGGGGGAGACGATGTGCCGATCGTGGTGGTGGTAGGAGCCCAATGGGGTGACGAAGGCAAAGGCAAAGTGACGGATTTCTTAGCTTCGCAGGCGGATGTTGTGGCGAGATATCAAGGGGGAAACAACGCCGGCCACACAGTGGTGGTGGACGGAACAGCCTACAAACTGCATCTGATCCCATCGGGCATCTTGTACCCCAATACGCTCTGTATTATTGGCAGTGGCGTTGTGGTGGATCCTGTCGTGCTCTGCCGCGAAATGAAGTACCTCGAAGACCTGGGTATAAGCACGGAACGGCTGGCAGTCAGTTCCACAGCACACGTGATTCTGCCGTATCACAAGGTACTAGACGAATTGGAAGAAGCGGACAGGCTTGAGAAGATCGGCACGACCGGGCGGGGCATCGGACCGGCCTACGCCGACAAATACGCTAGGAACGGCATCCGGATGCGAGATCTGCAGTCCGAAGAAAGCCTGCGGCGGGCATTGGACGTGGTACTGCCTCAGAAGAACAAACTGCTGCAGAAGCTCTATGATCACCCTGGCTTCACGGTAGACCAGATTTTGGACGAGTTTTCACCATTGGGGCCCACCATTAGGCGGCTTCTGAGTGATTCGTCTCTGTTGGTGGAGACAGCATACAGAAAGGGCCAGCGAGTGCTGTGCGAGGGTGCTCAAGGGACTCTTCTGGATATCGACCACGGGACATACCCCTTTGTTACATCATCCTCTCCCACAGCGGGCGGGGCCGCACCGGGTCTGGGCATTGGCCCGACTCGCATCAGTCAGGTTGTGGGTGTTGTGAAGGCGTATACCACCCGTGTAGGGGAAGGTCCGTTCGTCACGGAACTGCGGGACGAAATCGGCCAGGCCATTCGAGATCGCGGAAAAGAATACGGCACCACCACGGGACGTCCGCGCCGCTGTGGTTGGTTTGATGCGGTCATGGCCCGTTATTCGGTTCGGATCAACGGTCTCACCGGTGTGGCCTTGACGCTGCTGGATGTTCTTGATGCGTTTGACACGTTGAAGATCTGCACTGAATACGAGTATCATGGGCAGCCGCTGTCAGAGTTTCCCACGGACCTGCGTGTTTTGGAGGAATGCCGTCCCGTCTATAGAGAGCTCCCAGGTTGGGGCCGTGACACCACTAACGTAAAGCACTGGGACGATTTGCCCGAAGCAGCTAGAGCGTATCTGCAGGCGGTGGCAGAGGAAATAGACTGCCCCATCCAGTATGTATCCGTGGGTCCAGGACGCGAGCAGACGATTACCTTAAAGGCGGTTTTCTGAGGAGAACCGGCGGACAAATGGCCCGCCAGTGGCTGGTTTTCAGAGCTTCCCCTGTCTTGCTCGGCGACAAAAAAAGCTTGACGGATTTTGTTGACAGCCCCTGTGTTTTCGTGTAATATATGCGTTGTGGCACGGCAAGCCGCGAGCCATTAGCTCAGTTGGTAGAGCACCGGACTTTTAATCCGGGTGTCCGGCGTTCGAGTCGCCGATGGCTCACCATTTGCCCCCATCGTCTAGTGGCCTAGGACACCGCCCTTTCACGGCGAAGGCAGGGGTTCAAATCCCCTTGGGGGTACCAGGTTTTATCCTCGACGTCCCTTTGGATGTCGGGGTTTTTGCTTTATCGCCTGCTGTCACAGGGGATGCGCAGATGAAAAAGAACCTACCCGGACATGGTGGACATGTTCTGGGTAGGTTTTATCAGCTTTTGCCGCTTTCGTTCTTGTCCAACAGGCTGCAAACCCACTCCAATTCGGCGATGGCACGATCCAGTTCTGCAATCCGCACCTTGTCGGACTCAATAAACGGCCGCAGGTGGACTTTCTCGTATTTCAGCTCGTTAATGCGGTGTTGGATGATGTCGACAACGCTGGCCACGAATGACGATCCCTCACTTTTCCTGATAAACTGCCGTCTTAACTTAACCCGACAAGAGCCGCCTTTAACGCAAAAAAAACCCTTTTGTACGGGTTTTTGCGCCGTTGGAGCTGGCGGGGGGATTCGAACCCCCGGCCTGTCGATTACGAATCGACTGCTCTACCCCTGAGCCACGCCAGCATACAGCTGTTTGGAGCGGATGACGAGACTCGAACTCGCGACCCTCGGCTTGGGAAGCCGATGCTCTACCACTGAGCTACATCCGCGCACCCCTAATTATAAGTAAAAGTCCGCGGAAAATCAAGGCGATCTTTTTCGGCGACGGTTGTGGCCAAGCGCAGGAACGATGAAGGGTCTAGCGAATTATCGAAGTAACAATACCTTTGCTAAGAAGGGCGGCTGGTTCGTCTTGGTTTGGAAGCGATTTTGCGCCAGCGCGCTAGGCGCTGTGATTCTTTCTCTGGCTTTTCCCTTGGGCGTCATGGGCCACCTGCTGCCCTGGCCCGATGGTTGGTCTGAACTATCTGAAGTAGCACCGGCCGGCATTTACGGCAATCGGTTCTTGGTTGTCTCGGATGAAAACGGCACCAATCTAATTACCATTGACGGCCGCCATTATCAAGGATTGTCGCTCGTCTTCAGGACTCTTGACAGTGGCAACATTGCACAGGAGCATGTGATTGCAGAAGAAACGAGACTGAACTTCCCCGCAGCCGCGGTCGACGAACATGGACTCCGGCACTTGGTCTGGCAGCATCGCAGCGACGGCCGCTATCGGCTGAAATACGGCGTGTATGATGCCGACGGCAAAGAGTTAGAGCGCAGGCAGCTGTTGGACGAACCCCACGTGATCCAAGAACCACAGATCGCGGTGCACGAAGATGCGCTCCATCTACTATGGGTAGAGAACCGCCATGGCCACTACGATATTTTCCATGGCCGATGGGATGACGGGGATTTCCGTCGTCTTGGAGCGGTCCATGTTTCGACCGGTACTTCCGCTCGACCGGCGCTTTTTGCCCATGGAGAGGCACTGCATGCAGCATGGATTGAAAGCGATCCCTTTGAAACCCATTTGTACCACAGCGTTCGCACCGACGATTGGTCGCAGCCCTTACCAGTGGGCCCAGCCTCGACCAGCGGCGGTGAAGGTGCCGTGTTTGTTGAAGCGGAGGATGGTGTAGAGCTCTTGTGGAGCTCTCGGGTGGCCGGGCGTCCGAATCCCATTATATTGGCAGCCGTCTACGGCGGCGATCAGGGGTTTGAGCCGCCGCGGGCGGTGGGTGAAGGCAGCTATCTGCGGGCCGTTGCCGGAACGCCTCCGGCATTGGCGTGGCAGAACACGGAGCCACAAGTGTTTGTTGGCTATTGGAAGGATGGAAGCATCGCAGATGCAACGCGCCTCAATGTCCGACGTTCAGCATCTATGCGGCCGGAAATAGTACGAGATGACGAAGAGCATCTGCACGTGTACTGGTTGGAGGCGCGAGAGGCACAAGAGCACAGGATTATGACGATGAACACGCGCCAGCCGGTGGCCATGCCTTGGCTGAGGACCGTAGGCATTGACGACCGCTCTCCCCTTGCGCATTTGGGGTTCATGTTTCTCGCCACCTTCATGCTGTCCTTGGTGCATCTGGCCATGAACGCGGGTGTGGTCGGTTTGGCTGTGGGTGCTCGAGTGCTTTTGGCGCGCCACCGCATCTATGAAGGGCGTTCGCTGGCATACTCCGTGCTGCTTACTGGACTATTAATGCTGCTGCTGCTGGAGACGCCTTTAGGCTTCGGACAGCCGGCATTTTACGGGCTGCCGCATTGGTTGGTCAGCGCTGGCTTGGCATTTGCCATTGCCTGGGTGCTGCTATCCTCCATCCGCGTCCGTAGTGACTTTGAGTTTCTCCTTGCACCGCTGCTTTGGCTCTTCCTTTATCAGGTGTATGCCTTGGTTCCACAGGCATTGGGGATGGTGTAGACATGGGCCGGTGGGGCAAGTTCGCGATCGCAGTACTGCTAGGCATCTTCGTCTATGGTTTTGTTTTTTTCCGCCCTTTGCCGTCCATGGGAGCGGCGGCGCAATGGGAACAGGCTGTACCACAGTGGCCTGAGGGATGGTCAAAGGCCCAGGAAATAGGATTGGTCTCATCGTATGCCGGCAGCTTTGCCGCGGCCTCCGATGATCGAGATGTTCTGTCCATTGCGAAGATTCAAGGACGGGATGGACGGTCGCTGTCATTGATCTACCAGCACAGCCAGGATGCCGAGGAGTTTGTTTTGGACCAGGGAGTGCGCCTTCTAGGAATGGACCTAGCTGTGGATGAAGACCGCAAGAGGCACCTTGTGTGGATTTTGCAGGTGGATGGAAATTATTTTCTGGAATACGGCGTGTTTGGCGATGATGGGCAGCTGCAGGTTAGGAGCAGGCTGCTCGAGCAATCGCAGTACATGCGCGAACCCATGCTGGCTGTAGGTGGCCAGGCGCCGGCAGTGGCTTGGATCAGTCAAGAGAGTGGTGTCTACCGCGTCTTTTCCGGATCCATCGACAGCTCGGATACATTAACAGGCGTCGAAGCTCGGAGCTCACCTAAAATAACGGCCGTAAGCCCGTCTATAGACGCCAAGGGGAATCTGCTGGCCACGGCTTGGCTGGAAGTCATT
>PUOC01000297.1 GCA_003551965.1 Clostridiales bacterium | reverse complement strand
GACCCGGCTACCAAAATATGAAGCCATTTCTTCAAATCAGCAACCACAGGGTGTCCAGCGATATCCTTCCCCAGACCCAATGCCACCTTGGAAGCGTTCTCGGCAAAGGCCGTATCGTCGAGAACATCACGGAAAAAGACGGCCTCGGTTTCACGGTTCGGAACTTCAATCCCGACTACAGATTTACCCGGTACCGGTGCCTCAATGCGTACGTCTGCAGCAGCGAGCGCCAAAGAAATGTCATCGGCCAGCCCTGTTATCTTGCTGACTTTGATACCCCGTGCCGGCTGCAGCTCATACCGGGTGATAACCGGGCCTCGAGACACCTGAACAACCTTAGCATCAATGCCAAACGAACGAAACGTCTCTTCCAATACTTGGCTTTGGTCGTCTTCGTCGCTGCTGGCCTTTTTGGATTTCCCCTTCTTCAACAAACTCGAAGGCGGCAGATGATATCCTCCGCCTCGCACCTTTGGTATTTTGATCGACCCGGACGGTTCCGGTGACGGCACCGAAGACCTCTCCCGTGATGCTTCTTCGGTCAAGTCAAAGGAAGGGTTGGCCTCTGCTTCCTTCTTGTTGCTCTTGTTTTTGTTTTTGTTGTTGTTCTTCTTCTTGTTCTGCCTATCCTCCGGCTTCGACTCGGGGTCCATTGCCTGACTTGGCGACCCGGCTCGGCCTTCCGCGCTCTCGACGGACGTCTTAGCCTTCGCTGCGTTTTGGCGCTTGCCGGCGCGCTGCTGCCGTCTTCTTTCCTGTGCGTCTCTGAACCGTTCTCTTACAGCTTCCCGGCGCCGCTGCACCCCTTGGACCAGGGCTCGCCACAGCCGGCCTGGCTGACGAAAAACCATGGATCGAAACTCCAAGAGCATCTGGGCAATCGACATATGAAACCACAATATGATTCCGATAATCAAAAGTGCGGTCAAAATAACGTAACTGCCCGGCAGCCCAAAGGCCGTCAGTACTCCGGTCATCAAAACGGCCCCTATCATCCCGCTGCCCTGCCCTGAACGGGCATACGCCAGTTCCTCTGTCAGCGCAGGCGGCAGTTGATAGCCGTTGTACACACTGATAATGTGAAACCAAGTCAGTGCCGTGACGAACACCAAGAGAAAGCCGGCAAACCGAATGGGCGAAAGGCGTCGATGGGTCCCCCGGATAATGCGAAGCGAACCATACATCAAAAGCAAGAAGATAACGAAGCTTGCCCGGCCGAACAAAAGTTGGGCGATCTGCCGAGTATAGTGACCAACGATTCCCATGCCCTGGATATACAGGCTGAGAAAGGCAAACAACGCCCCCGCAAATACCAGAACACCAATAACTTCCCGCTTCCACGGAAACATCGACTTGTCGGCCACAACCTCACCCCTAACCTAACTTCTTCCACAATGAATCCACAAATCCTTCAGGAGCGGAGAATGAGAAACGCCGCCATCCTTCCAGCTCTGGCCCCTTGACGCCGATGGGAAAAATACTCGGCGGAACAGTGCGTACACGCGTGGGAATGAGCGATGTTTCGTTCTAGAACACCGGCTTTCGTGAGCTGAAGCATGTTGGCCTTTAACAAATTTACTCGCCACGTCCCGTGGGCAAAGGAGACGACCTCCTTGGGGAACCTTGCGGCCGTATCCTTTCCCACTTCGTAACAGTTTCCTTGAATGCAGGGCCCTACGGCAGCGTGTATGTTCTGGACACGAACGCCATGCCGCACCAAGGCCAGCAGCCCCTGCTGCACGACGCCCCCCGCCGTCCCCCGCCATCCAGCGTGTACCACTGCACCGATACCGCTACGGGGTTCAGCAAGCAGCACCGGTACACAATCGGCAAAAAAGCCCATGAGAGCGGTTCCAGAAACGCCGGACGCCAAACCATCGCAGCGGCCCACGGTTCCTTTCTTTTGGACAGTGACCTCTGCGATCTCGGTACCGTGCACCTGTTCGGCCCACGTCCAACCTTGGTCGCCGAGGCTTAGATGTTCAGCTAACTGCGTTCGATTATGAAGAGATTCCTGTGGATCGCCTACGTAAGGGGACATATTGCCCCAAGACGCCGTCGTCAGTCCGACCCGTAATCGGCTGTGCTGATCCCATCCATCGGGAACCCAGATGCCATCGGCAGTATTTCCCGTCATTGGTTCTCTCCATTCAGCAGATCCTGCAGCTCATCCATGAACCGGTTGATATCTTTGAACTGCCGATACACCGATGCAAAACGAACATACGCCACTTCGTCGAGATCCCGAAGCTTGTCCATCACCAGTTGCCCGATCTCTTCCGACGATATTTCCCGCTCGAAATTCTGGCGAACCCTTCGCTCCACCTCATCCACAAGAAGTTCCATCTGATCCGGAGAAACCGGGCGCTTTTCACAGGCGCGCAGTACACCGTTGAGGACCTTCGCACGATTAAAGGCTTCACGGCGGCCATCTTTCTTGACCACCATAAAGGGAACTTCTTCGAGCCGTTCATAGGTCGTAAACCGTTTGCCGCATTCCCCACATTCCCGCCTGCGCCGGATAGACGCTCCTTCTTCTGTAGAACGGGAATCCAACACTTTACTGTCTGCATGCAGACAAAACGGACATCGCACCGCTCCTCCTCCTCGCATCAGGTTCGACGCCAACATCTCCGTCATAGTTCCATTATACCGCAAAAACAGTACCACTGCCATGCCTCGACCGGCAACCGCGGAGCAACGCAGTCGTCTCAAAAAAAGGGAGGCCGTAGGCCTCCCCTCCCGACACCGTGTTACCTTCTGCGCAGAAACGCCGGAATATCCAAGTCTTCACGTTCCGTAAAACTCTTTACCTTCAATTCCTCTTCACCTTCGGCAGCCTTGGCCTTTCCATCCTGTATAACCTTAGACGGCGTCACATCAAATCCCGTGGCGATAACGGTCACTCGCAGTTCATCTTGCAGGTTTTCGTCAATTACGGCACCAAAGATTATGTTAGCCTCTGCATCGGCCGCCTCTGACACAATCTCAGCCGCCTCGTTGACTTCATAGATGCCCAAGCTGGAACTTCCCGTCAAGCTCAACAGAATACCCTTTGCTCCTTCGATGGATGCCTCCAAAAGCGGACTGGAAATCGCTTCCCGTGCTGCTTCCACCGCCCGATCTTCGCCTGAAGACTGGCCGATTCCCATCAGGGCTGAACCCGCGTCGGTCATAATTGTCCGTACATCGGCAAAATCCAAGTTAATCAACCCAGGAACAGTAATCAAATCCGAGATTCCTTGCACACCCTGCCGCAGCACATCGTCTGCAATCTTGAACGCTTCGATCATCGATGTCCGCTTCTCCACCACCTGAAGAAGCCGATCGTTGGGGATAGTGATGAGGGTATCGACTTTCGACTTGAGTATGTCAATTCCTTGTTCTGCCTGCTGCATACGCCGCCTGCCTTCAAAGGTGAAAGGCTTCGTTACGACGCCCACTGTCAGTGCCGAGACCTCGCGGGCAATCTCGGCTACGACCGGCGCGGCTCCTGTCCCGGTTCCGCCGCCCATACCAGCCGTAATGAATACCATATCTGCTCCTTCCAACACCTGACGGATTTCTTCGCGGCTTTCCTCTGCAGACCGCTGTCCGATATCAGGGTTGGACCCGGCACCGAGTCCTTTCGTCAGCTTTTCCCCTAATTGAATGGTTTGTCCGGCTTCTGAAAGCAGAAGGGCTTGCGCATCGGTGTTCAGGGCGATGAACTGTACACCTTTCAACTCAGAATGGATCATGCGGTTGACAGCATTGCTGCCGGCACCACCGCAACCAATCACTTTTATATCCGCAAACTGGCTGTTATCCATATCGAACTCAAACATGGGATCCCCCTTCTCTGCTACAGAAATTCCTATCACTCTACGTTCAACAAAGGGAAGTGATTTCCTCCACGGATTCGCGAAATTGAAGAAATTAACCTACTCGAATGCTACCACCGGTGCCGTCGGGCTTCGCAGATCGATGGACCGCGGTATGGGAGTATCTTCTTCTGGCCCAGATTCCAGATCTTCGAGGATTGCAGCCAGAACCTGATACTTCCTCTCGATATCGGTCAGATCGCCAAGACGTACTATCGTCCCTTGCTCCATAACCAGTAGCTGTCGTTGTCCGTTGTACTCCGAAACCCTTTCTGCAAGGGTTTCCGGCATGGCTTGCAGGGATGCCGCTGCCCTCCCCAATCGGCCCTTGTCATTGGCATCCACGGCAGTGATTATGGGCAGAACGGGCACCGGCTCGTTTCGAGGAAGGGGCAGACGATACCCCTGTTCATCCACCAACAGCCAAGTACCTCCGTGAGAAACCAAAGCATGGGGAGTCCGTTCCTTGATTTCCAGTGTGAGCTCGTTAGGCCAATCCCAGACAACAAAGGCATCATCGACCCAGGGGTGCCGGACCACCGAGCGCTGCATGGAGATGAAATTCATCCGGAACACGTTGCCTGGCACGAAGCCGCTGAAACGCTCGAGTTCGTCATCTAGGGCATATCGGTGACCCTGCACGTGCAGTTCCACAGCGTAGAACGTCGGTAGGTGCAGGGCGGCAAATGCCAGTAAGACGAGAATGGCTGTAGTTATCTGCACAATGATCTTCAAGTATAAGGCCCCCTTCCCTTCATCGGGGCTTACGCACTCTCGGCTGTCGGGAAATATTGAGCAGAATCCCTGCGGAGGCCATGGCTGTGAGGAGAGACGAGCCGCCATAGCTGATAAACGGAAGCGGTATCCCCGTAATCGGAAGCGAACCTGTGGCTACTCCCATATTCAGCAAGGCCTGGAAGGCCAAAAGCGTTGTTAGGCCCACCCCCAAGAGCATTCCGTAGGTATCCTGGGCGTCCAAGGCAATTTTGTAACCGCGCCAAACGAGTACGGCAAACAGTGCCACCACCGAAGCGGCTCCGATAAATCCCAATTCCTCAGCGAGGATCGCAAAGATGAAGTCGGTATGATGCTCTGGAAGATAGGAAAACTTCTGGCGGCTGGCTCCCAAGCCCAATCCGAATAATCCCCCCGAACCAACGGCAAGCAGAGACTGGATCAAGTTCCAGCCGGCGTCGGCCGGGTCCTGCCAGGGATCGCGAAAGGTAAGAATGCGCCGCAGGCGGTATTCCTGGCCTACGATGAGCTGTCGAAACCCGACAGCCGCTGCGACGGCCGCTGCCATGAGATGACCCAAATAAGCTCCGCCAGCGAACAACAGCAGCACTGTAGTAAAGAGCAGCGCCGCAGCGGTTCCGAAATCGGGAGCCAAAAGTATTAGAGCGAACTTGCCGAGGGCGATGGTCAACAGGGGTACCAATCCGGAGAACAGCCGCCTGATCTTTCGTCCTTTGTGGGAAATATAGACGGCCGTGAAATTGACCATAGCCAACTTCGCCACCTCCGAAGGCTGCAGGTTAAAGAAGCCCAGGGAGATCCATCGTCGGGCGCCGCCGATATCCCGTCCGATCCACAGCACCAAGATAAGCAATATAAATGAAGCAATAACACCGGGAAGGGCCAGTTTCTTAAACACTTGGTAATCTACTTTCATCAGTACGAACAAGGAAATGAGTCCCAAGCCAGCCCAAATGGACTGCAAACGGAAGAAGTGATATGGGTCACGGTCAGCTGCCAAGCCCATGACCGAAGAAGCACTAAACACCATGACCAAACCCATACTAACCAAAACCACAACCACTGTGAATAGGATCAGATCCGGCTGTGCCGGTCTCTTCTGCAATCTAAGGCCCTCCTTTCCGGCAACAGCGTCGAGAAGCGGCCTACGGCCAGACAATGGCAGCCATGGCCATCACTGCACCGGCAACGGACAACAGCCACATCCGCAGCATCACTTTGGGTTCAGGCCATCCCGCCAATTCGAAGTGATGGTGAATCGGAGCCATTAGAAATAACCGTTTGCCTCCGGTCCAACGAAAATAAGCCACCTGCACAATCACTGAAAGGGTTTCGACGACAAATACGACCCCGATAATCGGGAGAAACAGCACATTGCCAGACAGAATGCCCAAGAGGCCAAAGACCGCCCCCAAGGCTAGAGAACCGGTGTCTCCCATAAAGACAGAGGCAGGATATGCATTATGCCATAAAAAGCCCGCGCAGGCCCCGGCCACCGTCAGCGCCAGCACACCCACACCGTCCTGGCCGAGGCCGAGGGCCATCAGGCCGAGGGTCAAACAGCCTATGGCCATGGTTCCGGAGGCGAGCCCATCCAAGCCGTCGGTCAGATTCACAGCGTTGGCCGCACCGACAACAATAAAGATTGCAGCTGGAAGAAACAACCATAAAGGTATGGACAAATGCTGCGACGTAAAGGG
>PUOC01000039.1 GCA_003551965.1 Clostridiales bacterium | reverse complement strand
GGCTCCATGGGGCTGGACCCTGTGCCGGCTTCCGCCATTGTAGGAGTGGCCGCCGGCCTTGGGCTGCCCCGCTTCGATTCTGCCCTCTACTGCGGCTCCTTTGTGGGCATGGCTTCTTCGGCTGTGTTTCCGGATTATCCAGGTATTTTAGCGGCGGCAGCGGCGGCGGCCATGGTCTACATCCTGAATGATAACCTCTTTTTGGGCCTTGGAGGCCGGTTGGGCGCCGCAGCCTTTGCCGGATCGCTATTGGCCGCTGCAGCCATGTTCCGGCCGCTGTTGGCAGCACCCGTGCCGGAGATCCCCGTCTCTGCAGCCGCCCTCGTCTGCACAGCAGCGGCCGTCATCACCTATGTGCTCCATGTACGCTTTCCACTGCGTGCCTCTGCCGCCTCCGGTCTGGTCGGATTGGCCGCGTACGCAGCCTTCGCTGCGTTACTGCCGCAGCAGGCTTCTGTATTGGCGGCAGCTGCATTCTGCGCTACTTTTGCCGGGATGAGCAGTGCCGACCGCATACCCTCCCATTGGGCGGCCGCGCTTTCAGGATGCCTCTGCGCCGGCCTGTTCATCTTCACTGCCCCATACGGGAGCGGAGCAGGGGGGCAGCTGGGTGCCATCGCATTTGCAGCCGCCGCGGCCGTTCACGGACTTGTTCTGGTTTTAGAAAGTCAATCGAATTTCTTCGCCCGCCGGCCGAGCACGAAACCTTAGCCGGCTTCCTCCTTGTCATACATGGCCACAATATAGGGATGGTTGGGATCATAGTGCGTCAGTGTCCGGGGATGCTGCACATAGGCCTTGGGGCGAACGGCCTCTCCCGCGGCACCCTCGACTCGATCTCCCAAGTCCTTCCGGCATTGCTTCAGGAGTTCTTCGAGTTGGCGCACCACTTCGGGGTGCTGGCCATACACATTGGTGGTTTCTCCAGCGTCTTTACTTAAGTCGTACAGTTCCTGTATGGGTCCTTGGCCGCGCTTATGCACATGGAGCTTCCAATGGCGGTGACGGACTGCTTCCAAATCGCTTCCAATATAGTAGAAAAAGGTTTGTCGCTGTGTTCCGCTGGTCTGATTCGTGCCTATTCGATGGGAAAAGTCTATTCCGTCAATGACTTTTTCCGGCAGCTCCGCACCGGTTACGGCTGCGAAGGTGGGAAGAAAGTCCAGTGCCGTCGTCAGTTCCCGGCAGGTGCTCCCGGGCTCTATGGTTCCCGGCCAGTACATGAGGCACGGCACCCGCATACCGCCCTCCCACGTTGTCCCCTTGCGGCCCCGCAGAGGGCCATTGCTGCCCCCGTTGTCGCCCCGGGAGCCGTTATCGGAAGTGAATACCACCAACGTATCCTCGGCGAGCCCTAGCTGTTCTAGTTCGTGAAGGAGAACGGCCATAGCCCAATCAACAGCCTCCACTGCTGCTCCGTAGTCGCCGTTGGCCGCGTCCTGCACAAACCGCTCTGGCGCATAGAGAGGCAAATGAACCTGCATGTGGGCTAGGTACAGGAAAAAAGGCTGATCTGCATGGGTGCGCATAAATCGCACCGATTGCTCCGCATATCGCTCAATGACACTGCGTTGATCCGGCTGTTCTTGGATCACCTCGCTGCCGTCAAGCAAGGGCAGGGGCGGAAACCGATCCTCCCGTCCCCGCTGGCGCCCCATGTCGTTGCTGTATGGGATACCGTAATAGTTGTCGAACCCGTGCTCGGCCGGCAAAAATTCCTTCTGATCTCCACAGTGCCACTTGCCCACAAGCATTGTGGCATAGCCCCTATTTTTGAGCAAAGACGCCATGGTTTCCTCCTGAGGATTCAGGCCGCAGGCATGGCCTGGAAACAGAACCCAATCGCCGTCGAAATCATCGAATCCAATCCGCGGCGGATAGCATCCTGTCAGCATAGCCCCCCTAGACGGAGAGCACACCGGAGAGGCCATGTAGAAATCGGAAAAACGCATTCCTTCACGACACATACGATCAATGGCCGGTGTCTTGTTCACCGTTGATCCATAGCAGCCCAAATCTCCATAGCCGAGATCGTCGCAGTTGACCAAAACAATGTTCGGAGGTCGGCCGTCCATTTTCATCACTTCCTCTTTGTCCTCTGGATTGGTCTTCCCAGTCAAGCTCTTGTATGTCTGCAGTTGCCAGTCCCAGCCTGGGAGTCGGGTTTTCAGCTGCCGCTCTTACAGGCGAAAGAAGAAGGCCTTGACACCAGATCCGTTCAAGGCCTTCCGCCTCTTAAACATATGAGAACTGTCATCCAACCGGTTTAAGCACAGTGTCACTGACGCTCCCAACAGAACAGTCAATACACCTACCACGGCAATCCACAGTCTCCCCTGCCCCGAGCAGACCCTTCCACAACCATGCCATGCCAAGTTGACACGAACCGAAACGGGGCCCACAGGGCCGCCGAAAACCCTTAAAAGCGGCCCAGACGCTTGTTGTCAGTGTTGTTCTGTGAGTTCAGCGCCTTTCAGTCCGAGGATCGAAGGCACCGCCGCTGTAACCCGTCGATGGCGGTCTTCTACCAAGCATCTTTTAACGGTTCATTGACGCCAGCGAACTCATCCATTTTCCGCATGATGTCCAATAACATCATGTGGCCCTTGGCAGGTATTTCCGTGCGCGCAAGGATTCTTAGGATGCTGCCGCGGTCCATTTCGTCCGGTTGGATATCAATGTACTTGTTCCAAGGTTTGCGGATGGTGCCCTCTGTGTCTTCAAGGCCTATTTGATGGGCCAAGGCAAAACCGTCTTCCAGGCGGAAAAGGAGCGTACCTCGATGTGTTTCTCCGGACTCCATAGCCAATGCTCCCACCAACTCGCTGTTCAGATCGTCTTCGTCGCCGATGGTTTCGCCTTCGTGGTCAAGATACAGTAAGGTGCCGTACGTGGACGAATTGAACATGACGGGCCGGTTGGCATGCTCCTTGTCCACTTCCGAGCCGAAAAACGCCACTTCCAGACGGCTGATTTGCACATCCCGAGGCCGAAAAAGCGTCTGTACTTCGATGTCAACATCGACGGAAAACGCCGGAGCACCGCGGTAATCTACGATCTCCGGATTGGAAAACGCGAAGCGCACGCCATCATGGGTAAAGGATTCTACTTCGATCCCTTCGGAAGACACAGCAGACGCGGTCAACAACACACAACAGACAACCGCCAGCCAGAACCTGAACATCGCAACCCCTCCTCGTTATCCAATGGTGTCCGCCGTTAGTCTTCGGCACCGCTAAGCAAAGATCCTCCGCTGCCCTTGTTTGCCATCACGGCGGTGGTGCGGCCGTCCCAACTACTCCTGGGCTTCCCGTTCGCTGACGCTGAATTGGCCGCCGGGCTGTTCCGGTGCCGGCTCAATGGCAGGTGCACTCTCACCCGCTTCTTCCATGCGCTGAAGCAGCCGTTGGCGCATCACTTCCGACACCCGCCGGTGTGACGCTTTGCCGATCAAGTTATTCAGTTCATGTGGATCGGCGGCCAGATCGTAGAGGTACTCCTCCTGATACGAATCGGAATCGGGATGATCCCGTCCATTTCTGTGCGGCGCCGCGACACCGTACTTCCAGCGCTTGGTGCGAACCGCCCGTCCCACCTGGGATTCGCTGATCTGGACAAACAAGTCGTCCGGCCACGGGGTGGCTGGATTTCGCAGCAGCGGCAGCAGCGATCGGCCCTGCATCTCCCCGGGAATGGATATGCCGGCCGCGTCCAGAAGCGTGGGAGGCAGATCGATCAAGCTGACCAACTCGTTGACCTCACCGCCGCCGTTAAACCCAGGCCCCCAGAGGGCGCCGGGAATACGTATGGAACTGTCGTGGCCAGAACGTTTGTATTCCCCGTTGCGGGTTTTGAAATGACAGCCGTGGTCGCTGGTAAATAAGACGATGGTATCTTCGTCCATTCCCATGCTCTTCAGTCCATCCATCAGCCGTCCCAGGGCTTCATCCAGCCGTTTCACCATGCCGTAATAGCCGCCGAGATGCCGGTGGGCACTTCCCGGCAGGGCTGCCAGATCCGGCGGTATATACCTGCCGGTATACCGCTCCCTATAGCCCTCGGGCGGCGGATAATCGTCGAGATGGTTTTGGTGGTGAGGTTCCAAAAACGACAGAAAGAGGAAAAACGGATTGGCTCCGTCGCGGCCGTGGATATACTGAACAGCCGCATCGGTCAGCGCGTCCACCCTGTAGCCGGGCAGTTGGCGGGCATTTCCGTCTCCGTCGTACATAACGGTATGGTACGGTTCCGAACAGAACTCCAAAACGTTGGCGCCAAGCCAGTAATCATAGCCGCCCTGCTCGGCTCGGGGCACGGGGTCTTCCCCGGCTAGGTGCCACTTGCCGATATATGCTGTATCATACCCCGCAGAGGAAAACCGGCGGGCTAACGTATCTGCATCCCGCTGCAGTGGTATCCCGTTGCGGAAACAGCCGTTAACGGTGGGGTACGTGCCCGTCTGCAGCACGGCCCGGGCCGGTCCGCACACCGGCTGACATGTATAGGTATGCTGCAGGTGGGTACCCTGCCGGGCCATTCGATCCAAATTGGGCGTCAGATCCAGCGGATTTCCGTGCAGGCCCATGGTATCTGCCCGCTGCTGATCGGTGAAAAAAACGATGACATTGGGGCGCTCCTGTCTTTGCACTCCTTTTCTCTCTCCCTTCTTTTGCTGACGCATCACAAAATAAAGCTCAGCACCGGAGCTGGACTACCGCGGCCGGTGCCCTGGCGGTGTGCAACAACAGACACGGCAGCGGCGCTTCGTTACCAACCTCCCCTCGACTGCTGCCACGCGTTTCTCTCCAGCTAACATGCCCGGATCCTCCGCAGACCTCTTGCGGGGCAGCAAACGGAAAAACTAACCCGTGTGCCGCCGCTCGTGGACGTCCGGCTCCAGCAGAACACTGACACGATTGCCCTGGGTGTTGTAAACCAGAGAATAACCCAGCTGCTGTACCAATGCAATTCCTCGTCCCCTCTCAACAGAAGGATCGAGGCGAAAACCCCTGGACAGCCTCTTTTGCCAGGAAAAGCCAGGACCCTGATCTTCGATCACCACAGCCTTGGGTGTCAGCTGCAAACGCAAAGAGGCCTGGGGATCCAATGCATTTCCATGCTCCATGGCATTGGATGCCATTTCGTGAACAGCCTCCGCAATAAACAAAGCGTCGGATCGCTTGTCATAGTACGCCAGTGCGCGCTGCCGGACCTGCGCATGATATGCTAGCCTGGAGGGCACCTGCAGTTCTGCCACGTCTGTGTCGGAGGTGGACATGACCAAAAAGGTAATATCGTCGGAGGGCTCATTGTGTTCCAAAAATTGCCGATAGTCTTGGCAGAGGCGGTCAGCCGCCGTTGTGTGCGGCAGTCCCGCGCTTTGCTTCAAAAGCTGGAGCAGTCTCGATTCGTACAGCGTACTGCCCTGCCTCTGTTCGTACAGGCCATCGCTGGACAGAAACAAGAAGGCGCGTTCCGGAAGGACTGCCTCATCGGCTGCGAAATCCATGGCATCCTTGGGAACGTCTGGACTGATGGGAAGGCCCCGGCTGACCAAAAACTGCAGCCTTCCGTCATCATGCACGAGGACCGGCGGATTGTGAAAACCAGCCGCCGAATATCGGACAGTTCGGGCTTGCACATCGATCACCATAACAAAGATGGCTACGGCACACTCGTTGTGGTACTGTTCGCGGCGAAAGCGATGGTCCAAATGCTCCAGGATTGGCTGCGGGGCCAGGCCCTGCCCGTCTGCGAGATCGATATAGGAGTCGATGGTGTTCTTCACAAACAAACTGAGCATGGTTCCTTCCATGCCGTGACCGGTGACATCGGACAGGTACACAATCAACTGGCGGCCCTTCCGGACAGCATCGAAGACATCGGCGCCAATGTAGCTGGCCGGGTGCGCATGGGCCGCAAAGGCGATCCCGTTCACCGCTGGCATCTCGGATTTGAGCAGCCTGCGGTGTGTTCCCTTGGCGCTCTCCATTTCCCGATCCAGCTGTCGATACACCGCATCCAATTCCAATCCCCGCAGTTCCATTTCCTCTGCGTAATCCCGCACCTGCTGTTCTGCCAAGCGGCGGGAAGTAATGTCCCGTGCCGCCGCATAAATCCGATCGCCGTCCACCCGGGCCCGCCATTCCACCCAGCGGTAGGAGCCGTCGCGGCAGCGGCAGCGGTTCTCAAAGCTGTTCAGGGCTCCGGTCTGCCAGAGTTCCTCGAAAACCTGTTTTGTGCTGCCGCGATCATCCGGATGCACCAAGTCCAGCCAATACCGACCCCGCAGTTCTTCGGGAGCGTAGCCAAGGACCCGTTCCCATTCGGGATTGAGCCTTACGAAGTAGCCGTTCGCAGACAGGATCGTCAAAAGGTCAAGGCTGCAGCGGAAATAGCCCTCCAATTCGTCCTTCTTCTGCTGCAGCTCTTCCCGTTGCCGTTTGCGTTCGGTAATGTCAAACACCAGTGACAGCACCAAGTCCGCTTCGTACAGAGAAATCGGACCCGATTTGATTTCCACGGGAAAGGAACAGCCCTCCTTCGTAACTAGGAAGGTTTCCTTGATCTGGTCTTCGGGACGAGAGCGGTTTACCGTTGCCCAGCCGGCGGCCATATCCGCTGCCGCTACCGAGTCTGGCAGCAGATCCAGCAGGGACATGCCCAGCAGTTCCGTGCGGGAATATCCCGTGTGGAGGACGACAGCTTCGTTGACATCCGCGATCCGGCCGGAAAGATGGTGGAGGAAGATCATCTCCACGGACTGTTCCACCAAAGCACGGTACTTGCTTTCGCTCTCCTGGAGGAGTCGGCGCCGTTTCTGCCGGATATCCATTCCCCAACCTAAGAACACTGCCGTTATCCAATAAATGGATACTGATACAGCCAAGGTGCCGAACTGGGTGTCGTCTCGCCGGGCAGCCCAGAGCACCACGGCGGTGACGACCGCAGCGGCGCCAAGGGCCCACCGCAAACCGCGCCGAAAGGAAGCAACCAGGACCAGCACATAACCGAGCATTCCAGCATAGGTCAGCGGCAGCATCCAAGCCGCTGCGGCCAGCACGACGACGGCCAGCGCGGCACACCATGTGTCGATCCTATGTGATCCTTTGCCTGCACGTTGTTGCAAGAATGACCACCCCAGTGGGCCGCGGCATCTTCCCGCCGGCCGAAAGAGTCTTGATTGCCGGACTCTGTCGGCCGCCGCGGCTTTGTTTTATGTGTTCGGCGGTCAGATATGGATTCCTCCCCGATTGTCACAGAGGCTGGCGAAGACCAGCCTCCACCGGCCGTACAGGCATGATATAATGGGGGACAAGCAGACCAACAGAGGAGGATGATCGAGACATGGCAGATAAAATCGGCTGGGGCTTGATGGGGGCAGGCAGGATCGTCGAACGGTGGATAAAGGGCGCACGCCAAGTTCCGGACTTGGAGATCAGGGCTGTAGCTTCGCGGACGGAAAACACTGCCGCCAAGACGGCCCAAGCCCACGGCATAACCGACGTTGAAACTTACGAAAGCTTAGTGCAAAGGCCCGACATTGACGTCGTCTATATCGCCGTACCGCATCCTGCCCACGCCCAGTTAGCGATGTTGGCCATGGACAACGGCAAAGCGGTTCTTGTGGAAAAACCAGCCACTGTCAACGGCAGCGAACTGCAAGCCGTGATGGAGTGCGCCCGAAGAAACCAGGTCTTTTTCATGGAAGCCGTTTGGACAAGGTTTTTTCCCTTGTTAGACGATATCCGGGAGCTGCTAGGTGGAGATGGCATCGGTGATCCCCGTTTCATTCAAAGCTCCTTTGGTTTTCGGGTTCCCGACAGTGCTCTCCAGGACCGCATTCTCAATCCAGACTTGGCTGGGGGAAGCCTTTTGGACGTGGGCGTTTATAACCTGCATTTCTTTGACATGATCTTCAACGAAGAACCCCTGCACATCACCGGGTTCTGCACGGTAAAGAGCGATGACTGCTGTATTGAGGTCGATGAACAGGCCGCCTATCTGCTGCAGTACAGCGGGGGCAGAATTGCCTCCGCAGCCAGTGCCGTGCGCACAGATCTGCGGGATACAGCCATCGTATATGGGACGAAAGGGCATTTGGAAATACCCGTCTTTTGGAAGCCGACGATCATGTATTCGCACATCGGCGGCCAACGCAGGGTTCACCGCCGCCCGGTACCGGCACGGAGCGAATCCGGCTCCGATGAAGGATTTCAATACGAGGTGGCGCACGTCAACGACTGCCTGCGCCGGGGCCTGAAGCAGTCTCCAATTATGTCCTGGGAGCGCAGCCGTCGGATCATGAGCCAGTGTGATACGCTGCGCGCCCAATGGAAACTGCACTACCCCTTCGAGAAGTAAGCCCGTGCCGCGCGGCAAAGCCGCCGGCCAGGCTGTTGCACCCTAACCGGCGGCTGTGTTTGTGCAATGGAAAAGACGGCCGGAGTGGGGCGCCTGCACGTTAGCGTGTGCGCCTTGATGCCAGCCAATAGCTTTCGTCTTCGGCAGTGGCGCAGGAACGAGGGCCTGCGGGCCAGGTCCGAGCCTCAGGGCTCCAACAGTGCCAAGAGCTCGGGTATTACAGCTTCGGCGGCTTCGCGCCCCCGCCGGACAAACTCATCATGAGCATCTAGATCGATGCCGTACATGCCGGTCAGCTCGGGAGCGATCACAATGTCTGCGTCCGAAGGCTGCGAGTGGAACATCATCGCGATATTGTAAGCCCGGATTCCTACGTCGATTTTGCCTTCCGGAGGCTCCTCATAGCGAAATGTGCTGTTCACAGGCACAGCAATGACGATATCCGCACCCAGATCCCGGGCTACGGTGTCCGGCAGGTTCTTCGTCAATCCTCCGTCGACCAGCAACTCACCCGTATGATCCACGGGGGCGAAAATCACGGGAATGGCGGCGCTGGCCCCGACCGCCTTCGATACCGATCCTTCGTCGAGGATGATCATGCGGCCGCTGTCAAGGCCGGTGGTGACCACAGCCAGTCTTTTGGGGAGTCCGCTGAAATTGTCTTCCGGAAGCTGGGCAGCCACAAACTCCTGTATTCCCTCGGTGGTAAATAGACCCAGTCCGAATAGGGACGGCCCCGTGGTCAGATCACTCCACTGCAGCTCTGCCGTCGCCTCCGCAATGGCCTGCGAAGACATACCGGCAGCATAGAGTGCACCGATGATCGCTCCCATGCTGGTCCCGACTACAATATCTACCCCAATGTCGTTCTCTTCTAGCACCTGCAGAACACCAATGTGAGCCAAGCCCAAGGCGGCGCCGCCGCTAAGGGCCAATCCGACAGTTGGCTTTTGTTCCGGCCCGTCCCAGGCCATGGTTCCTTGGGACATGATCATAGAGACAATGAGCAGAATGGTCATGGGAAGCAGCTTCGACATAGCGGTCCCTCTTTCTCAGTATATGGGGGCATGGTCACGCACGACATATCATGGCATAGTTGTTCGCAGCGACACAGCAAAATGGGAGTGCCGAGGCCTCCCATTTGTCATTTGTCATTTGCCCTTTGATCCATGCTCCTGGTGCTGGCTATCGGACAAAGAACCGTCAGTGTCCCAGATTGCTGCGCAGGGCCTGTGCCAGATCATCGATCAAATCGGATACATTTTCCAAGCCGACGGATACGCGAATCATATCCGGCCGTACCCCAGCACTGTGCTGCTCCTCCTCTGTCAGCTGGGCGTGGGTTGTACTGGCGGGATGTATGACCAGGGACTTGGCATCAGCCACATTGGCCAAGAGCGAAAAAAGCTGCAGATTATGGATAAACCGCTTCCCTGCCTCGTATCCGCCGCGCACCCCAAAGGTGAAAATCGAGCCGCAGCCCCTGGGAAAATACTTTGCGGCCAGTTCTCGGTAGGGACTGCCCTCCAGTTCCGGATACGAGACCCAAGCCGCCTGCGGATGGCCGTTGAGGAAAGCCGTGATTTGACGGGTGTTCTCCACGTGCCGCTCTACCCGCAGTGATAGGGTTTCCAAACCCTGCAGCAGCAGAAATGCGTTGAAGGGGCTGATGGCGGCACCGGTATCCCGCAGCAGCTGCACGCGGCACTTTGCGATATACGCCGCAGGACCGAAGTTTTCTGTATACGTCACCCCATGGTAACTGGGATCCGGCTCCGTAAGCCCAGGGAATTTCCCGCCGGTCCAATCAAATCGGCCCCCATCAACGATAACGCCGCCAATGGATGTGCCGTGGCCGCCAATGAACTTGGTGGCACTATGCACGACAATGTCTGCCCCGTATTCGATGGGCCGCAGCAGATAAGGAGTGCCGAAGGTGTTGTCGACGATGAGCGGCACGCCGTGCCGGTGGGCGATGTCAGCCGCCTTCTCGATATCAACGAGGTTGATGCCCGGGTTGCCGATACTTTCGATGAACAGTGCCTTCGTGCATTCATTGATGCTCTGCTCCATATCATCGAGCTGGTCCGGGTGGACAAGCTTTGCTTCTATGCCCATTTTCGGCAGTGTATGGACAAACAGATTATACGTCCCGCCATAGAGAGTACTAGCGGAGACAATGTTGTCCCCGGCCTCGGCAATGTTCAAAATGGAATAGGTGATCGCTGCCGAACCGGAAGCCACGGCCAGTGCCCCTACGCCGCCTTCCAAGGCCGCCATGCGTTTCTCCAGTACGTCCGTGGTTGGATTCATGATCCGCGTATAGATGTTTCCCGGCTCCTCCAAGGCAAACAGCGACGCAGCGTGGTCCGTATCGGTGAACACGTAGGAAGTTGTCTGATAAATCGGCACGGCTCTCGAACCCGTCACCGGATCCGGTTCCTGTCCTCCGTGAATCTGCAAAGTCTCAAACCGGTGGTCTTTGTTGCTGCTGTCCATCATCTCTCTCCTTTCCTGGCTGTCCGTGAACATCACTTCACTGTGCCAGTGTCTCCAAATCGTACGGGGTTTCCTGATAGACGTAGTAGTTCAGCCAATTGCTGAATAAGAGATGGGCGTGTCCGCGCCACTGGACAACGGGTGGCTTCGTGGGATCATCGTCCGGGAAGTAGTTGTGGGGAACAGCAATTTCCAGTCCCCGGCTGCGATCCCGTTCAAACTCCCTGCGCAGTGTATCACCGTCGTATTCGGGGTGGCCCGTTACAAACACTTGGCGATTGTCCCGGCGCCGGAGCATAAAAACCCCCGCCTGCGGCGACTCTGCCAGAATTTCCAATTCCTCTGCCGGTTCAATGTCTTCTCGGCGGATTTCCGTGTGCCGGGAATGGGGTGCATAAAACACATCATCGAAACCCCGCAAAAGCATGGTCGTGTGGTTGCTGAGCCCATGGGGAAAAATCCCGAACATTTTCTCCTTAAGGGCGTACTTGGGAATGCCGTAATGGTAGTGCAGGCCCGCCTGCGCTGCCCAACAAATGTGAAACGTAGAATAGACATGGGTTTTGCTCCACTCTAAAATGGATTGCAGCTCAGGCCAATAATCCACATCGGCGAATTCCAGCATTTCCACGGGTGCACCGGTGATTATCAGGCCATCGTACTTCTTGTGCCGGACAGAGGCAAACGTGGCGTAAAAGGACTCTAGATGATCTCGGGAGGTATGCTTCGATACGTGGCTCTCGGTATGCAGAAGCTCCACCTCCACCTGCAGAGGCGTATTGCCCAAAAGACGCAGCAGTTGGGTTTCTGTGACGATCTTCGTGGGCATGAGATTGAGAATGGCAATTTGCAGCGGCCGAATGTCTTGGTGCGCAGCCCGTTCTCCGCCCATAACGAAAATGTTCTCTTGGGCCAGCGTCTCAATGGCCGGCAGGTTATCTGGGATTTTAATCGGCATGGCGTCACAACCTTTCCTGCCAGGGATAAGCACAACGCATAAAAATAACAATCGTCATCATGTTTATTGGCTATTATACACTTCTTCCGATGCCGATACAAGGTAGATTCTGGCACCCTGCACTGCCCTGCCGTTGGTGCCCGCGGCTGCCGTGTTTCAGGGTGCCCGAAGCCAAACTTGCAGCCGGTTCCGCAGGAATATTGAGACTGGGAGCGAAAGAGGTTACAATTGCCCGGGCCGGTGCTGATACATGGCCTTTGGGTTACTGGAAGGAGGTGAGCAATCTCCGGACCGGCTGTTTCGGCCGCGACGGTGCCGATTGCACGCAGAATCCCCTACATCAATGGGTTTGCAGGAAGAAGGTCTGTGTCTTGTCTGCAAAAAGGAGGCTGGTTATGATGGATAGACGATTGTTTTGGCTGCTGCTCGCGGCCGTGGTCATGCTCAACCTTACCGGAACGGTATCGGGCTCTGACGCCGAAGGGTCTGCGGATCACCCGCTGCTGTCGCGTTTTCCCGGCTCCAAGATTGTGTTTTATCACCAACTGCAGTTTGACGAATCCTTTATCCCCACCAATGCCATTGCATGGTCCCGGGATGAGGAGCACAATTTGGTCCACAGCTTCCCCTCCGGAGTGACCGCAGCCGGACAGGTGACCAGAATTCAATATGAAATTCCCGTGCAGCACTCCACAGAAGAGGTCTACCGCAGCTACAGAGAAGCTTTCGATGACGCGGGATTGGAAATTCTCTTTACAGGCGAAGGTCCCGATTTGGGAAGGAATTTCGGCCAGACCGTATTCCCGGATAGTCAATTCGCCTCCGGAACCCGCTCCCAGACCGATGTCGCCTATTATGTACACAGCAGCGACGATCTTCAGCGTTTCATCAGTGCCAAGTCGGCCGACGAAGCAGGGGATGTCTACATTATGGTGTTCGCTGGTGTCAGCATCCACAAACCAGAACCGGCGGTGCAGGTGGAAATCATCGAAACACGACCCCTGCCGGAGGCCCAGATAACCGTCAATCCGGACTTCGAACGTTCCGTTCCCGAACGCATGGCCTTTGATCCGTCTGCAGACGTGGAAGGAGGGCAGGATCACCCGCTGCTCTCCCGCTATGCCGGAACGCGCATGCTGTTCTATGATGAAACACAGTTCGACAGCTATGAACTGGCCCTAGGCCCTGTGGAATCCTATCGGGACGAGGATCACAATCTTATCCGGGAATTTTCCCATAGCCAGACACTGGAAGGAAAGATAACCCGGATTCAGTATGAAGCTCCCCGTGACCGCTCCACAACAGAAATCCAGCGCAACTATGAAAAGGCTCTGCAGCAGAGCGGCTTTGAAATTCTCTACCAGGAGGCAGGACCCAGCTTGGGATCCGGTTTCGCGGGACTGGCCTATCCCAGCAGCATTTTCGACAGCGGTGTTCGCACCACCCGTGACGTCGGATACTATGTGGGCGGCCGCGACGAACATCACCAATACCTAGCGGCCAAACTGCCGTCCCCCGACGGAAATGTCTATGTAACGGTGTTTTCCACGATTAGCGTTCATAAGCCGGAGCCTGCCATTCAGGTGGAGATTATTGAGGAGCTGCCCATGGATGCGGATCTTGTGACCGTGGACGCAGCCTACATGCGAGACGCCCTGGAACGAACGGGCTCTATGGCTCTGTACGGTATCCATTTTGACACCGACAGCGCTGTCATGAAGCCCAAATCGCGGCCGACGCTGGACGAAATTGCCGATCTGCTGGCATCAAGACCGGACCTGGATCTGTTTGTGGTCGGACACACGGATTCGGTCGGAGCCTACGAATACAACCTGGAACTTTCCCAGCGCCGGGCCCGTTCCGTCGTCGATGATCTCACCGCAAACTATGGCATTGACACCAAGCGGCTGCAGCCCGTTGGTGTCGGGCCGGTAGCTCCCACGGCCAGCAACGAGACGGCCGAGGGTCGATCCCGCAACCGGCGCGTGGAACTGGTGGTGCGCTAACAAACCTGTGGGGTGACTGGATGCCAACGCCAAGGGCTTAATCGCCGGCCTTAGATGCGGCACAGTTCCCATGGAACCATGCCCTGCACACCATCGGCTTGTGACCCTTATCCCTATTCCTCGGCAGGAAGAGAAGTATGCAGCCTCGAAGCGATAGAGAAACAACAAGGGAAGGCTGTGTTAGCTTTGAAACTTTACATTCATACCGACCTTGAAGGAATCAGCGGTGTCGACACCATTGAGATGATGGACCGGAACGGCCCGCTGTACCGCGATGCGGTCGGCCTTCTCATGGCCGACATCAACGCGGCCGTAGAGGGGGCCTTTGCCGGCGGCGCCGAACACGTAACGGTGTTGGACAGCCATGGCGGAGGCGGTAACTTCGATCTTTCCCAGCTGGATGGGCGGGCGGAAGTAGACACCCGCGAAAACAACGAATGGTGGGGCAAACTCGATGAGACCTATGACGGCACCATCTTCATCGGAGCCCACGCCATGGCGGGCACCATTAACGGTTTTCTCGACCATACCCAGTCCAGCCGCACCTGGTTTGACTATCGGGTCAACGGCCGCAGTTTCGGCGAACTGGCGCAGTGGGCCATGATTGCCGGCCATTTTGATGTGCCCCTGCTGATGGTCAGCGGCGATCTGGCCGCCTGCGTGGAAGCGAAACAATTTTTCCATCCGCTCCACTGCGCCGTGGTTAAGGAAGCCCGGGGACGCAATAAGGCCGAACTGATCGCGCCGGAGCAGGCGCGGGCCACCATTGCCGAAGAAGTGAAGGCAGCGGTGGCGATTGCCGACCGTGCCAAGCCGTTCAAACCCCTGCTTCCCTTGGAACTACAGCTGACCCTTAACCGCAGTGATTTCTGCGATGCATTGGCGGAGCGGCCCGGGGTGGAACGATTGGATGCCCGTACTCTGCGTAAAGTCACCCAGACCACGCTCGACTGGTCCTTTTAGACGAAAACAGGCGGTTGGCAAAAGGGAGCTGCCCTTCGACCAACCGCCTTCTGCTTTCAGCCACCGTACTCCTCACAGACCCGCTGCCAAAATTCTTCCTCCAGGGACAAGGCCTTGGGTAGAAGCGCTTCAGCCTGCTGCGGAGAGTTTTTGTCTCGTAAACGCAGCGCTTCCTCCCGCAGCTGCTTTTCTGCTTCATCCCGGCGCTTGTCAAATCCGTCATGGAAGGACCCCTGCTGCCGTCCCAGGCACAGGGCAAGGCGGTGATTTTCTCTGGCATAGGCAAGGCCGAATTCCGGATCGGAAAAACAACTATCCCAACTAACCCGCAGCGGCATGGGCTTGAAGAGCGAAGTGCAAGGATTGGCCGCGCCGGTCAGCCAAATGACGGCTTCGCCATCCACGTATTCCACAATCATGGATGCAGTTGTCGCCGTGGACCGGCCCGAAGCGCTGTGCATGCACAATGCATCCTGGCCCGGGTTGCGGCGCCCGCCTGAGCGGCCGTGGGAACGCAGCAGTGCTTTCATGGCGTCGAAACTCGGTTCAGCCTGGTCTAGGAAGTCACGGGAATACTGCAGCCGCTCCTCCCCATGGACTGCCGCCGTTTGCTCCCGGTCCTCCACGGCATCCTTGAAGCCGGCCACCGCGTACTGGCTGCCGGAAGCAACGATGTCGAAGTCCCGCTGGATAGAGTAGGTATTGGATATGGCGATCGTATCAGTCACACGTTTGACAGCCCACTGCCGGCCGGCGGTTTCCAATAGATAGGCACTGCTGCTGTCCTTCATCAGAAAGGAGTTGTGATAGTACAGCGAATTTTGGTACCCGCCGTCGCCGCCCTGGCCATGGGATTCAATCACTTCAATAATGAACTGACAGGCCTCCTCAGCCGTGGCAGCATTATGCAGGGCCAGCCGCAGAATGTCCATTCCCAACAGGCCTGCTTTGGCAGGTGCCGCATTGGCAAAAACGGCTTCATTGCCGATTGCCACACCACATTCATTGATTCCCATTTCCGCACCCCACATCCAAACAGGACGCGAAATAACCGCCCGGTACGGATGCCCCCAGCGGGAAAACACGCTGCGCAGTGCGGGCAGGCAATGACGCTGGTAACTGTTGTGGTATTCGAAATAGGGCCTTTTTGCAAATTCGGCCGCGGGATCAAGGGACACCTCTATCATCTGCAGTTCCGCGGCGTCCCGATCAGAATTTTTGGCGAAGCAGGAGTGCCGCTGGTCTCCGTCCCCGGCAAAGACAACCGCTGTATCACACATTCCGAACAACCTCCCTGCTGTCTGGAAATTCTTGCCGTCGCGGCCAACGTCCATTCACCAGCGGCAAAGTCTCTACCGGGCCAGTTCGCCGAACCGCGCCGCAATGGCCAGTGCCGGATCGATGGGAACATCAGCACGCTCAACATCCTTGGGAACATGGATCGCCGGTACAGGCCGCGGTGTTCTGCCGCCAAACTGCGGCAGCCAAGCCGCTTGGTGTTCCATCATCTCCGTTACCATGTCCCGGATCTCTTTCAACGTCAACACAGCCCCAGTCAGTGGATCCAAAGCGGCGGCCTGGACCACCATTTCCGGATCTCCACTGAGGGCTGCTTCTACCGTCAAGCGCTGGACATTGATATTGGTCAAGTTCAGTGCCGCCAATGGCGACGGAAGCTGTCCGACGAGGGTTGGCTGCAGGCCGGTGCCATCGGCGAAGATAGGGCCCTCGGCACAGCAGTCTTCAGGAAGATTGGCAATCATGCCGTTGTTGCGGACATTGCCGTTAAATTTGAATGTGCATCCCGTTTCCAAGGCCTCAATTACATAGGAACAGTACTCCACGCTGCGGGTCGGCAGCTGGGCCGGTTCTCCGGCAAGAAGATCCTCTGCTGCGTACTTGTCGGCCACATCGCGGCACCATCGCAGATAGGCACCGGACTCTCCGCCAAAAGCCGGTTCATCGCAGTACAGTTCCAAGGCCTGTTGGTTCTTGCGGAACCAGGGAATGTATTCCGAAAGATGGCCGGTGGATTCGGTCATGAAATAGCCAAAATGGCGGAACACCTCACCCCTGACCTTTTCATTGACATAGTACCCCGGCTGTTCAAAGCGCCGTGCCAGAACCGGATAGAGGTCACGCCCGCGGTGCTCCAGCTTCAAAAACCAGGCCATATGGTTGATGCCGGCGCAGAGAAAATCGATTTCTTCCTTAGGCACATCCACATAA
Organism: Clostridiales bacterium; assembly: GCA_003551965.1. Classification (GTDB taxonomy): domain Bacteria; phylum Bacillota; class Limnochordia; order Darwinibacteriales; family B1SED10-159; genus B1SED10-159. Next base: position 6,418 of record PUOC01000039.1, on the reverse strand, counting down.
CCGGAAACCAGATCCAGCGTCGTCTGCACCCCGTGGCACAGTCCAACGAATTTCACATCCGTAAGCCCCAGAGCCCAGCAGACCATGGCCATGGGATTGACATAGTTCAACAGATAGGCATCCGGGCAAAGTTCCTGGATATCTTCAGCCATGTCCATGGTCACGGGAATCGTGCGCAGGGCTCGAAAAATGCCTCCAGGGCCCAGTGTATCGCCGATGCACTGATCAACGCCGTACTGCTTCGGAATCGCATAATCCTGTTGGAACTGCGTCAGGCCGCCGATTTGATAGGCGGCTATGACGTAATCCGCTCCCTCCAGTGCCTGGCGGCGATCAGTGGTCACCGATACCTTGGCAGGCAACCCGTTTTGATCAATGACGCGCTCGATAAAGGCTGCCACCTGCGGCGTTCGCCGCCGACTGGGAGCCATCAGTACAAAATGCGTATCCTCAAGCCCCTGGGTTGCCAGGACATCCAGTACCAGAGTCTTGCAGAACACGATGCTTCCAGCACCAATGATGGCTATTTTCCGCATACAAAGACCTCCTCCGCTGTCGCCGCAGTTTCAACCTGCCGATCAGGATTCGGTGAATTTCTCGCGGCCATATGATCCCATATTCCGGCACCCCCTATTGTTTTCCTGCCAGAAAATCCTGGTCCGGAAAGGCTTGAGGCCGGTACTGCTTTGGCCGCGCCTTTCGAAGGTATAGGGCGGGGTATTTCCCCCTATGGCAGGCTCTCCAAGAAGACCTGCGTCAACGCAGTGCTTTCGGCGCTGCCGGCACCCATGGCATCGAAGCGGCGGGAAAGAATGCTGCTGCGGTGGCCGGGACTGTTCATCCAGCCATGATGCGCTGTGATCGCATCGGCACTGCCCATGGCGATGTTCTCTCCCAGCGTCGCGTACTCCAAACCGGCTTCATCGGCCCTATCCCACGGCTGGCCGCGGGTCTCCGATTTGTGGGAGAAAAATCCATGGGCCACCATGTCCTGTGAGTGGGCGCGGGCAGCAGCAGCAGCGGTCTCGTCCCACCGCAGCGGCTCCAGACCGTGCCGGGAACGGGAAGCGTTGGCCAGATAGAACAGTTGTCTTGCCGTAGCCTGATCCGCCCGTGTCTGTTTCTGGCCCGTAATAGGTTCGCTTTCCAGTGACGGCCGCTGGCCGCGCCACTGCATTTCATACGAATGGTATCCCGAGGCCAAGGCCTTGGGAAGCTCCATGACCATAATGGCCGTTATGCGGGAACCATCCATACGGTCGATAAAGAAATGGACCAGCGTGGGAACGGAGCCGCCCTCCTGGGCATACAGATAGATCCAATCGGCGGTACCGTCGGCAGGAGCAATCTCAACGGAGGCGCCTGCATACTGCACAGACACACGGTCCATCAGGGTGGGGTTTCGGGCACCAACAGCGGTATCTCCCACCGCCACGCCGGCATAGGAAAAGCCCTCCCTTTTAGTATAAAATCCCACGACCCGTCCGTTAGCAGCCGCAACCTGCACATACTCCCCTTCTGTTCCGCTGTACACCAGCCATTCATAGCCATGGGGAGTCGGGACCCGCAGTACGGGTTCACCGCCCCAAGCCAGAACCTGCGACTGCGGCACACCAATGGACAGCTTCTCCACAAGACCCCGGTACACGGCACCGGCCGACGCGCCCACGGTACAGCAAAACACCATATGCACAGCAGCCAGCGCCGCGAACACAAGCCATATTCTCACAGCCACCGTCCTTCTGCAAATTCCTATCTGCGCATTCAATCCCACACCGGCACCTCCCGTGAAGCAGCGTTTGTCCCGCGGCCGTTCAATAATCGACCCGCCGATAATAGCGGCGGCGACTGAGATCATACCCGGTATACTTTTCGTAATACACCGCCAGTCGATCCACCAGCAATGCCGAGGATACGGCGGGAGCAATAATCCAGCGAAAAGTATCGTCAATACCGGGCATAGCGAACTGCTTGGTGTCGATAACCGTCAGTTTATCCGTGTACTGGCGGCAGAATGCTTCCACACGTTCGTCGAGAACTCGCCGGGACCCCTCTCCTTTGACTAGAAAGACAGGCATATCTTTGTCGACCAACTCCAAGGTGCCGTGAAAAAACTCCGAGGAAGAAACCGCTTTTCCTTTGACCCGCTGCATTTCTTCCAAAACACACATAGAGAATAGGTACACCTCGCCCCACATCTCGCCGCTGCCGACCCAGATACTATAGGGCTCGTTATGACGGCTGGCGGCGATACGGTTTGCTTCCGGTTCAAACTGGGCTTTGGCGGTCAGGAGATTCTCGGGCAGGTGCCGCAGCTGGTCAGCAAAACGCTCGTAGGCTGGAAACGATCCCCGATGCTGCAAGAGGCGGAAAACAAACAGGAACAACTGCATATACTGAAATTCCACGCCGTTCTGCGCTCGATTGGGCAGTACCCAGCGGGAGTATTCGGCCAGCGGTGCGTCGTCGGCCCCGACCAGCGATACCACGCGTATGCCTTGCTCGCTGCACCACTTGGCTGCGGCCACGGTTTCTTTTGTATCGCCCGACTTGGAGGCGGTAATAACCAAGGAATCACGATGAAGCTGTCCGTGGCCCGTATGTACGATTTCCGCAGCATTTTCCGCAAAGGCCGGAATTGCAGAAATCTGGGTGATCATCTCCCGCAGAGGCCACAGAATCGCCAGCGATCCGCCCACAGCAATGAAGAAAATATTGCTGAACCCTTGGTCTGCCGCGGCATCGGCCGCCTTTTCGATACACGGCCTCGTATCGTAAGTTGCTTTGGCATTGCCTCGATAGGCATCTTCATCAAACTTAAGCATCTTGTCTTCCTCCTCGCTCTTATGCAGCCGTTTGCTGCATGGAAACCATGGGTTCTTATAAAACGGCGGCACCGCCGGGACGTTCATCCCGGCAGATGCAGCGCATGGATCTCTTGCTTGGCAGCTTCATCCAAGACGTGGCACTACTGCACGGTATTTCGAACCCTCCCATATCGTGTGACCCGTTTGCTGCCGTGAAAAGAGCGCCCCTGCCGGTCTGCCCATGCGGGCTGAAACTAGGCTTTCAACTACTGCCTGCGGCCTATCTTGATGTGCGCCCGCTCATAGGTGCGCCATACTTCGAAGCCGAGTTGCCCATACCAATCCACCAGCCAAGTCCAGCCAAGGTAGGCATGGAACATACCCCATTCCTGGAGAAGATCTGCTCCCCTGGCCGACAGGGCCAAACCGATTCCCTGTCTCCGGGCGTGCTCCGCTACACCTACAGCTCCGATGCTGCCCACGGGACCATCAAACAGCGGGCTCCACAGGCAGCTGTTCGGTTCCAACAGCGCTGCTCCCACCACTTCGCCGTTTTGCCGTGCCACCAGGGGATAATTCCGGGCGCCGCCGGTGGTGGCCGCTGCATAGAAAGGATACCAATCGGGAAAATGGACCGCAGCAAATTGCCGCACTTCTGCCCAAGCCTCACGTCCGGCTACGGCGATAGCAGCGTCCAAGGACAGCTCGCCTGGGCAGCGGTCGGCCACACGGTGTTCTTGCCGCAGACCTAAGATCATGTCCACGGTCGTCTCATACCATAGCCCGCCCTGGCTTTTCCAAAACGAAAGCGCCGGCGGAAGATTGGCGGGAATACCGGGCCAAAAATAGGATCCTGCCCCTGCCCCTGCCTCAATGCAACAAGCCCCCTGTTCTGCCAGTTCCTCTATGGTCGCAGCCAGGAGTGTCCTGCCCAATCCCTGCCGCTGACAGTCAGGACGGACTAACAGCAGCAGAATCTGCCCCACACTGCCAGAGGTTGTCCCTAAACAGGCGCCCGCCATACTACCCGCCCGGATTTCGACTGTACCTGTCCAGGGACCGCCTTCGACCACGTCCCGAAATCCCTGGACCGTCACCGGCCACGTACTCTGCAGCGTCTGCCGCCACAGGTCCACTAATGGTCTCCAATCTCCGTTCCACTGTTCCATGTCTATTACCCCCTGTGGCTGCCAGCTATTTACAGGCCGCCTGCTTCTCTCAGACGGTGTACAAGTTCCTTCAGCTGTCTTGCCTCCGATGCAGAAGAAAAGGACGGAGCTTTGCCATGCCCCCGTCCGTTTCCCTATTCCTCTGTTTTGGACTCCTTTCCTTCCTCTTCCTCTTGGGAAACGCCTTTTTCAGTCATTTCCTTCACCATTTTCAAAATGTCCGGCACCTGCTCAAATAGTTTATCCAGTGATCTGCGGCTTTCCAAGGAGACCAACTTTACATCGTCTCCCTGTATGACTAAAATGGCATTGGGCGAGATCCGACAGCCCAGCCCTCCGCCGGCACCGTTGTCGGAATCTTTGGAACCAGCACCATCGCTGAAGCCGCCGCCCAAGCCGAAGGAAGCTGTTACGATGGGGATCAGCTGCACAGAACCTACGGTCTTGGGTTCGCCAATCACTGTCTCGGTCTTGAGAAATCTATCCAGACGGCTGTACATGGACTCCATCATGTCCTTAATCGTACTCACAGATGCTCTTCTCCTTTCGGCGGCGGACATATTTCCGTGCCCGCGTCAAGAAAGCCAAACCCCTTCGGCACAACACATAGCGTCCCAGCAGCAGACCAATCTGCACCGGCCGAACCCGCCCTCTCGCTTCGGCCTCCATGTCCAGGCAGACCTCCTCCCAATGTATGGTCAGGGTAACAGGAAGTGGGCGCCACAGAGAAAGCGCGCTGTAATACAGGCCGGCAACCGCTCCGTTGTACTCGGGTTCTTCAAAGCCAAGATCAAGCCGCACTCGTCCTGTATAAGGACGCACGTACCCGATCAGATCCCGCAGCAGCTGCAGTAGGTGCTCTGCATCATCCCTCGTAAAACTCTGCCAAATCCGCAGCAGCGAAAAAGTTTCGCCCGGTTTCTCTTCTTCTGTCCTTTGCGTTCCGGTTTTCGTTGCTGCCCGGGTTTTTCGTTTCGGTCTCGGCGCACGAGACCAGTACAGAAATTGCAGCGATTGGCGGCAGGTGCCGCGGTGTAAACTGCGGCTGAAGCGGAACAGAAGATAGTCGATGCTAACCTCATACGCCGGGCCGTTGTGCCACCGGCCCCAGCAGGCATAGGACAACGGCCAGACGAAGCATATGACAACCGCTGCGGCCACCGCCGCCAGTATCCAGACCAACACTGCCATGGAGCATCCACCTAACTGTCATAGCTATCCCCGCAGAAGGCATCTCACACTGATCGGCCTAAGCCACCATCTTACCTCTGTGCCCAGCGGCAGCGTTCACCATCAGCGGATTGACAAATCCGTGTCCCCGGGGTACTCCACTTCATACTCCACCTTAAACTGCCGCGACTCGCCGGGTGCCAGGGTCAGGTACCAAGTAAGGATGCCCTCCTCATCTTCGTCGGGCGCGGGATCGATGTCGGTTTTGACGCTGATGCGATCATGGCCGGAAACCGGCACCCGGTCCACTACCTTTACATCCAGTTCCCGGGAGGTCCCGTTGCGAACATCCAGATGGTAGCCGTCCCGCAGCACCTCGCGCCCGCGCCAAGTGCGCGTTTCGGTATAGACAACGGGTGTGCGTTCGGCGGTCACCAGTGGCGAGCGGCCAAAGGCCAGCTCCAGCGTTTCACCGCCGCCCGTATGCCGTAGTTGGCTGCGGCCGCTGAGTGCGCCGTCTACTATCAGTTCTGCCTCGCCCTGCAGTAAAGCACGCATCGGTTCCTTGGTTTCGGTCAGCAGCCATGCCTGTTCGGATTGAAAGGGCAGCAGTGTTGATTGAATGTCTACAGCCAGGGAGTCCAGGGCCACAGTCAGGCGTTCTTGGTTACCGTCGCTTTCCACCCGGCCTGCACCGCTGAAGATCACCCCTGCAGCACTGTCCACCTGCACCATTTCCGGAACAGCCTCTTTCATTTCTTCGTCCATCATAAACGCAGCGGGAGCCCGAGTTTCTGTTCGGGTCGGCATGGGCGGAGCCGGTTCAGCGGCACGGGCCACCAGCGGTGAAACAGCCGGCATACCCACGGCGTCGGTCGGGGCTGCGGTGTGACTGCGGATTGTGCCGTCCCAGGCCAATCCGGTCCGCTGCCGCACCGCCACGTACGACTGCAATGTGACCGTACTATTTTCCGAATCCAAAGCCGCCTCATAGAAGGGCTGCCACTGGGCATGGGAGGAAAACGCCGTCAAAAAGACTTCGCCTGTTCCGTTCGTGGTCAGATTCACCACGAGCTTCTGCTCCAGATCTCCCCCGTACCACTGGCGCATCCTGTTCTGCAGCTCCTGAAGAGACTGCCTGTGTTCACGCCCTTCCTTCTCAAGTCGCTGCTTCTCGGTTTCCATCTCGAAGCGCAGCGCCTGCAATTCCCGCAGCAGGGCGGTCGGGTCTTCCTGCGCACCAAAGATACTGGCATCATCCAGATACTCCAG